>NZ_JBXENJ010000003.1:0-487843 GCF_056836725.1 Priestia sp. 3CA3
ATTTGATAGATGCTTTTTTATATTATCAATCATTCAAAAGACTCGATACATGCTTGGCTACAATCGCTCCTTGACCGGCTGAAGAGCTGATACTAGAAAACAAGGGAGTCGTGCACGCGTCTCCAATTGCATAAATAGCTGGGTTGCTGCTTTGATGCACTTCATTAATAACGATGAGCCCGCTTTGTGTCGTGGTGACTTTTTCTTTAATAAGTTCAACATTGGGCGCTACGCCTAGTCTAATCAGCACTGCGTCTACCGATAGGTTCTTACATTCACTGTTTTTACTTTTCAAATCGATCGATGTGACGTGATGCTTTCCGTGGATAGCCGTCACTTCGGTATCTGTCATCACTTTAACACCGGGGTCGGAAAGAACTTTTTCAACATATTGCTCTCTTGCTTTGAAATGCGTAGAACGATGAATCAGATATACTTGTTTTGCTTGTGATGCTAAAAGATGTGCTCCTTCAAAAGCCCTGTCTCCTCCACCAATGAGAGCAACCCTTTTACCTTTTAACCGTTCTCCGTCTGCTGAAGCAGAATATACTTCTCCTCGGTTAATCATTTGCTGCTCACCAGGCACTCCGAGCTTTCGCTGACTAGAGCCCGTTGCTAAAATAAGATACGTATAGCCAATTTCTTTTTCTGTTTCTTGCTGCCTTACTTTTACTGTTTTAGAACGTTCGTCAATGGAAATTACTTTTGTATTCGCTTCATATAAGCAGTCCATATCGATAAAATGCTGAACCATTTTACGCTGCATTTCAATTCCATTTTCCGCTTGTATTCCGGGATAATCAATAATTTCATTATAAATCGTAAACAGCTGTCCGCCTAACTGTGCCTGTTCTTCAAGAAGCAAGCACTCAACGCCTAGCCTTTTACACCACACGGCAGCAGAGATACCAGCGGGTCCTCCGCCAATAATCAGTACGTCAACCTGTTGCATACAGCTCACCTCGCTTCTGCTTCTCAGCTTATATGGCTTTTTGTTTCTTTACATTTGTCGCTGTAAAAGAGATAAAAATTCTCCTCGAACCTCTGGTTTTTCCATAAATGTACCTCGAACGGATGAAGTGGCTGTAGAAGCTGAAGATTTTTTAATTCCTCTTCCGCACATGCACATATGCTTGGCTTCAATAATCACCATAACTCCTTTCGGCTCTAACACTTCTTCGATTGCATCTGCAATTTCATTTGTTAGACGCTCTTGAACTTGAAATCTCTTTGCGTATCCTTCTACTGTACGAGCGATTTTAGATAAACCGGTGATTTTTTTATCCGGTATATACCCAACGTGAGCAACGCCAAAGAACGGCGCAAAGTGATGTTCACACATTGAGTGAAATTCAATATCTCGTATCAACACCAATTCATTGTGATTCACATCAAATGTTTTTTCCAAATGAGCTTTCGGATCTTCTCGGTAGCCTTCCGTGTATTCTAAAAATGCCTTCAATACGCGGTACGGCGTCTCTTCAAGACCGTCTCTTTCCGGATTATCTCCGCATAAATCAATCAGTTCTTTTACTGCATTCATAAATGTGTCAGCTTGACCTATTTTCTTATCTATTTCAGTTGAATTCGTGCCTACTGTTTCTAAAAATTTTTGAGCAATTAAATTTTGTGTACTAAGTGCCATATTTCTATTTCCTCTTCCCTTTTCTTAGTAAGTTTATTTTCAAATGATGGTTTTGCTTCAGCAATTTAAAAACGCTGCTTCAAAATCTTTTGCAGCAAGAGGCTTGCTAAACAAGTATCCCTGCATGTGATTACAGTCATTTTTTATTAAAAACGCTTGTTGATATTCTTCTTCTACCCCTTCTGCGATTACCTGCAGCTTTAAGCTTTGAGATAAGCTAATAATCGCCTGTGCAATTTCACTGTTGCTGTAATCTTCTTGAATATCCTGGATAAAAGACCGGTCGATTTTTAAACAATCGATTGGTAATTTTTTTAAATAACTCAACGAAGAATATCCGGTTCCAAAATCATCGATAGAAATTGATATACCATATTTCTTTAACAGATGTAAAGCCTTAATCGTTTCTTCTGCGTTCATCAGCAATGTACTTTCCGTGATTTCCATTTCAAACCATTTGGGATCAAATCGATGGAGCAAAAGAAATTGCTGTATTTCATTAACCAACACAATCGGATCTTGAAATTGCCGCGGAGAAAAGTTAACCGCCAGCGTCATTTTTTCGTTTCGGTCCTTGTTCCATTTGCTGACTTGAGAACAAGCTTTCTTCATGACAACTTCCCACAGGGAGTGAATCAAACCAGCTTCTTCTGCTATAGGGATAAATACTTCCGGAGAAACAAATCCAAGCTCTTCGTCATTCCAGCGAACTAATGCTTCTACGCCGGTTATCACATTGCGCTTTGCTTCTATTTTCGGCTGATAGTAAACGTCAATGTCACTTTTTTGAATCGCTTTTCGCAAGCGCGTTTCGATTTGTACCCTTTCTGTCTGCTTCTTAATTAAAGAGTCGTGGTAAATCGTCACCTTATTTCCGCCGTTTCTTTTTGAAGCATACATGGCCACGTCTGCATACGTAATAAGCGTGTCTAAGTTCGTAGAATGATTCGGATAAAAGCTTAAACCGCTGCTCATGCTGACAAAAATTTCGTCATTGTCAATGTAGCAAGGCTGCTGAACATATGCAAGCATCTTCTCGGCGATAAGTTCAACTTCGTTTGGGGCAAAGTCGCTAAACAAAATAACAAACTCATCTCCTCCTTGCCTTGTAAGAAAGCTGTTGGAAGAAGGCAGACACTCTTTAATACGGTTAGCTACTATTTGAATGAGCTTGTCTCCTTTTGAATGTCCCAATGTATCGTTGATATCTTTAAATCGATCTATATCCATAAATAGTACGGCTACATGATCAATGGATTTGTCCTTCGACTCAATTAATCGCCTGTTTAATTCTTCTTTAAAATACCTTCTGTTTGGCAACCCTGTCAAAAAATCGTGGTATGCATGATACTCACTTTCTTCCTGACTCTTTTTTAAATCGTCCACATATGTTTTCAAAAAATGAGAAAGGTCGTTGATATTTGCCACGAGCCCTCCTAGCTCATCTTTCCTTCTTGTATTCAGGACCTTGCCAAAATTACCTTTGGCAATTTGATTCACATGCCCCATAATTCGTTTAATAGGCCGCGTAATGGATGTTGAGAAAATAGAGCTTGTAATGAGCACAAGAAAGATAAAAGGAAGAGACAATAATAAATGTTTGATTAATTCTTGCTGCAGTTCTTTTTCAATAAGTCCGTAGTCATAGACAACACCTATTACATAGGTTGGAGAGTTCTTTTCTTTAATTGGTACTAATGTTTTTAGTATTTTTTTATGATTGATTTCAGTGAGATAACTTTGGGATTTTCCAGTTTTTAAGGCATCGTGAATTAACTTTTTGTCATGGGAGGTGTTTCGATACATATATGTTCCGTACCAAATGGGCCGATCATCTATTCTGATGTATTTATTTCCATTCAAATATACGTTTTGATTTTTCTCTCCGAACGTTTCCGGGTTAAAAACAGTTAGTTCAAGAACACCATCAAGCTTTTTGGTAAAACGGTTCATAACGTTCGTTGGACCAAACTTTTTTTCAACATCAAACACATGATTATCGCGGAAATAAGGGTTTATAATATAATTAGTAGACCCGTCGTAATAATAACCCCATTTATCAATGTGATCAGGGTTACTAGAAGCCACTTCAATTGGCCCGCTCCAGAAATGAGGCAGAGTTACCCCTCGCGTCGTCGTAACTGGCTGCTTAGAAAGAAGCTGCTTAAAAGACGTATACCAAAATCCCCACTCCTTTGTAGACATATTGACTTCATCAGCATCAGAAGACCTCACGCCTACAATATCGTCTCCTACAGGGGCTAGTAATGTAATGTGGGATACCATAACCTTTTCAGCTAATTTTTTTAATTGTTCATTGCTAATATCATGGTAATCAGCAGGTAACGAATTTTGTATCGCAATGGAAGCCGTTCGTAATTCTTGTCCCATTCGATCTTCCAAATATAAAGCACTGTTTTTGGAATTCTCTACTTCGTACCCAATTTCTTCTGTCACCAGCGTAATTTCCTTTTGGTTAAATTCTATCAATCTATTTTTTGACCGAATGTAGTGCAGCGTATTATTCGCCAGTAGAATACACAATACCAACAAAGTAAAAAATAGCGATAGCTTTTTCTTTATCGACACTCGTGATGGCCTCCTGTTAGTAAAAACTTAATCTAATTTTTTTAAAAACATATTCATGTGTTCTAAATTTACATCGGACTATATGCTGCCATTTTCACTCAAAACAATGAATTCATGCAAAAAACCAACCTAGTTGGTTGGCTCAATTTAAAATCACTATAAAACATGCAAAAATATATTAATAAACACTTTTATTTACATCTTTAGAATAAATTTATATTCTTATCATATTCTAACTGTTTCCTCTGAAATATCAAGGAGAAAAATTTGTCTGCTGCGTGTCTAAGGTTTTAAAAAGAAGGGTTTAAACTTATTTTTTCTAAAGATTGTTGACGAAGGAAAGGTTTAAAAATCAGCATAAATTGAAGGTGCTGGTGGATGTGTGCGACATGACCAGCTCTTTTAATCTCTCTATACTGTACATGAGGAACGTATTGTTCTAAGTTCCCTAATGTTCCTTTATACAACTCATCGTACTCTCCCATTATCCATAAAATAGGGACGTTCACTTCACGCAATACAAATTCAGAGTTTACTCCCAAATTTATTCGCACGATTCTTTCAAACAAAGAAGGCTGTAGCAAACGTGCACTTTCCAAGAATATAGCTTCTGAGTCTTCTAGAATTTCTTTTCGATTCGGGTTAAGCGCTCGAACGCACTCTTTTAACCATTCATTGTAGCTAAGCTGTCTTCTTCTATCCATCAGCTGAAGAAGGTTTGTATGATAGACAGAGGGAACATTACAGCAGTAACCTCCTATAAACGTTAAGCTGGCCACCATATGTGGATACTTTTGTACAAATGACAAAGCAATAAGACAGCCAAAACTCAGTGCACACAAATGAGCTTTTTTAATATTCATTTGTATGTAGTGGGTATAAAGCTGTTCAACAAACACCTGCAATGAAAACGAATCATCCAGGTTCACATTTTTTAAAGGATAAAAATCGTACGAAGTGCAGTAATAGTCGTTTTTTAATACATCCATCTCTTTAGCAAATACGCTGTGATTTCCTACAATTCCGTGCAAAAAAATAATGGCATCTTTCATGTTTCCCTTACCTCAGCTGTTGTATTTTTCACTACGTCAGGTCAAAAGTCATCCACTTCTGAAATCTGTGGTATAAAAAATTAAATTATGAAATAAAATGCTCAAAAACCCTATTTTTTTCAAAAATAATAATTCTATATACTCATTAACTAACGGTTACTATTATACTACTAACAGAACAAAAAAATAATACAAAAAATGCTTAGAGAGCATTTTTTGTATTTATTAATGTACTTGTCTGGGAACATTGCATAATTCTTGTTTACAAATGGATAAAACCTTTTTATAACTGGACATATTTATTTTTTAAACTTATTCAATATTCGGTGATACCAGTAGATTCCGGCTCCCGTTAGTAAAATAATCGTTCCCCACTGATGTGGTAAAAACTTCAGCAGCCATATGGATATTATAATAGTCGCTACTGTTAAGTTACTCAGCCACTGTTCTCGGCTTAGCTTTTTCTTATTCACGATCACCGCCACATAACCAATGGGTGGCGTAAAAAAGCACAGCAGCATCAGAAACTTTTCTGAACGGTGCCAAGGCTGTTTTTTCATTTTTTCTCACTTTTTCGATTTAAAATAAACTGATAGCCAAACGTCACAATAATCCCTGTCCAAAACATCAAGAGCGACGACACTAACTCAGCACCTTTATAGGTATACATTATTACGTTCACAAACAGCAGCAATAAAAGTATATAAAAACCTGCCGACACAGCTTTATTCCAATTTTGATGCTCCTGTTTAGAGGCATCTTTAAACAACTTCATCGAAACTCTCCTTTTACATCTCATATATCACTTATCCATTTAGGAATTCTATCTTTACGTTAGCATACTGGGTAGTTTTGGAAAATAGATAAAGAAAATTCTATAGAAAAGCCACAAACAATAACAATAGAACCACAAAAAGATAATAAATGTAAATAAATAATTCTTTTTAACTATTATCTTGCACACAAAATGTCCATATTAGTATACAATAATCTCAAAATATGTTTTTAAAGGAGATAAAAGGATGACAGCAACTCATAATCAGTTAACAAACGCTTTTCACCGTACGCCACACGATCAAAATACATTTCATTTTCTTGATGAAAAAGTAACGCTTCTTGTAGCAGGTGAAGATACAAACGGAGCTTACGCCGTGGCACACGTAGTAAAACCAGCAAACCAAGGTCCCCCGCTTCATCTTCACGAACATGAAGACGAAACGTTTTACGTAAAGCGCGGCTCAATGATTTTTTACGTAGGAGAAGAAATCATTGAAGCAAAAGCGGGCGATTATGTTTTTGCTCCTCGAGGTATTCAGCACCGCTTTGTAACCGGACCAGAAGAAACAGAATTTATCCTTACTGCTTCTCCTGCAGGCTTTGATTCATTCGTTAAAGAACTGGGTACTTCCGTTCCTGAAAATGCTCCTCTGCCGCAAGTGGGACCACCTACTGAAGAAGAAATTATCGGTTTAGTTACCGTCTCTAAAAAATACGGCATTACCTATCCTGAAATTGAAAAAGAAATGAATAAAAAATAAACCAATACATAAAGATCTGCTCTTTACCGGGGAGGTCTTTTTTCTATTTTGATTTCAATTTGACCTATGGAATAATTTAACACACCTTTGTCCACACTATACTTATCTGTTTTTTCATAAATACGTGCCATTTTTATAGATAGGAGGAAAGCCAATTGAACGCAGAAAGCAAGCGTTTGACTTCGCCTGAAATAACGAGTCTATGCGCGCAGTATCAGCAGGATACGCTGGCGGTTTGTGTAGCAAAACACGTTCTTGCAACGGTTACGGATGCAGAGATTTGGTCGCTGTTTGCCTTTTCGCTAGAGCTATCGAAAAAGCATATTGAGCTGCTGACTGCCATTTTTCATGCTGAACATTTTCCGCTGCCAAAAGGTTTTACAGATGAAGATGTGGACTTGCACGCACCTCCGCTTTTTACAGACTCGTTTTGGCTCAAGTATCTTCACGACATGACGATTCACGGCTTGGCAGGATACGGCATTTCATTTAGCGTGTCCGTTCGCCGAGATCTTCGAGATTATTATCATCAGTGTAATTTGGACGTGATGGAAGTATATAATCGGTCTCTCGACCTGCTTTTAGCAAAAAATCTTTATGTGCCGGCTCCTTATTTTTTAAATCCGAAACAACAAGAGCCGATCACCGACTTGGCTTACGCTCTTGATTTTGTCGGAAAGCAGCGCCTTTTAAACGCAACGGAAGCGGGAAATATTTATTTTAATTTGCGCAAAAGCATGGCAACCAAAGCGCTTTTAATTGCTTTTAAACAAGTGAGCAAACGAAAAGACGTGCGGAAAGTCATGGAGACGGGGCTTGATGTGGCCCACAAGCATATTGAGCTTTATTCTTCCATTATGCACGAAGAAAACCTTCATACGCCTCCGCTTTTGGATAATGAAATCACAACGTCTACGCACGCGCCTTTTTCAGAAAAGCTGATGACGTTTCATGCAGGCGCAATGTTTAAAGTAGCCATTACCTATTACGCAACGGCAATGACTACCAGCATGAGGCTTGATATTGTCGGGCACTGTGAAGCGTGTATTTTACGAGACTTAAAAGTAGCGGGGCGCTGCAGCGAAGTGATGATTAAAAACGGGTGGATTGAAAAGCCGCCTGAAGCAAGCGATCGTAAAGAAATGTAAGTTTTTTTATAGCAGCTCTTGACCTGAAACGCGTTTCATACTTTATGCTTTGTTTATTCCCATCAGCCGGCGTGACATGAACGGTGGCGTTACGGCTGATATGTTATCCATAAAAAAATCCGGTATGTTCACCGGATTTTTTGGTATGCTTACATATTCATTTCTTTTTTATACGCCACGTACGAATACAGATAAGGAACCGCCACGCACAGAACGATACTTCCCCACATGATAACTGACTTGTATCCATCAGGTAAAAAAGCGCTAATGAGTATTAACAATCCGCCGATAAAAAAGATCTTTCCCGACAACCGATGCGTCTTTTTCCATACGTTTTCATTGCTCAATGTCCACGGTGTACGAATCCCCATAAAATAGTTAGAGCGTACGCGCTGCAAGTAGTTTCCGATAATGATAAAAACGAGTCCAGCCATAATCGGAGCAATGTACGACATCGGCACGTTATAGCCCAGCCCCTGTAAAATAGTGCTCATATTTACAAAGAAGAATAATAGCAGTACGGCGTTTAACAGGATATTATACGTTTTTGAAAAGTACTTATAATTTTCTTTACGCGGATCAATTCGCGGAACAAAGGCGATGACAAAATAAATAAGTACCATGATTCCTACTGTTAAAATCATTGCATTTATCTTTGTGGCAAATCCGTCTGCTTCTCCATTTGCTCCCCAGTGAATGGGCATCGTAGCTGGAAGATGCGGAAGTGCAATCAGCCATGCAACTAGTGTTAAAACGGTAATGCTTAAAGGAAATACGTGCTTTTTCATTTAACTCTCTCCTTTCTGAAAGCTGAAAAACCAGCCGATTAAATCTTGAAAAACGGTTGTATTTAACGAATAAATCACAAACTGCCCTCTTTTTTCATCTTGAACGAGGTCCGCTTGCTTCAAGATTTTTAAATGATTTGAGATGCTTGGTTTGGTCATATTAAAATACTCGGAAATTTCTCCTGCGGTTAAATCCCGTTCTTTTAGCAGCTCTAAAATCTTTCTGCGAGTAGGATCCGCTAAGGCTTTAAACGTTTCATTCAATTGAAGTTCATCTCCATCATATTTAGGTATTTAGATAATTATCTAAATATTAAACTATAAAGTATACTATGTCAATATGTTGAAAAGAGTACGGCTTTGACTCATTTTTTTGTTTTTTCAAAGCAGTCCATGCATACAAACTGCGCTTCTTGATGTAGGAAAGCTTTAATTTCGGTCATGCCTCTTTTACTTGGATACTTCATTCGCATCCATACTTCTTCATTCGGCTGAATTTCTTTTTGACAAATGGAACACTGCTCTTTTATTCCAAACATACTACCCCTCCATTTCTTTATCTAACTATACGTTTGACTAGTCAAAAAGTTTCATAAAAAAGAGGCTGGAACGTAACCAAATCAATTCCAGCTAAAGACAAACAAATGAGAGAATGAGCTGAGCCGCTTGTGACACCGCAGTTGATTTCCGTGCAAGGCTTCGCTTTCCGCGGGCGGCCGCTGAGCCTCCTCGTCGCATATGCTCCTGCGGGGTCTCACCTGTTCCGCTTTTCCCGCAGGAGTCTTCGCCTTGCCCTCCAATCAACTGCTAGAAAGACTTACACACATGAAACCTATGTTTACCCTAACAAGAAAACCGAACCACGAATCAAACATCTTGATTAATGGTTCGGTTTTCATTTTGTCTAAAATCCTTTTGTCACAGCCTCTTCCTTCAACTAAATTACTTATGTTCTAGCCTCTTTTAAACATTATAGCGGCGTTACGTCTTCCTGCTGTTTTTGCTGTATTCTTTGCTTTTTCGATTTTCTGAAATGAAGCAGTTCATATACAACCGGAATGACTACAAGCGTAAGAAGAGTTGCAACGGCCAATCCTCCGATTACAACGACTGCAAGACTTTGAGAAACAAGGCTTCCGCTTTCGCTTTGTTTAAATAAAAGCGGCAGCATCGCACAAATCGTAGCAGCAGACGTCATGACAATTGGACGCATACGCGTAGCGGCTGCTTCCACAATGGCATCGCGCATAATCATTTTCTTTTCATTTTGCTTCACGCGGTCTAATAGTACAATGGCGTTGGTTACAACAATACCAATCAGCATCAGTGCTCCAAGTAGAGCCGTTACGTCTACTGGAATGCGGCTGATTAATAATCCTAAAACGGCACCGATTGCAGCAAGCGGAAGCGAAAATAAAATCGCAAACGGCGTGCGGATCGTTTTAAATGTAATCACCATAATTAAAAACACAATACCAATCGACACAAGCATTGTAATGAACAAGTCAGAGAAATCTTCTCCTTGCTGAGTGCTTGCTCCTCCGATTACAACGTCAACATCTTTTGAAATCGACAGTCCTTTATTCTTACCGTCTCCAAAAATCGCTGTTTGGATGTTCTTATTAATTTCTGAAAGCTTTTCTGGATTGACATCCGCTGTTACTTGAATATACGGGTCTCCGTTTTTATGAAACTGATTGGTTGGCTTTTCAGCTTGCGTTAGCGAAGCCACTTTTGAAACAGGTGACGGTCCTGTCTCTGTCATAATGGAAATATCTTTTAACTCTTTTGATGACGTGGGATTCAGGACAGATTCAAGAAGTACGTTTGCTTGCTTGCCTTCTAAATCTATCGCTCCAATCGGCGTTTTATTCAGCATAACGCCAAGCTGCTGCGCTACTTGCTGTGTATTCGCTTTTGTTGGATCTACGTCTAAAGAGTAAATCGTTTTCTTTTCGTCTTGGTTCGTAGAAACTTTGTCTACTCCTTTTATATCGCTTATTTCTTTCTTAATGCTGCTTGCCGTCTTTTCTAACTTGTTCATGTCATTTCCAATTACATCAACGGTAATCGAAGTAGTAGACGCTCCCATTAGTGAAGCAGCACTTACGCTAAGATCCCCTCCGTCATAGAGTTTCTTTTGATTTTGGATTCGTTTCATTAGTGAATCCGTGTTTCCACTGTCTTTTACGGTAATCGTATACGTAGCTTCAGTAGGTGAACCAACGTCTCCCCACTTGGCTCCTTCGTCCGTATTACCAAGCTGCATGTATATTTCTTTTACTTCTTTTTGAGCTAAAATATAGCGTTCAAGCTGCAGTGATTTTTCTTCTACGGTTTTAATTGGCGTGTTATTTGGATAGCTTAACGTTGTGCCTACAAAGTCAGATGAAGAGTTATCAACCGCTCCTTTAGGCATCATCGTGTACGCGCCAATAGATCCGACAAATAAAAGCAGCGAAAGCAGCAGCACAACCCATTTATGATTAAGCGACCACGTAATGACCTTTGTAAAACGAACCGGCTGCTTGTGCTTGCGAATTTTTTCATTTTTTAATAATCCTGCACTCATTAACGGCACAACCGTAAGTGCGACAATTAGTGAAGACAGCAATGAATACGTCAGCGTTAGAGCAAACGGAAGCATAAAGTCCTGAAGCCCTCCGTTTACAAGGCCGATTGGTAAAAAGACGGCTACTGTCGTTAACGTAGAAGCGGTAATAGCAGAGCCTACTTCTTTTGTGGCATCAATAATTAAACCAAGCGAAAACTTTTCTTTTTGCATTTTCCGGAAGATGTTTTCAATGACAACAATGCTATCATCTACTAATCTCCCAATCGCTACCGCTACTCCTCCAAGCGTTAAAATATTGAGCGTAACGCCTGATTTGGACAATAGGAAAAGCGTAAAGCAAAGCGATAGCGGAATGGATACAATTGTGATAAACGTAGAGCGAACGCTGCGTAAAAACAGCATGATGACAATGGTCGCAAAAAGTGCGCCTAGCAACACTTCTTTCATCATGGAATGAACAGAATTTTGTACGCTGTCCCCTGTTGCAAAAAATACAGAAGCATTTACAGTATTATAGTCTTTGTTAATTTGCTGAGACAGTTTTTTTACTTCTTTTGTAATGCTAACGGCGTTTGAGTGACTGTCTTTTGTCACAATAAGTAAAAGTGCATCTTTTCCGTTAATATGCGTCACGACGCCTTCAGGCTTTTTCACTTCTACTTTTGCAAGGTCGCCTAGCGTTACATTCGGTGCAACTGGCAGCTTTTTCACTTTGTCCAAGCTGTCAACTTTACCTGTTACGTTGATGTTGCTCGACTTGTTATTAATGACTTTTTCTCCAACTGCAAGCGACGCGTTTTTTCCTTCTAACACGCTGATGACTTTATCAATCGTCACGTTCTTTTGTGACAATTTTTTATTATCAACTTTAATAGACACGTAGGAATCCGCTGTTCCATATGTTTGAACACTCGCAATGCCTTTAATGTCTTTATATTTAGGGATCAGTTTTTTCTCTGCAAGATCCAGATTGTTTCTTGTTAATCCTTCTTTAAATGTGAGTGAAATATCTGCGATGGGAATCATAGAGGTATTTAATTGAATAACATTAGGCTTTGATACGCTGGCTGGAAGTTGCACGGAAGACAGCGCTTCTTGGACGTTTGTTTTTGCTTCTTTCATATCCGTTTTGGATTCAAATGAAATATCGATTTTGGAATAGCCGTCTCCCGTCGTCGAATACACGTTGCTTTTTCCTTTAACACCGGCTACCGCTTCTTCAATCGGTGACGTCACTTGTTTTTCCATAGAATCCGCATCCGTTCCTTGCCCCATAACCACTACTGATACTTGAGGCTGATCAGCGGTCGGCAGGAATTCCATCGGAAGTGTAAAATAACTAATGACTCCTAAAGCTAAAATTAAAATAGACATAATGGTGATAGCCGCTTTATTTTTGAACGACCATTTGGTGAGCCAAGACATGAAATTTCCCCTTTCACTTTTTCGTACAAACTTAGCCAAACATTTCTAAAATATGCTAAATAACCACTAAATTATACCTAATGTTTCTTACCATTTAAAGACTTATTTTTGTAAAAAGTCCCATTATTTGAACGAGATTATTTATGGATAATATAAGCAGCTCCTTTACAGCACAAAAAAAGACGCCGATACCCGGCGTCCCACATGTAGTAAGTGAAAGAAGAAGAAGAATATGCCTACGATTTTTCAGGCAATTCTATGACCTTATTTGGTTTCTTCCCGTTTTTTTATGAAATAAACATATTTAGCATAAATTCCCTCAACTAGCAGCTCGGCTGTGCTTTGATTCCGTATCGTTTTGAATTTTTAAAGACGTTAATAAAGCCACGATGCTTCCGGCAAAGCCAAATAAAAACAAGTGATGAATGCCCGCCATAAAGCTTCCGCCTGAAGTTAGCAACGCACCCATGATGGTAACGCCGATGGCTGTTCCCATGTTTCTGCAAAACATAAAAAATGACGTTGAAATACCTCTTTCATGTCCTCCTACTAATTGCTGTACACCAATGACGCCAACCGTAGAAAGCAGTCCAAACGATAGTCCTTGGACAATCATGACGCAAAACACATAAAAGAAGCCGTGACTTTCATTTAGCATCAGCAGCAGTGTTCCTGAGCCAACCAGCAGCACATTTCCGATTAACAACAGCTTTCTGTAGCCGTGTTTTAAAATCCATTTACCTGCAGGCACGGACACAGACATCCATCCAACCGCTGTTCCTAACAGCGCCACTCCGCTCATAAACAGTGACAAATGCGCTACTCGCTGTAAAAATAACGGAATGTAGCTTGACGTTCCGAATAAAGCCACCGTTCCAATAAACGCATTAATATTAATCCATGACAGCGTTTTGTTTTGGAACATAGACAACGGTACAATCGGAGAAGCATGTTTTCGTTCATGCAAATAAAAGATCACTAATAAAATAAGTCCAACGACTGCATACACAATTCGGTTTTGTTCCACTACTGTCACAAGCAGCAGTGAGGTAACGCCCGCTCCAAACAAAATAGCGCCGATGTAATCGACTTTTGCTCTTTTCGGCTCATAGCTTTCCTGATACGGCATTAACGCTAGAAATGAGACGATACATACCGGTAAATTAATAAAGAAAATCCATCTCCACGTTAAATAATCCACAAAAAAAGCGCCTAAAAGCGGAGCCAACACAGCTGATAATCCCCACATCGTTGTAAACAGCGCTTGAATTTTCCCTCGTTTCTCAACTGGAAATAAGTCTCCGGCAATAATAGCGGGAAACGCCACCATAAACCCGGCTCCTATTCCTTGAACCGCCCGGAAAAGAACAAGCTGAATCATCGTATTCGCCACGCCGCAAAGCATCGAACCAATTAAAAAAGCAATAATTCCAAACCCAAATACTTTTTTGCGGCCAAACAAATCCGATAATCTTCCCGCTACCGGAGATAAAATCGTACTTGCAATCATGTACGAAGCAAACGACCACGCGTACAAATCAAATCTTCCAAGCTCTTTTGCAATAACGGGCATCGTCGTATTCATAATCGTTGAATCAAGCGAAGCCACTAGCATTGCCAGCACAATACTAACCATTACAGACGTTCTGCTTTTCATGTACCAATCTCCTTATCTCTATAATCTGAGCGTCTAGTGTACTCCTCCTTGGCGTTTGTTGTCTATACTTATGCATACAAAATGCTAAAAAGCTTCTCACTTTACTATGAGAAGCTTTTTACCCCCTTATTCACATATCTTCTTGAACCTTTTCTTGATCAGACAGTTCTTTGTTTCGAGCCATAACCGCAAACCCAGCCATTACAATGATGCTGCTTGAAATTCCGTATAGGATTGGCGTGGTAGAAGAAAGCCCTTCAATCAATAGACCTCCAAGTACTACTAGCGTACTGACAACAATCGCTGAAACTCCGGCTTTTGGATGAATGTCTTTCCAAAACAGCGAGACAACAAACGGAACAAAGATCGCTCCTGATAAAATGGCATAAGCCACGTCTAGAGCAACAAGTACGTCTTGAATCCAAAGAGCAAAAATAATAGCAAGCACGCCGACAATAAGTGTATTCACACGGGTTAAAATTAAATAATTTTTCTCTGAAATATTTTTAAGCCATACTTTTTTAATGATATCGTTACTAATCAGCGTAGAAGACGCAAGCAGCGTTCCGGAAGCAGTTGACATCAGCGCCGAACAAACGCCTGCCAGCACGAGACCTAATAACCCTTGAGGCAGAATTTGAATCGCAAGCGTCGCAAAAATGCTTTGACTGCTTTCTGCGTTTGGCAGCAGCAAATATGCACACATTCCAATTACACTTCCGGCAATTGCGTAGGCAATGCTGTACACGCCTGCAAAAACGGAGCCGTTTCGCGCAATTTTTTCTGTTCGCGCCGTAAATACCCGCTGCCAAATATCTTGAGAAACTGCCATGCCAAGCGTATACAGAAGGAAATACTGAAAGATTTGACCGTACCCAATGGATGAAAAATCAAAATAAGATGATGGCAAATCTCCGGTAAGCGTTTTGAAACCTCCTGCTTCTGATACACTCATTGGAAGCATAAATCCAAAAATCGCCACCGTCATCACAACAAATTGAATAATATCAGTAACCGTTACGCTCCACATTCCGCCTAGAATCGTATAGAACAAAACAATCGAACCGCCAATTAACATCGATGCCGTCATGTTCCATCCAAGCAACGCATGAATGATCGTTCCCATTCCAATCACTTGAGTGACTGATACCATGAGTGTATAAATAGCGGCAACAACGGCGCTGATAATTTGCGCTTGAGCGTTATATCTTTTTCCTAGCAGTTCGCTGATAGTCGTCACTTTCAACGACGAAATTCGCTTAATAAAAATCGTGCCAAGCGTAATGATCCCAAGTCCAATCATCGTTACAAACCAAATGCCAGACAGCCCGTGCTCATAGCCAAGCTGCGCCGTTCCAATCGTCGACGCTCCGCCTAAAATAACGGCAGACAAACACCCTAAATACATGAACATTCCTAAGTTTCGTCCGGCTAAAATAAAATCTTCTGATGACTTTGCTTTTAACGAGCCAATAATACCAGCTACAACCAATACGCCAAAATAGACAAACATAACCGTCATATCCAGTCCGTTCATAACAGATTCCTCCTTATTGTGGGTCAATCTATCTTTCATTGAAACAAAGAGCTTTTTAAAGCTTTAGATCACGTGAAGACTTGTGATTTCTGTTAATGCTTCATCTAATACCCGAAGCCCGGCATCAATTTCTTCTTTTGTAATCGTTAAAGGAGGAATCATTCGAATCACTTCTCCGCTATTTCCGCAAAGGTAAAACAGCACCCCTTTTTCCAAACATTTGTCTAAAATCTCAAGAAGAAGATTTCCGTCACCTTGCTTTGTTTTCGGATTAATAATTTCAATTCCAATCATTAGTCCTACTGAACGAATGCTTCCGATCACTTCATGCTTCGCTTTTAAATGCTGAAGCTGATCCGCTGCATATTTCCCCATTGCTTTTGAGTTTTCAATCAGCTTTTCTTCTTTTAGTACGTCTAGCGTCGCAAGCGCCGCTGAACAAGCGATTGGATTGCCTCCAAAAGTGGTTCCATGTGTACCAATCGGCCACTTTTCCATGAGCTGTTTGGAAGCTACGGTAGCACTTAGCGGAAGTCCTGATGCTATGCCTTTTGCGATTGCCATAATGTCAGGCGTCACGTCAAACGTTTGAGCTGCAAACCACTCGCCGGTACGTCCAAACCCTGTTTGCACTTCGTCAAAAATAAGCAGAATGCCGTGTCTATCACATACTTCTCTTATTTTTTGCAGCCATGCTTTCGGAGGGATTACGTAGCCGCCTTCTCCAAGAACCGGCTCTACAATCATGCACGCCACTTCTTCCGGCGTTACTTGATGCTTAAACAAGGTGTCAAAATCTTTTTCTAACTTTTCCACGCAGTAGATTTCCGAATCTTCTCCTTTTGGACACTGAGTCACGTCTGCATAAGGCACTTGATACGTTAAGCCCGATGGCTGAAGAAATTTCCGGTATTTGCTTTTTGATGTCGTCACGCTAAGCGCTCCGAGAGAACGGCCGTGAAAGCAGCCCGTAAATGAAACCGTATAAGGTCTTTGCGTCACGTATTTTGCCAGTTTTAACGCTCCTTCTATTGCTTCAGTTCCGCTATTGGCAAAGAAAAAGCAGTCCAGGCCTCTTGGCAATACTGTTTTTAATTCTTCCGCCAGCTGTAAAATGGATTCATACATAATCACACCTGACGGGCCGTGCATAAGATGATCAACGCTATCTTTAATCGCTTGTACAACTTTAGGGTGACGATGACCTGTATTCGCTGTTGCAATACCTGATGTAAAATCTAAATACGTTTTTCCGTCCGCTCCGTAGTAGTAGCAGCCCTCAGCTTTTACCACCGGTAAATTAGGGTGATCTTTCGCCATGCTTGGTGCTAGTAAATCCGGTAAACTGTTCATTAACTGTGTAAGTGATGCCTGCGTCATCTGACTTCCTCCTCGCAATCTATCAAGTAATGTGTTTGTACTTGTTTTACATGCAAAGAGCGTGCCAAAGACGTTAAAAAACGGAATGTTTTTTTAATTTTCTAACAACTGAAGGCTGACTGATTCCGAGTGCTTCACCTATTTCTGTTGTCGTTTTATACTGTTTTTTTGCTCTTACTAATATCTCTTTTTCCAGCTCGTTTAACGCGTCATTAAGCTTCATTTCCCCATGTTCTTCAACGTGTTGAATCCGTTTTTTCCTATGCAGAGAATGCGGCAAATGCTCCATTGTAATCAGCGTTTGTGAAGACACAACCACCGCGTGTTCAATCACATTGATTAACTCTCGTACGTTTCCTTTCCACTCATGTGCAAGCAGTGCGTGAATAACCGCATTATCAAACGTTCTTTTTCGGTTGTATTTCTTTTCAAACTGCTCGGCAAAATGTGTGAGCAGCGGAAAAATATCTTCAGGACGCTCGTTCAAAGATGGAATGGTAATCGGTACAACGCTTAAACGAAAATACAAATCTTCTCGAAATTCTTTTTCAGCGACGGCTTTTTCTAAATCTTTGTTCGTCGCTGCAATTAAGCGAAAGTCCACGGTTTTGGGCTTTCTTCCGCCAACGGAATAAAACTGTTTTTCTTGAATGAGCTTTAAAATTTTCACTTGATGCGCCGGTGACAGCTCTCCCACTTCATCTAAAAAAAGCGTGCCCCCGTCTGCTAATTCGACCAGCCCCACCTTTCCATTTTTAGATGCACCGGTAAAAGCACCCGCTTCGTATCCAAACAGTTCGGCCTCAAATAAATGATCTGGAATCGCACCGCAGTTCACTTCAATAAACGGCCCTTTGCTTCTTGTACTTTTGTTATGTATCAGCTTGGCTAAGTGGGTTTTTCCTACTCCTGACTGTCCTAAAAGTAAAATATTTACGTCCACATTCGAAACGTGAACAGCCGTACGAAGAACGTGCTGCATCTTTTCGCTGTTGCATACAATTCCTTCTGTTGATAGATTTTGGTTCCTCAGCAGCATAAGCTCGCTCTTTACGCGCTGCATTTCGCCTTCCATCGCATCAAGGTATGTTTTCATTTCCATCAGCTCCGTTACATCGTGAGAATAGCTGACGATTCTTTTAATCTCGCCTTTTTCATCTTTGACCGGAATGCCCGTAACGAGCACTTGCTTGCCTTGTTTAGTTGTTTGTACAAGCGTAATTTTCTTCTTTGTTTCAAGCACAATTGGGGTAACGATTGGCGTAAACAACCCTTGTTTTTCAAGTTCATACACAGACTTTCCCAGCAGTTTTTCAGCTTGTACATCGTAAATGTTTCCCGTTCCTTCATGTATTCGGACAATGATGCCTTTTTCATCCGTTACAAGCAAATCATCTTTTAATGAATGAAGGATCCACTGATTTTCATTCCATTCTGAATTCATGTATGCTCCCTGCTTTCTATTCATTTTTGAATAAAATACAATTCGTTTTTGAATACGGCATTTATTTTTGAATAATCAATTTATTATATCATGAGGGCTTCTTTTTATTTTGAAACAGCAATTGAAATGAAGTTAAAAATGCATTAATATATTTTTATGAAGTTATAACTTCTTTTTTTAGGAGGCTATATGAATCCATCATTTCAAGAATTAATTAAACATAAATTTCCTGACCTTTCTCGCGGTCAAAAAAAAGTGGCGGAGTTTCTCGTCAATTTTACGGAAAAAGGCTCGCTGTACACGGCCGGGCAAATTGGCAAAGAAGCAGGTGTCAGTGAAACAACCGTTATTCGTCTAGCTTACGCACTTGGGTTAAATGGTTTTTCCGATTTGCAGGAGCTAATGCGAAAAGAATGGCTTTCTTCTGCCGAATCAAAAGAAGCAGCTAACAAGACCGCAGCTGATTCTGCAGCGGAAGAAAAGAAACCTTTTAGTGAATGGCTTTCCCCCGTTGACGAAAAGGATTTATCTCAAGCTGTAGATGCGCTTATCAAAAGTGATCAAGTGTATATTGCAGGTTTCCGCGAATCTCATACGGCAGCGTACTGGCTGTATTATAAAATGAATCAGCTTCGCAATCATGTTCTTTTATCTTTTCCAACAGGTTTTTTGCTTGAAACGCTATGCAATCTCACGAGCGCATCAGCCGTTGTTGTATTTTCACTGCCGCGCTATACAAAAGAAGCGCTCGAAGTAGCTCAGCAGGCGAAAAAACAAGGTGCAAAAGTCATTGCCATTACAGACCGCCGTCTGTCTCCGGTAGGTCAAATCGCTGATATCACGCTTTTAGCCGGTACAACCGAACATATTTTATCGCTTCTTGCCCTATCTCAAATTGTCATTAGCAGCATGCAAAAAAGAGATGAAAAAACGGCTGGAAAACGACAAGAACACTTGGAAAAACTCTATGCCGAGCAAGGCATCTTTTTAGAATAGATAATAGAAAGGAAGTAAACAAATGACTGAAGCCTTAACGATTCGTTCACTTACAACAACCACTGAACTAGAAGACGTACGCGCATTAGAAAGCCGCGTCTGGGGAGAAGAAGAAGCCACGCCCGTTCATCAAACCTTGACCGCTGTTAAAAACGGAGGTCTTGTTCTTGGTGCGTTTCTAAATGAAAAGCTGATTGGCTTTCAATATAGTTTCCCAGGGTTTGACGGAGATTGCGTGTATTTATGTTCTCATATACTAGCAGTTGACCCTGCCTATCGCAGCATGGGTATCGGTGCCAAACTTAAGCATGCGCAGCGCCAGGAAAGTAAAAAAAAGGGCTATTCATATATTAGCTGGACGTACGATCCTTTAGAAAGCGCCAACGGGTATTTAAATATCGGAAAGCTTGGAGCCGCTTGTTCTACGTATATTGAAAACTGCTACGGAGACATGAATGATCCGTTAAATGCTGACTTGCCTTCTGATCGATTCGTTGTAGAATGGGCATCGGCAGAGGATACAAAGCGAGCTCATTCTCTTTATACGCCAGATCAAATAATGGACGCATCGCTTATTCAATGGACGTTAACGGATGAAGGATTTCCTTCTATTACAGATATTGATGAAAAATGGTTGGATCATGACGTCGTGTCTGTCGCTATTCCGTCTGCGTTTCAGCAAATGAAAGAAGTATCTCCTTCTCTAGCATTGGACTGGCGTATGCGAACAAGACGCGTATTTCAAACGTGTTTTGCAAAAGGATTTGAAGTAACAGGTTTTATGAAGCATCCAGAAAGCAGCGCACCCGTTCATTTTTATATTTTAACGAAAAAAGAGGTGCAAAAATGAAGATAAAACACGTCATTTTACGGCATTTAAAAATGGATTTACTTCATCCGTTTACGACAAGTCTTGGAAAAGAAGTGGATCGAGATTTTATTTTAGTAGAAATTCAAGACGAAGACGGACGATCCGGCTGGGCCGAATCCGTAGCGTGCGCAGATCCTTTTTATAAAGAAGAAACGCTCAAAACAAACTGGCACATTATGGAGGATTTTTTAATTCCATTGCTTCAACAGAAAGAAATTCAGCATCCTGACGAAGTATCTCAACGCTTTGCTCATATTCGAGGCAATTACATGGCAAAAGCGGCGTTAGAAGGCGCAGTTTGGGATTTGTATGCGCGCAGGCAAAACCTCTCTCTATCTAAAGCGTTAGGAGGCAGTAAAAGTCAAATTGAAGTTGGTCTTAGCGTTGGCATTCAGCCTACGATTGACGAAACGCTTCGAAAAATTGAAGCCGGCTTGAATGAAGGATATAAGCGGATCAAAATTAAAATTAAGCCAAGCTGGGATCTTAACTTGACGCGCGCCGTTCGAAACGAGTTCCCTTCTATTCCGCTGATGGTTGATGCGAACTCTGCTTATACGCTTGCAGATGCTGATCACCTTGCTCAGCTTGACGAGTTTGATTTAATGATGATTGAACAGCCGTTGGCTCATGATGATTTAATTGATCACGCTGAACTGCAGGCCCGCATGAGCACCCCTATTTGCTTAGATGAAAGCATTCATTCAGCTGAAGACGTTCGAAAAGCTATTAAACTTGGAAGCACGCAAATTATTAACATTAAAATTGGACGCGTAGGCGGACTAACCGAAGCCAAAAAAATTCATGACCTTTGTCAAACTCACGGTGTGCCCGTATGGTGCGGCGGTATGCTCGAATCAGGTGTAGGGCGAGCACATAATATTGCCATTACCACACTTGCTAATTTTACACTTCCCGGAGATACGGCCGCATCATCTAAATACTGGCCGCGTGATATTGTTCATCCGGAAATCACGGTCGACAACGGTATTATTTCCGTTCCCGATACACCAGGCATTGGCTATGAACCTGATCACGATCAGATAAAAGCGCTAACTTTACACGAAAAAACCTATACTTGCTAATCTTAAACAGGCTGGAACAAAAGTATGTTAGTTGAAGGAAAATCCGAACGGTACACCGTTCGGATCTTTTCATTGTGATGATAAACGTGAACGTAGGTTTCATCTATGTAGTGGCTTCTAGCTGTGGATTGGAGGGCCAGGCTCTACCGCCCGCGGAAAGCGGAGTCTTGCACGGAAATCAACAGCGGTGTAAAAAGCAACGCATACTAGCTCCTTTATTCAATTGATTTCTTTTTAGATTGGATGGATTTAGTTATGTCCCAGCCCCTTTTTTATAGGCTCCTCTCCCGAGATGATACGTGCCTTGGCAAGATAAACAAACATATTAGCAAAAATGGTCTTATGCACAATCCTTCTAGTAATAAATGAATATAAATAGAGTGTAAGGGACATGCAAGGGTATATTCATTACAAATTTTAGAAGAAAGGAGCATACTGATGAATATTGAAATTGGAATTGCCATTTTCGTGTTTACAATGACAATGCTCGTCATTTTTTGGAGGCCAAACGGCATCAACGAAGCATGGCCGGCAGCCATAGGAGCAGCCATTATCCTGCTTACAGGGATTGTATCCAAATCAGACATTGTTGATATTTTTGCAAAGATAAGCGGCGCTTCTATCACCATTATTGCCACCATTGTCATGGCCGTCATATTAGAAAGTTTTGGATTCTTCCACTGGGCAGCTGCACGACTAGTGAGTTTATCCAAAGGCTCAGGGTACCGATTATATTGGTACATTCAACTGCTTTGCTTTTTAATGACTTTACTATTTAATAATGACGGCAGTATTTTAATTACCACTCCAATTTTAATTCTACTTTTGAAAAACCTTCAGCTAAAACCCCACCAGCAGATCCCCTACCTTTTAAGTGGAGCGCTTATTGCTACCGCTTCCAGCGCGCCTATAGGTGTAAGTAATATTGTCAATTTGATTGCCTTAAAAATTGTTCATATGTCGCTTTATATGCACACGGCGATGATGTTTGTACCGGCGACACTTGGTTTATTATTTATGTCTTGGCTCATGTATACGGTCGTAAAACGCCATTTGCCAAAAAAACTGCCGCATGCTTCAAAAGATATAGAAGAAAGTTTCTTTACGAAACAGTTTCACCCCTTAAAAGGAAGCATTTCTGTTGAAACAAAACGTAAACGCACACAATTTATGCTGAAAGTTTTATTATTTGTGTTTGTTATGCGCTGTCTCCTATTTGTCGCCTCTTATTTCGGCATACCAATCGAATTGGTTGCTGTACTCGGCTCACTGATCTTGCTTGTTTGGAGATGGTATCACTTACGTACAAACCCGATTGATATTTTAAAGAAAACGCCGTGGCACATTTTTGTTTTTGCCTTTTCGATGTACGTTATTATTTACGGACTGCATAACGTAGGGTTAACGGAGCTGCTTGTAAAAGTTTGCGAACCAATTGTAAATCGAGGACTTTTTGAAGCAAGCTTTATCATGGGAGGACTTGTTTCTATTCTCTCTAACTTGTTTAACAATCACCCTGCCCTGATGGTTGGAACCATTACCCTGACTGAAATGGGGCTCGATCCTATTACTCTTAAAACCATTTATCTTGCTAATATTATTGGAAGTGATATGGGCTCGCTTTTATTGCCGATTGGAACACTGGCTTCTCTTATTTGGATGCATATTTTAAAAGAAAATCATATCAAGGTAAAATGGAAAGATTATTTAAAAGTATCACTTATTGTTATCCCGCTTACCACGATCGTTACTCTTTTCCTCCTATTCTACTGGGTTCAGCTCATTTTTTCTTAATACTGATTTACAGGACGGATTGTACTCTTTTGAAGCTTACAGTCCGTCAGAAATAAACAAATGTCTCCCATAAAAACCCCACTATATTTTTCTATTGTTTTTTATAGATACACATTCACCCAATAAAAACATTTTTTTACATTCACTAATTATTTAGAACAATTTAAAAAGAAAATCAATAAATATATTGAATCGAATTTCCTTCATGTGATAAGATATGGTTATATTGTTACTTTAACAATACATAGAGCGAATGAAGTAGAAAATATGCAGATGCATAGAACTTTCTAAACCCCACACGCAACATTTAGAGAGTGACATTCATTTTCTCATTAACACCCATACCTTTCTGAAAAGAGTGAGTACATTAGACTTGCTCTTTTTGTCTGTTTACTAGCAAGGTGCACTTCTTATATCAGGCCTTGTTTTACAATAAAACGACAAAAAAACAGGTAACTAAGCATGCCGCTTCTTACCTGTTTTTATATGCTAAAATGATAAAATCAAATTCTATCGCGCGAACGCCCTTTACGAAATTGATTTTAATTCTTCAATTAATTGAAAAAATTTTTCTTTGTTTCTTTCTTCTAATGTTTGATCGACTTCACGTAAAATTTGATCTCTTCTAAAATCTCGGATAGCCTTATTTAATACCATTTTAGCAAATATAGAATCGAGGATATCCATACGGATGGGCTGCGAGTCTGTCGGGTGCTTTTCGATATAAATCAACTCCTATCCTTTCCTCTATTATAACAAATTCTAGCAATGTATCAAAATTTCATGGAGATATGCGCTGCTGTGAAACAGCTTCGTATTCTGATTCTAGCTCTTGAAGCGTAAGCTCGTATAGCTGCTTGTTTCCTTTTTTATAAACTCCTGCATCCAGCAATAAATCAATCATTGATGTTTTTTTACATTGTATGTGAGAGTAAGCTTGTTTCGTCATCGTTACACCGCCTATTTTACGCTTAAAAATGAAATGATTTCTCTATATTTCACGACCTTTCTTTATGATACGGCCCGTCCTTTAGCTTACTGTGAAGAAAATGTTAAATTTATGTAATAATGCATAAAAAGAGGCCGGGACAGAACTAACTGAATCCAACCTAAAGACGAACAAATGAGATACATGAGCTGAACCGCTTATGACACCGCCGTTGATTTCCATGCAAGGCTTCGCTTTCCGCAGGCGGGCGCTGACCCTCCTCGTCGCTTACGCTCCTGCGGGGTCTCATCTGTCCCGCTTTTCCCGCAGGAGTCTTCGCCTTGCCCTTCAATCAACCGCTGGAAGGACGAAACAGATGAAGCTGTATTCACCATAAAAAAAACGAACCACTAATCAAACTTGTTGATCAATGGTTCGTTTTTCACTTGGGCTAAAATACGTTTCTCCCAGCCTCTTAGTTCTTCTATTAAAAATCAAAGTTGTCCGGATCTGGACCTACTCGGTGATTTTGGTTTAATTCATTAATTTTACTTACGTCTTCAGCATCCAATTCAAAATCGAATAGCGATGAATTTTCAACAATACGATGTTCTTTTGTTGATTTTGGAATCGTTACAACTCCGTTTTGCAGATCCCATCGCAGAATAATTTGAGCAACTGATTTGCCGTGTTTTTCAGCAATTTCTTTTAACACATCGTTATCTAGCAATTCTCCTTGCATAAGCGGAGACCATGCTTCTAGCTGAATATCGTGCTTTTGACAAAAAGCATGCAGCTCTTTTTGCGTCAAACGAGGATGATACTCAACTTGGTTAATAACAGGCTTAACCTCTCCATCTTTCATTAAGTCTTCTAAATGATGAATTTGAAAATTACTTACGCCCACAGCTCTTACTTTTTCTTCTTTATACAGCGTTTCTAATGCTTTCCACGCTTCTTTATACTTGCCTTCTACCGGCCAGTGAATTAAGTATAGATCTAAATATTCTAAGCCAAGCTTTTGTAAGCTTGTTTCGTAAGCAGCTAGCGTCTCTTCATAGCCTAAATCTGCGTTCCAAACTTTTGATGTAACAAAAATGTCTTCGCGTGAAAGACCTGCTTCTTTCAGACCTTGGCGAATTCCTTCTCCTACACCTTCTTCATTTTCATAAATAGCTGCCGTATCGATGCTGCGATAGCCTTTGACGATAGCTGTTTTCACGGCGTTCACTAATTCAGGCCCTTCTTCTACTTTAAATACACCTAGTCCAAGCCAAGGCATTTTGACTCCGTTGTGAAGTGTTACTGTATCTTGCAAATGATTACTCATTATAAAAAACCCCCTGCTAATTTCTTTACATTTGTTATTATGAAACAGAAAAAAAGAAAAAGATAGAACCCACTTTAAAGTAAGTTAGGCACTTCAAAGTTCTAAGGTAACTTTTTAGTAACCTGCTATCCCACTTAAAAATCACTAAAAAAAGAATCCTCCGCAGAGAATTCTTTTTTGTTTTTATTTAACGTTTATATTGACTGCTGAACTTGTATTTCCAGCGGCATCTTTTGCCGTCACAGCCAGCTTTACGCCTGCCTTTTGTTTTGGAATAGTTACTTTAAACTGCCCTTTGCTATCTGCTTTGCCTGATGCGATCAGCTTTGTACCGCTTTTAATCGTAATCACGGCATTCGCTTCTGTTTTTCCAGAGATAAAGGTGGACAAAGACGTAACGGTATTCACTGCCGGAGGTGCCGGCGGCGTTGTGTCTTGCACTTTTACAATTTTATACGGACTGTATCCTACTTTATTTTGCAGCACGGCCGTTACTTCTGTTCCTGCTTTTTGAGCAGGAATTTTTACGCTGAACTTGCCGTTTCCATCAATTTTCCCACTCGCAATAATTTTTCCGCCTACTTTAATATAAATAGACGCATTTTTTTCTCCTGTTCCCGTTACTGCTGTACTTTTTTCAGTAAGCGTAGCAACGGTTGGAAGCGCTGGTTTTGTCTGTACGGCACTAACCGTTACAAACGTATTGGAGCTGTAGTTATTAGCTGCATCTTTTGCTGTAACAGCCAGCTTTACGCCTGCTGTTTGTTTTGGAATCGTTACTTTAAATTGCCCTTTGCTATCTGCTTTGCCTGACGCGATTACTTTTGTACCGCTTTTAATCGTAATCACAGCATTTGCTTCCGTTTTTCCAGAGAGAAATGTGGACAAAGACGTAACGGCATCAACCGCCGGAGGTGCCGGCGGGGTTGTGTCTTGTACTTTTACAATTTTATACGGACTGTATCCTACTTTATTTTGCAGCACGGCCGTCACTTCTGTTCCTGCTTTTTGAGCAGGAATTTTCACGCTGAACTTGCCGTTCCCATCAATTTTTCCACTCGCAATAATTTTTCCGCCTACTTTAATATAAATAGACGCATTTTTTTCTCCTGTTCCCGTTACTGCTGTACTTTTTTCAGTAAGCGTATTAACGGTTGGAAGCGCTGGTTTTGTCTGTACGGCACTAACCGTTACAAACGCATTGGAGCTATAGTTATTAGCTGCATCTTTTGCAATAACAGCTAATTTTGTAGCAGCAGGCTGCTTGGGAATGGTGATGCTGAACGTTCCATCCGATTTGGCATTTCCTTTGCCAATTACTTTTTTATCAATTTTCACATGCACTTCCGCGCCCGCTTCTGTGCTTCCCGTTACGACTGTATCTTGATTGCTTACAGCGTTCACTTTTGGTGTAACGGGTGCTGTTTTATCCTGCACGGTTACAGTTACAGCTGGACTCACGCCCGCTGTGTTTCCAGCCGTTACAGACAGGTTGCTTCCTGCTTTTTGTTTCGCAATCGAGATGCTGTAATTTCCTTTAGCATCTGCTTTACCAGCTGCAAGCTGAAGACTTCCGTTTTTAATGACAACCGTTGCATTTGCTTCTGCGGTACCCGTAACGGCTGTACTTCGATCACTCACTTCATTAACTGTTGGTTTTACCGGAGCTTTTTGCTTTGCCGTAACAGTTACAGTCGATACAGTACTGCTATTTCCTGCTGCATCTTTTGCTTGTACGCTTAGCTTTGTATTCGCTTTTTGATGAGAAATGGAAACAGAAAACGCTCCATTTGCACCTGCTTTAGCCGTTCCTACAGTTGTAGTTCCTACTTTTACCGTAACTGTAGAATTTGCTTCTGCTGTACCTGTAACTTTTGTATCTTGATCACTTACTGCGTTTACTTTTGGCGCAGCTGGTGCCGTTTTATCCTGTACGGTCACCGCAGCGGCTGAACTTGTTCCACCTGCATTTTGAACTGTCACGTACAGCATGCTTCCTGCTTTTTGTTTCGCAATCGAGATGCTGTAATTTCCTTTGGCATCTGCGTTGCCTGCTGCAAGCTGAACACTTCCGTTTTTAACGATGACCGTCGCATTTGCTTCAGCCGTTCCTTTGATCATTGTGTCTTGATCACTTACTTCATTTACTTTGGGTGCAAGCGGTGCTTTTAACGTAGATTTAACCGCAAAAGAAGGCGCTTGGCTTTCGTTTCCTGCTTTATCTTTTGCACTTACCGCTATTGTTGTTCCGCCTATTTGTACTGGAATTGAAACAGTAAATGTACCGTTACCATCCGCTACTGCAGAGAACGTTGCATCGCCTGCTTTTACCGTCACGGCGGCGTTTGCTTCTGTTACGCCTGTTACGGTCGTATCTTGGTCACTTACTTCATTTACAATTGGAACAGAAGGCGGCGTTTGATCCGTTACGGTCACTACTGTGGCCGTGCTTTCATTTTCAGCTGCATCTTTAGACGTTACAGACACTTTTGTATCTGCTGGCTGCTTGGCAATCGTAATTGCAAATTTTCCAGCTTCATCAGCAAGACCCGTTCCAATTACTTCATTTTCCACTTTTGCAATAACAGAAGCATTTGGTTCTGTCACGCCCGTAAGCGATGTTTGGTTATCTCCTAATGCATTAACTGAAGGTGCATCAGGTGCAACCGTATCTTTCGGTGGTTCTTGCTCCTGCTCTTTTCGCGGATATTTTGTTGTATAAAAACTTAAAAGAGTAGTCGTTGGATAATAAAAATCTAAAATTTCACGATAGTCTTTGCCTAGGCTTGCCATTTTTTGAGCACCGTATTGACTCATTCCAACACCGTGTCCATTTCCTTTACCATTAAAAGTGGTTGATGTGCTTGTTTCATTTGTTTCCGTTACAAGCAGACTAAGCATCGCACGGCTGTTTAACATTGATTTTAGCTTCGTCGATGTTAAATCTTTTAATTCCAAATGATGAACCACTAGTTTTTGCGAACTGTCTACATCTCCTTTAACGAGGTAGTCCACTGTAATTGCACCTTTAGTCACACGACCTCCTGATGAAGGAGCATAAAAACTCACCTTTGGAATAGACGTAATTTTAATCGTTTTACCAGGATGCTTATTGGCTACTAACCATGACTTCAAATTATCTGTAACGGTTTTATCTTTTTCAGAAACCGTATTCCACCAAGCGCTATAGTTAGCTAAATCTTTTCCTGTTAAATCAATTTGCGTTTTTTGAATAGCTAACGTCCACGGCGTCTGCTTATCGTATGGATCTTCTTTCACAGGGAAATAAGAAAGCTGAGTTCCTCCCCAAGCGTTGCTGTTTGATTCGGTTCTTCCCCCGTTGCTTGATGAGAAAACGGCGTTGATTAATTTATTGTTGTAGGTAACTACTTGTCCGAATGTCTGATCTACTGCTTGGTTTGTGCTGTCGTACCACGTATAGCCACCGTACACTTGATAGCTTACCGTGTCATTGATTACTTTTCCTGCATAGCTCATTGCGTATGTTCTTGCTGCTACCGCCTGAGTTTTTAAAGCTTGCAGATTCCAAGATGTATAGACTTCATTTGGCACAACGCCTTTTAAATAGTCTTCAATCGGGAGCGTATTAACAGGTCTGACATACGTTCCCTTTTCATTTGTAAACGCCACGTCACCTAAGTACTGTCTGCCGTTAATAGATACGGGATTTTTATAAAGAGACGGTGTAATTTCAAAGCTTGTAAATTCACCTAAGACAGTGCTTCCTTGTTTTAAAGTGACACCTTGAGTTGTTGCGGTTACCGTATACTCCGTATTTGCATTTAAGACCAAATCCGAGTTTTTAATAGTGTATAAATAAGACGGCTTAATTGTAATTGCATGCTGATCTCCTAAATAGTTTACTAATTTTACAGACACAACTGGTTCTACCGTTTCAGCTTTCACGCTAGCAAGCGGCGTGAATTGAAACAGCAGTACGCTTAGTACTAAAGCTAATGCCGTTAACTTTCTCATCTTGTTCCCCCATTTTCATGTACTGTCTAACGCATTTTAATATCTCTCGTTATATCGACACAGTTTTATAAAAATTAAAGCATTTTACCTAGTTTTCTTTTCTTCTCGTCCATTTTTTTGTCGAAAAAACGCTTTTTTATATCATATGAACGACAAAAAAAACGTGTGACATAAATCAATTGATTTAGTCACACGCTTTTATAGGTCTTTCCACCTTTTATTTTGTCATTCCTTCATATGCCACGATACCGTCTGCAACATGATTCATCAGCTTTGTAAGGTAAGCCTGATCAGACAGGTTCCGGTCTTCTTCTGAATTCGTCATATACCCCAGTTCAACTAGCGTTACGGGTACAGTCGACCAGTTAAATCCTGAAAGATCACTGCGATAGCGAATGCCGTCCACTTCGACAAACTGATCTTCTTCCACCTCTGTCAGAATAGCTTGAGATGCTTGTAAACTGCTTTGATAAATAGACTTTGTATAGGAATTATCTTCTGCAGGAGTGAGCACAGAAAATCCTTTTACAGAAGTATTTTCAGAACCATCTGCATGGATACGTACGTGTAAGTCAGCTTTTGAATTATTCGCAAGCTCCGCTCGTTCCCGGTTGCTGATATTCACATCGTGAGAACTGCGAGTAAGCTTTACGGTTATGCCTTTTTCTTCGAGAAGCTGTTTTAATATCATAGAGGCTTCCAACGTCAGCTTGTATTCCGGCTTCTTGGTCACCACACCTGATGTACCTCCCGAAACTTTTATTTTTGTTTCTGCTGCTCCCGGCCCGATTGGCTCTTTCTCTAGGTTAGCCTGAGCTTGATGACCAGGGTCAATGTAGACTAAAAACGGAGGAGGATCGGCTTTTTCAGGCATGTTGTTTTTTACATTTTTTACTTCATTACCTGCTTCATGAGGCTGTACTGCTTGGAACTGTGAGATGGGCTGCTTCACTCTTTCTCCCTGCGCATGAGCTTTTGGTACATCTCCGCTAACGACGGCTTTCTCTGTTTGACCTTTCATCATAAAGAAAAATGAGAGTACTGCTACTATTGCAACAATACCTATTCCATAACTCCATACTAAGCGCTTCATCTTCGCTCACCAAACTTTCGAATAGAGTGGGATATTCCTTATGTTAAAGTACAAAATGTGTTAACGTTATTATCTCACAGAATATGGTTTTTTTTGTATAAAACGTTAAAAATAATATTGGCAATACGTTATGTATATGCAAACAAAAACAACACTACATAATGTAGTGTTGTTTTCTAAAAAAATGACGGATGGTTAAATCCGTTTTGCACCAATATAACGTGCTTTCCAGTAGCTGTTGCTAAGAGATGTAATTGTCACGCCTTTAGACGTAGAAGCTTGAAGAAACTGATTGTTCCCTAAGTACACGCCTACATGTGAAGGACCTTTTTTATACGTTTGAAAGAAAACTAAATCTCCTTTTTGAAGCTTTGCTTTTGAAACGCTTGTCCCTACTCGATACATTTGTTCCGTTGTGCGCGGAAGTGTTTTTCCAGCTTTTTTGAAAATGTATTGAATAAATCCAGAGCAGTCAAAACCTTTTGTTGTTGTGCCTCCCCATTTATAAGGAACACCTATTAATTTTTTACCAGTAGCAATAGCCGTATCTTTGTATGAATATGACGCTGCTTCTACTGTTTGAGCAGGTGCAATAAACGGACTGGCTCCGCTAAATAAAACTGCAGCTGCCGTTATAGACCCAATGATGGCTTTTTTCATTTTTTTCCTCCATTATGTAACCGAACGTTACGTTTCTATGAACCTATTTTTCAATGTGTTCGGTTTAATTATAATGAAAAAAGCCTCAAAAACTATTACGCTATGATTAAATAATGTTACAAAATGGTTACTTAGGAATTTTTATCTTTGGATATGTATAAAAGAGGTTGAGGCATAAGTCAATCCAATCTACAGACGAATAGATGAGCTAGTATGAATTGCTCGTTACGCGGCTGTTGATTTCCGTGCAAGACTTCCCTTTCCGCGGGAGTCTTGCACGGAAATCAACCACTAGAAGCAACTGCATAACAACCTACGTTTACCATCGTCACAAAAAAATCCGAACGATTACTCGTTCGGATCTTCCTTCAACTAAAATACGTTTGTAATTACGATACTTTTTTCGTTACTTCGTTAATATAAGCTTCCTTGTCTTTGTCGTTAAATTGACCTTCCCACTTTGAAATGACGATTGCACCAAGTGAGTTTCCAATTACGTTTACCGCTGTACGTCCCATATCTAACAAACGGTCAATTCCAGCGATAAAAGCAAGCCCTTCTACCGGAAGTCCTACAGATCCAAGCGTTGCAAGCAGTACAACAAACGATACGCCCGGAACTCCTGCAATTCCTTTAGATGTAACCATTAAAATTAATATCAGTGAAATTTGCTGTGTGATGCTCATATCAATACCGTACATTTGCGCAATAAAGATCGCAGCAAGCGCTTGATAAAGAGTAGATCCGTCTAAGTTAAACGAATATCCCGTCGGAATAACAAAAGATGTAATGGCTTTAGGACATCCGAACTTTTCCATTTTTGCAATAATACGCGGTAATACTGTTTCTGAACTTGCAGTTGAAAACGCTAATAGCAATTCATCTTTTAGCACTTTTAATAAATGGAAGATGTTAACGCCTGCCCATTTAGCTACAAGTCCTAGCACCACTAATACAAAGAAAATCATTGTGCCGTAAGCAACAATTACAAGCTTACTAAGCGGAATCAGAGACGCTAGTCCAAATTTTGATACGGTTACACCGATTAATGCAAATACGCCAAACGGTGCAAACTTCATAACTAAATTCGTTACCCAAAACATCGCTTCTGCCGTGCCTTCAAAAAATCTTAGAACCGGCTTTCCTTTTTCACCGATTGATGCAATTCCAAGTCCAAATAGGACCGAGAAGAAAATAATTGGCAGCATGTCGCCTGCAGCAATTGACTCAAATACATTCGTTGGGACGATGTGAACAAATGTTTCTACAAATCCTTTTTGCTCTGTAGCTTCTGCCGTTGATGTGTAGCTGCTGATATCTGATTTTTCAAGACCGCTGCGGTCCACACCAGTACCAGGGTGAAGCAAGTTAGCTGCTAATAATCCTACAACAATGGCAACCGTTGTAATGATTTCAAAGTAAAGAATTGTTTTTCCGCCTAATTTACCAAGCTTCTTAATATCACCAACACCCGCAACGCCCACAATGATACTAGATATAACAATCGGCACCACGATCATTTTAATTAAATGAATGAATACGTCTCCAATTGGCTGCAGCACTTCAACTGCTTTAGGATTTCCGTAAAAAATAGCCCCTACAATAATACCTGCAATCAAACCAATTAGAATTTGTCCTGCTAATCCAAGCTTTTTGAACATATCTTTGCACCTTCCTTCTTTTTTCTAACAGCTCGAAGCTGTTTATTTGCACTTAATGTATTCAACAGATACAATTCCATTAAGAACTGTTTATTAAGTAGTTCTTTTATTCATAAGATTACATTATCATAGGCATCACAAAATCTAACAAAAACCTACTGAAACTAACAAAAAGTTTTTAGAAAATTACAAAATGAAAACGCTGTAGTTTTTTTACTACAGCGTTTGTTTGACTTCATAATAGAGCATTTGGATAAATTTCTTTACATTTATACGGCTCGGAGTACTGCTTTTTCCCGTTCCTTTTTCTATATCTCTCATGCGCTGATGCACCATTGAAAAATCGAAAAACTTAGAAGCGTAATTTTCAAATTTAGGATTAAAGAAGTCAACCATCCCAAGAGAGGTCAAATGATTTAAAGACTGATAAATGGCTCTTCTTACTCGCTGCTCAGCTGCTTTCATTTCTTTTTGCAGCACGTCTTCTGTAAAAGATGAACCAAGCTTTCTCACGGTAATTTTCTCAAAAATTTCTTTGAGAGAAGGAAAATGCTGTTCATACATCGTGCTTTTTTCCGTTTGATGCAGGTAATTGATGATTTCAATTAAATCTTTACTTCCGCTTTCTCCTAAAATCCCAAGTTCTCTTAAAAGAAACCTGCACGCTTCTGCCGGATCGCTTTCTTTTTTACCAGAAGCAGGCGTTTTTTGCTGGTTTCCTATATTAAGTACGGTATTTAACGATTCTTGAATTTTCTCCATTGATTGTTGAACATGAATTCGTTCAATTACTTTTTGAATGACCATGAGCACTTCCATACGATTAAGCGGCTTTGTGATATAGTATTCAATGCCAAGCGAGTAGGCTTTTCCAATCAAATCTTTTGTTTCTACCTGTGACATCATAATAATTTTGCCTTTAAAAGTATCTTTTATTTTGCGCACGGTTTCGATTCCGTCTTGAATGGGCATCAACAAATCAATAAACAAAATATCGATCTGCTGCAATAAAGAAACTTGATCATTTAACACGATCCCGTCTTCTCCTTCTCCTATAACCTCCCCTAGATCATTATCTTCAATAATTTCGGCTAACATTGAACGAAAGACTTCGTCATCATCTATGATATAAAATCGCATATTAGTCCTTATCCCCCATTAACGTAGAAATAGGTAAATCTATAGCAAATTGAACACCGGGGCTTGGAGACAGATTAACAAATTGAATATTCCCTCCCAGCTGCTCGGTCATTTGCTTAACGTAGACAAGCCCAAGACCCGTAGAAGGCGTTCCGTCCTTTGCATATTTGGATGTGAATCCCGCTTTGAAAATGAGACGTTCATGCCTTTTTTTCACTCCGGGACCGCTATCTCTTACATACAATAAAATGCGGTCTTCTTCTCGACATACATCGATAATAATCGCGCCTTCTTCTTCAATCGCTTCGACCGCATTCGTTACTAGGTTATTAATTAATGATAAAAACAAGTACACGTGATAGCGAGGATGCTCTCCTAAAATCGAATATGAAAAATGAATATCTTTTGCTAACATCGCCGCATATTTTTCGTTGCTGCGCATGACGATTTGAAGCAGACTTTCGATTTCCATATACTCAGAAAATTCTTCTTTTGTAATGACCTTGGACAGTCCTGCTGATATCCGCTGGTTATCTTTTTTAATATCATGTACTTCTCCTGCAATTTGTAATGCTTTTTGGCTAAAATCGTGCAGTGAAGTAAGCTGGTGGATATCCGCTTCGTGTAATTCTTCATACAAATCATACGACTTTTTCGTAATTCTTTCAGCGTCTTGCAGCGTTTTTTTCAAATGAATGGATTCCTCATATAAATTTGAAAGCACAACAAGCAGCTGATCATTTTTTTGAGAGATTTGTCGTTCTCTCAGCTGCCCTTCGTAAAGTTTGATCATGCTAAACAGGCATAAAACAAAGAAACTTCGAAAGACGCCTACAATAAAAATTTGCATGAACTCTGGAAACACAATATGATGGTGAACCATCACATACATACAAAGCAGTTCCATGCCACCTGAAACCGTTTCGATGATGATGCTCCATATACCAATAATCCACGGCTTTGAATGAAAATCGTTAATCTTAAACCAAGAAAAAGCAATGGCATAAACAAGATAATAAATCCCCGCTGAACACCTGATCTGCAAAGAATGCAGAAAATCAAATGATTCGTAATTATACCAATCAAGGTACATTCGAAAGCCCACTATAGCACTCGCAACTAAAATACCTGGTATTACAGGAGATACCTTTCTTAAAAGCAGCAGTGAAAAGAAAAAAATGGGCACAGCAAAGCTGACTCTATACGTATCATGAAAAGGATAATATTTAAGCTCTCCTGCTAGCGGCACAACAACTATCATCACCAAAATGAGTAAAACATCTTTTTTTACTACCGTATCAACTTTCATCGTTCACGTCCTGCACTTTTTGAACATAAGTATATAGTTTAGCAATCTAAAAGACAATCGCTCTTCCTATATTTTTTACACTCCCACTTCCATTTATAAATATAGCCCATATATAAACGGTTATTTATTCTCTTTCATTATTCTTTGTAGTTTTTTAGATTTTCTTGTTTTATTTTGTAATTTTTGTTGTATAGTAGAAGTACCTTTTAAAATGTGAGGCTGTATCACAACTATTCAATTATTATTACATCACCTGATAGCTACACTAAAAAGGAAAACTATTATTTTACAGGGGGAGCTTATTTTACAATGTGGATCATTACCGTTTACTCGAAAAACCAAAGTCCGACTATGTTTGAATTTGAATCAGAGGTAGAGGCGAAAAAGACATTTCAGGAGATTAAAGGGTGTAAGATCCTATCGGAAGTTATTTACTATAACGACCGAGTTCCCGCTTTAGCGTAAATCAGTTGATGTAGGAAATTTTACAAATTATCGGTTAAAAGCCACGTAAAGAGCCAAAGGATGATCCTATTCCTTTGGCTCTTTGCTATTTGATTAGAAAAAACAAGGCTGAGATATAATAAAATGAATCTAATCTAAAGACGAACAAACGGTAGACATGAGCTGAACCGCTTGTGACACCGCAGTTGATTTCCGTGCAAGACGTCGCTTTCCGCGGGCGGCCGCTGAGCCTCCTCGTCGCTTGCGCTCCTGTGGGGTCTCACCTGTTCCGCTTTTCAAGCAGGAGTCTTCGTCTTGCCCTCCAATCAACTGGTAGAAGGGTCTACCGTTGACCCTAACAAAAAAACGAACCACTAATCAAACGTGTTGATCAATGGTTCGTTTTTCACTTCGTCTAATATACTTTTGTCTCAGCTTCGTTTTGCTTTGTGAGCATACTGACTGCCCACATTACGATAAAGTTGATAAGCAGCGCAATAAATCCGACGTTGATATCTTTCATTTGCTGAGGCAGTGACGGGAACAACGTACCAATCGTAGAGCCGCTGATTGTAATATAGGCCACTACAATAATTCCAGCAACAATCCCCCACGCTGCTCCTTGTTTCGTTACAAAGTTATTTTTCTTCAAACTGAAAAGCAGAGATGGAAACAGCTGTGTCATTAGACTATAGCCCATTAAAATAATTGTTGACAGCGTCGTTCCTCCGTTTAGTGTAAAGTAAACGGAAATAAGAGCCACAACCGGTACAAAGCTTTTCGCTAAACGAGCAATATGCGCTTCGCTTGCTTGAGGCGCAAACGGTTTATAAATATTTTTCGCCAGCAGCGTTGACGCACTCATTAACAGCATCGATCCCGGCACAAGCGCTGTCAGCAAACCCGCTCCTCCTACGATTCCAATAAACCAAGGATCAAACGTTTGGATTGAGATCCGTAATAGCGCAAGATCCACGTCTCCTCCGCTTAAACCAGGAACTTTTAAAATAGCTGCAAATCCAACAAAAAATACAAAGAGCAGCATCAGCGTATAAAGAGGACTAATAATTGCATTTTTACGAAATACCTTTGCATTTTTCGCTGTATAGCTTGAACTAAACACCTGCGGCCACATATAAAACCCAAGTACTAGCAAAATAACCGTCGAAATAAACCACGAGACGCTTAATCCTTGCTCAGGAAACTTTAAAAATCCTGGCTTCGCTGTATTCACAGCTTCAAACATTGGACCGTATCCTCCGTAATAATGAAAAGGTAAATAAATACCTAAAAATCCAATCACAGCAAGCATCATAATGTCTTTAATAACGGCCGTCCATGCAGAACCGTGGATACCGGATATCATCACATACAGCGTTAAACTGATAGCTCCCATCCAAATGGCTGCCGGCATTGAAATGGCACCGTATGATGCTTGTGATACAATAATTCCCAATCCTTTTAACTGCACAACAATAACAGGAATGACCGCAATCACTCCTACAGCAGCTACAAGCACACCAAGGTAAGGGCTTTTATATTTGCTTACGAAAAAATCAGGCTGCGAGACGAGCTTATGATCTCTTGCATACTTCCAAATAACAGGAAGAAGCCAGTATGATAAGACATATGATAAGCTAATATAAATTAAGACATAAAGTGCAGGAGCTCCTTTTCCATAAGCCCATCCACTTCCGCCTAGAAACGAAAACGTTGTATAGATTTCTCCGGCCATCAGCACAAACACTAAAATAGCCCCGAAACCGCGTCCGCCTACCGTCCACTGCTCCAAGTTCATATCCTTGCCTTTGGTTGATCGTATGCCAAGAAAAATAGCTGCCACTAAAAATAGTAAAATAATAATAAGTGCACTATTCATTCTTCTTCCCCTTCCCGATTTCTGGGATCAAGCTTATACATAACCCCTAAAATAATGGACGTAAGCACCACCCATATCACCATCCAAAACATATTGAACGGCATACCGAGAACAAACGGAGTCACTCGATTAACAAAAGGAAGAAACCCTAATGTGCCTACGAACGGAAGGACAGACAAAATATAGATAAATTTCATGACTAAACTCCTCCGACTTTCTAAAACTAACTTCTTTATATTACCACATATTCTGTCCATTCAATGAAGAAATGCTTGCATTTAAACTGAAATAATCTCCAAAAGATAAAATATTCTGTACTATTTTACAAAAATACTGTTTTCATTTTTCTGAATAAATAGTATAATTTCTTCTTATAGTTCGCAGGAGGTATCGTACAGATGAAAACAATAGAGAAAATCAGTACATTTGCAGGAAAAACATTTACGCTTTGGGTTATTTTAATTTCCGTTATTGCCTATTCATTCCCAGAGCACTTTGTATGGATTGGAAAGTATATCGTTCCGCTTTTAGGAATTGTCATGTTTGGAATGGGATTAACGCTGTCAGCGTCTGATTTCAGCGAAGTATTTCGAAGACCGAAAGAAGTAGCACTAGGCGTGGTAGGACATTTTATCATTATGCCGCTTCTCGCATTCGGTTTGGCAATTGGCTTAGATTTACCAAAAGAAATAGCAGTGGGCGTTATTTTAGTAGGCTGCTGTCCAAGCGGCACATCATCAAACGTAATGGTCTTTTTGGCTCGAGGAAACGTTGCGCTTGCAGTTGCTATCGCTTCTGTTTCAACCATTTTAGCACCGATTGTTACACCGCTTCTTATTTTATTATTTGCAAGCAAGTGGGTCGATATTGATATCATGTCTCTTATTATTTCCATTATACAAGTTGTCATCATTCCGCTTGCTCTTGGATTTACGATCAAAAAGTTTTTTGGAAAAGCTGCAGAAGCGAGTTCCAAAGCTCTTCCCCTTGTTTCAGTAGTCGCAATTGTTTTGATTGTATCTGCTGTTGTGGCAGGAAGCCAAGCGCAGCTTGCTAAAACGGGTGGTATCATTTTTGCCGTAGTCGTGCTTCACAACATTCTTGGTTTCACAATCGGCTTCTTCTTTGCCCGCTTATGTGGAATGGATTTAGCCAAACAAAAAGCGGTCGCAATGGAAGTTGGCATGCAAAACTCAGGGCTCGGTGTCACTATCGCTTCCACTCACTTTTCGCCGCTAGCCGCTGTCCCAAGCGCCATCTTCAGCGTCTGGCACAACATCTCAGGCTCAGTGCTAGCCTTTATCTTCAGCAAACTAAAAGACAAAAACCAGCCATCGTCTAACAAAAAAATGGCTGGCTAATACAATAAACTTATAAGGGAAGCACAAAAAGCTCCCATGAACCTTCCCAAAAAGGTTTTAAAAAGTTCTTAAAAGCTTTTACCTAGGAGAATTTCACCAACCCCGAAAGGGGGGTGAAATTCTCTTAGGTATAGAAAAAAAGACATGGCGCTTTTGCCATGTCTCTTTTTTCTACATCGATTCTAAACTATATTAGCCTCTTCCTGCTTGGAAAGAAGGATATTTCGTCATACCACCATCAGCAAATAATGTAATACCTGTTACATAGCTTGCTTGTGATGATGCTAAGAATGCTGCAACTGATGCTACTTCTTCTGGTTTACCGATGTAACCCATTGGAATCATGCTTTCTACGTCTGCACGTTGTACAGGATCTGCGAATTTTTCAGCGTTGATTGGTGTGTTCATCGCACCTGGTCCAATGTTATTTACGCGGATACCTTTTGGCGCATATTCAAGAGCCAATGTTTCCGTCATTAGTTTCATACCGCCTTTACTTGCTGCATAGTGAACAAATAATGGCCAAGGAATCATTTCGTGAACACTAGACATGTTAATAACGTTTCCTTTAATGTCGTTTTCAACGAAATATTTAATTGCTTCACGGCTTCCTAAGAATGCACCTGTTAAGTTTGTATCAATAACTTTGTTCCAGTTGTCTAAAGATAGCTCATGAGAAGGAACTGGGTTTTCAACACCAGCGTTGTTAATCATAACGTCTAATGTACCGAATTCTTTAATAGCTGTTTGAACAAGATTTACAACGTCTTCTTCTTTTGTTACGTCGCCTTGAACGATGATTGCTTGTCCGCCTGCTTCTTCTACTTCTTTTTTCGCATCTAAAGCTTCTTCTTCATTGTTGTAATAGTTAATAACAACTTTTGCTTCTTCTTGACCGAAACGAACAGCCATTGCGCGACCTAAACCTGTTGATCCACCTGTAATTACAACTACTTTATCTTTTAAATCTGTATACATAATAAAATCCTCCTAGTGTTTTCATTTATTCATACATACTATCATTAACTTTTACGTAAACGTTAACTTTTAGCCATTCCGAGGAATACGCCACCTAAAATGATGAGCACAATACCAATCGTAATTGAAATAAGCTGACGCTTTGTTTTCTTTTCTCCAAGTAAGAAGATACCGCCAAGCGTTGAAATAACGATTCCCATTTGTGATAATGAGAAGCTTGTTGCAACCCCTACTTTAGGTTGAGAAATAAATAAGAACATGTTACCAGCTGCCCAAATGAGGCCTGGAATAATGTTGCGAATTGCGTATTTATTAAACGGTTTGTGTTTATAAGTAAGTATAAGTCCACCAATTAACATACCAATTGCTTGTGGGAATAGTGCCGACCAGCCGTCTACATTAAATAAACGAGCGACAACTACATACACTAAGTATCCAATTGTTGAAACAATAAGGGTAATGATCCCTTTTTTAAATTGTCCAGATTGCTCTGGGTTTTTTTCGCTTTCTAGTGATGTTAGCACGATACCAATAACAATAAAAATAAGAGCTAACACGCCTAAAATAACGGTTGTTGTTGTTGACCACTCGTGAAACACGATAACACCAAACAGTGATGTTGTCACAAGCTGCATACCAGTTGAAATTGGCATGGTTTTTGAAACACCAATATAATCAATCGTTTTCAACTGATTACTTTGCCCAACTGCCCAAAATAATCCTGAAACGATTCCGACAATAAAAATAAGCGGCGTCAACACTGGATGAACTACGAAATAAATAACGGCTGAAAAGATCAGCGCACCAATTGTAGTTCCAAGCGTTTGACTGTAAGGACCTCCGCCCAATTTAACGTTGAACAGGACAATACTTCCCCAGAAAATCGCAGGAAGAATAGCCAAAAGGATATCCATTTGATACTAACCTTCTTTCTCAAACTCTTGATGTAATTGTAAATTTAAAGTACCTTTTATTTAACTAGGTAACTTTATGTAACCAATCTTAGACCTTTTTTCTTGATACGTCAATAATAATATGTCGATTCTGTGACTTTTTTTAAAAACTTTACAATACAGCGTTTCCAAGCTACTGAAAGTTTTGAAAATAAAAAAAGATAGCCTTTTCATTATCCAAATGCTAGTATATAATAACATTATAAGGGTTACTTTTAATATCCTATATACAATAAAGTAGGTGGCATGAATGAATGAATTTGATGAGTTATGTCCAAAAGTGTGGAAAACGTTTGATATAATCGGAAAAAGATGGAATGGGTTAATTATTTATGTCCTGATGAGCGGTCCTAAACGCTTTAGTGAAATTCACGGGAGCATTCCCTCTTTAAGTAAACGAATGTTAACCGAACGAATGAAAGAGTTAGAAGAAGAAGGAATTGTAATCCGGCACGTTATTCCTGAACGTCCGGTTCGTATTGAATATATCTTAACTAAAAAAGGATCAGAGCTTGGTATGATCTTAGGACCCGTCAGCAAGTGGGCAAAAACATGGATAAAATAAAAAAAGCCTCTTTGGAGGCTTTTTTTACGTTTGATAGAGGATATAATTATTTTTCCCTTCTCTTTTTCCTTGATATAACGCATCATCTGCATTTTTTAATAATGAAGCAGCCGATTCCCCGTCTTCTGGATAGATAGAGACGCCGATGGTAGTTGTGGTGCGCAAACAATAGCCCCGTACATTCCAGCTTTGCTGAAGAGATACGTGAATTCGCCTAGCAATTTGTTCAATTTCTCGTCGGTTTGTTACGTTTAAAATAATGATAAACTCGTCTCCGCCCAAACGATAAATACGATCGCCTTTCCTCACACAGCTCTTTAATCTCTTCGTGTATGCTTTTAGAAATTCGTCGCCTATATGATGGCCATATTCATCGTTAATCTGCTTAAAATTATCACAGTCAAGAAACAAAAGCGCAAAAAACTCATCGCTTTTTTGCTGCCCTTTTTCAATTACTTTGTTTAACTCTTTTAATAACATCGCCCGGTTGGGAAGACCTGTTAAACTATCGTGAGTGGCTTCAAAATGAAGTTTATTTTCTAGCGCTTTTTGTTCAGTAATATCATTATGAATGGATACATAATGAGTAATATTTCCGTCTATATCTTTTAACGGCACAATTGTTTTCGATACCCAGTATGACTGATGATGCTTCGTCCCCATTTCAAGCTGTCCTCGCCATACTTTTCCGCTTTTTATTGTTTCAAGCAGCTCATGATGATCATGATTAAGCCCTGCATCTCGATAATACTTCCCTACTAAATCTTCTTTTTCGTAACCTGAATACTGTACATACATATCATTTACATAGGTAATAGTTCCACTTGCATTTATAATCATAACGCTAGCTGATTCATCAAGTGCATATTTTATATTTTCAAGTTCTTTCAGCGTATAAGCCAGCTGTTCTTCTGCTTCTTTTTGAGGCGTAATATCGTGTAAGATTGCATAGGCGCCAACCGTTTGATTATTTACTTTAACAGGAATCGTTGTAATATACACATGTTGTATAGAATGTTGGCTTCTTCGGAATGTTATCTCTGTACTATAACTAATTTCTTCATATACATTCCAACGTTTGTAATTACAGGCTCCCAGTCTTTTAGCAATGTCTCGGTAATTTTGGTGCAGCACATCGCTTGCAGAAAGCTGCAGCGTTTCTAAGAATGCGCTGTTAATATTTAAAATCGTGCCGTCCAAATTCAGCATACAAACTGCGTGGTGGTGGTTTGTAAATAGCGATTTGTACCACTGTTTGCTTTTTATGAGCTCTAATTCTAACCTTTTAATAGCTGTGATATCTCGGTAAATCACTGAATAGGCGACCAGTTGATTTTGATGGTCATAAATCGGTGAACAGCTGACAGATACACACACGCTTTCGCCGCTTTTTTTGTACCTGACTGTTTCATAAGGAGACAGCGTCTTACCATTTTTTAATTCTGCTATTAATTTAAGGTTTTCTTGTTCCTCTTTCTTTGACACGATGTTCATCTCTTGACGGCTTTTTCCTATAGCTTCTTCTTTTCTCCACTGAAATAGCTTTTCAAATGCTCCATTGACTGTTAAGACCTTCTCATCACAATCAGCAATTAGAATGGCGTCTACCGTGTTTTCTAGAAACGCATCGAGTAAACGCGTGCTCTCTTCCTGTGTTTTTTTATAATGAATTTCTTGAGCCATGACAAGGACATGTGAAGGGTTTGTCGCTTGATTAAAAAGAGGAGTAAAAGTTACTTCATATGCATGCCGGTCGGGCTGAAAAAGCTGTATGTGTTGATATTGAATCGGTTCTTTCGTGGCAATGGCTTTTTCACAAAGTGTGTAAAAAAGCAGATTTTCTTCTTTGTTGATTATCTCGTCTTCCATTTTGTCAAAGAATTGCTGAGCTGCTTTGTTACATTCTTTATAATACAGCTGATGTTTTTCTTGCTGAATTAAAATAACAGGCTGCGGCATATTCATAAAATAAAATTGGAATACCCCTTCACTATACATACTAAATATCCTCCATCTGCCTTTGGAATTTCACTAAACGTCTTGTTTTGATATGCCATTCACTCATTCTCCCAAACCAACACGTCTTCTTTATCTCTTAAAATATTTTAACAATCGTACAAAATCACATAATTTTATAAAAATTCAAGGCATCTATGTTTCATATAGATCTAATTACTCAATTTTATATCACGATAAATTATCTATTGAGTGAAGTGTAGAGTTTAAGAATTCAGCAGCCTTTCTCGTCTGAATAAACTGCGGTACTTATTATAAGTTAAGTAGGAAGAGATCGACTGCGGCATGCCCAGCAAATAGCCTTGAGCAGCATGTAGGTTTAACGAAATCGCTGCGGCTAAATCTTTATCTCGTTCAACGCCTTCTAAAATGAGATTCGTATGCGGATAATAGTTAACAAGCAAATCAATCAGATCTTTCTTTTGCTTGCAGTCGGCTAGCCCTTCCGCATAGCTTCGGTCCAGCTTCATATAGTGAGGTTCGTACATGCTCACTTGTCTCATCGCTGCAGCCCCTGCTCCAAAATCATCAATCGCGATTTTGAAACCAGCCTCTTTCAAACTCATTACTCGGGCAAAAAGAGCAGGCGATTCCCATAAAATCTTTTCATGAAGCGTTTCATTTAACTCCCATACAACGCGATGCTTCGCATTTTTATAGGTGTTCAACAGATACGTTAAAAACAGCTGAAAATGCGGATGGAGAAGAGTAGATGGAAACACATTGATAAATACATCCTGTGATTTCAACACATCAAACGGAAAGTGTTTGATCGCTCCTTCAATTGCCATCGTATCAAGCTTGTACAAATAATTATGGCGTCTTGCCAGTGAAAACAACTCTTCAATCTGCCCTTTTGCGAAAGCCGTGCGCAGCAAAGCCTCAAAACCCAGCGTCTCCCACGAATCTAGCGCATAAATAGGCTGATATACAAACTGAAAGTCTTTATACGTCAGTTCCTTTAAAACATGAGCATCCATTCTTTCGTTTAATCACCTTTCGTTTTCAATATACTATTTCTTCCATAACCTAAACTTATAAAAATATATCCTAAAAACAGATAATTGTCCATTAAAAGTAAGATATTCCATTAGGCGATTTAGTATTTTGGGACTTGCTGGAGGCTTATGATAGCAACAAAGAAGTGTTTTAGAGGCTTTTATGCTTTTGATAGATAGGCTGTAAAGGATGTTTCAAACAAGAGATTGAGACATAAGCAGCTCAGCACCATCTAAAGATGAGCAAATTAAATAAAGGGACTAGTATAGATTGCTTGTGACACCGCGGTTGATTTCCGTGCATGGCTTCGCTTTCCCTCCAATCAACCGCTAGAAGCATCTAATCATGTGAAATTTACGTTTACCATATACTTAGCGCAATAACCTCTTATCGTTAGTTTGTAATCATAGACAAATTGCTCATGTTGATAAATAGATGCTAGTTGGAAAATCAACGATAATAGCCTATATACAGCATTACCAAAAAACATTATACCTACAGCTAATATACTAATAGCTAAAGCAAATCCTATAACTTTCTTCATTTAACTTGTTACCTCTTCTTCTCTATAAATTCTCTACTATTTATCCTCGTTAAAATGAATAGTCTTTAGCATTTTTAAAAACCATTCTTGCTTTTTTTCTTCATCACCGCTTTTATATTTATCGCTACTATCGAAGGAAATCTGTACTATTTTATTAGAATGCTTATCTGCTACATATGCCAAGTATGTATTAGGAATATGTTTCTTCTTATCTACTATTACACGCTTTTCTGTTCCTTTGAAATAAATATAAGCTGATTGATAGTAAATCCTCGTCTGTGAATTTTCAATCTTATTAGTAACACTTAATCCAAATCTTCTTTTAAATAAAGCCTCAACGTGAATACTCTCATCTGCAGGATTACTGGTTAAAAACTCAGTTTTTATATAATTCGCTTGTGTTTTACCTTCAACTTCTTCATTGTAGACAGCCCACCAGCTCTCGTAAGAATCATTATTGATAGCATAATCCTCTCTCTTTTTATGTAAAACTTGATACTCTTCTGGAAACCACATCGTATACTGACCTGTCTTTGACTTAAACTCATAAAAACCATCGTCCACTTTTTTATCTTTGTTCAAGAACTTACGTGTAAAGTGGTCATCAAAAGCTGGGGCGTTTGGGTAGCTGCTTTCGTTTATCAGCCATATGGCTCCTATTAAAATAGCGGCTCCTGCAATAACTGCAATAATGGTCTTGGTACGTTTTTTCATTGTTACACACTCCCTTCATTGCTTGAAATAAACCACATTTAATATAATTTTGAATATTTTTATTTAAATCTATTGCTATGTATGCTACATACTGCTTACTTATCTATTTGTAGTTATTAAACATATAAAAATTGCTCAAATCATTGTCTGAGCAATAGCAGTACTTTTTATATTCATTCACTTTCATCCCTATAATCCACTGTACTCAAGCAGAGTTATTTCATTTTTTATATCGTTACTTAATAAAGGTTTTCACTCACGACTTTTACCCTCGCTAAAATTAATACTTTTTAATATTGTCAAAAACCATAACTTCCTTTTTTCTTGGCTAGTTTCTGTACCTTCACCTATACTGTCGTATGAGAATTCTATAACCTTATTAGAATTTTTATCTGCTACATAAGCTGTATAGGTATTAGGCAAATAGACTTTACTGTTATGTACTACATGCCTTTCAGTTCCCTTGAAATATGCATAAGCGTAGTCATAATATATGCGAGTACGTGAAGTTTCTATTTCTTTAAAATTACTATCCTTTAATTGCTCCTCAAATAATCCCTTCACATAAATTGGCTCAGATTTCTTATCATTCTTTAAAAATTCAGCTTTTATATAGTATATTGACTTGTTTTTTCCAGCGATTTTCCTATATGAAGCAGACCAATTTTCATATGATTTTCCATTTACAGAGTAATACTCTGAAGCATCATGCAGCATTTGATACTCCTCTGGAAACCACATCGTATACTGACCTGTCTTTGACTTAAACTCATAAAACCCGTCGTCCACTTTTTTATCTTTGTTCAAGAACTTACGTGTAAAGTGGTCATCAAAAGCTTGAACGTTGGGGTAGCGGCTTTCGTTTATTAGCCATATGGCTCCTAGTAAAATAGCTGTTCCTGCAATAACTGCAGTAATGAGTTTTATACGCTTTTTCATCGTTATACCCTCCCTTCATTCTTTTGAAATAAACGGGACTTATTATAAATTGGATAGTATATATTTTTTTGATTCGCTCTTATTCCACAAAAAAAGATTTTAATTTCTAGTATCTTTAAAATCATTAAATTGAACACTTTTTAAGATTTTCATAATCCTCTTATCTTGCTCTCTTCCTTGCCTCTCATTTAATTCTGCTTTTACGTTATCAAAATAAAATTTAATAACTGAATTAGAATGTTTATCCGCTATATAGGCTACATATTCATTAGGTACGTAGCCCTCTTTTTCTCTATTTACTTGCTTATGAGTACCTTTAAAATAAGTATAGGCCTTATCATAATAAATACTTACATTTCTAGTTTCTATTTTATAAGGTTTATTTGAATTAAATTGCTCTTGAAACAGTCTTTCAACGTAAATAGATTCATTTTTTTTTATTTTGTTTGAAAATTCAACTGTCATATATTCTAATTCATTGCTATTAGATACAGCTCTATAACGCTCATATAACTTTCCTTCTTTAACATACTGCTGTTCATTTTCATGCAACAGCTGGTACTCCTCGGGAAACCACATCGTATACTGCCCGGTCTTCGACTTAAACTCATAAAACCCGCCGTCCACTTTTTTATCTTTATTCAAGAACTTACGCGTAAAATGGTCATCAAAAGCTGGGGCGTTGGGGTAGCGTTCTTCGTTTATCAGCCATATTCCACCTATTAGAATAGATGACCCTACGATTGCTGCAATAATAGTCTTTTTACGTTTTTTCATCATTCCACACATCCTTTATTGCCCTTGCTCGTACAAACTTTAAAATTAAGAAATTTTCTTCAGCTATTGTTTAAAACAGAATGAGTAGACCTTGTTTTTATTCTGTTTTAAAGGTAATACTCTTTAATATCTTTATAATCCATTCCTCACGTTCTTCTGCTAATTTTTCAGAAAGGTGTTCTGTACTATCAAAATAAAATTTGATTACCCGCTCAGAGTTTTTATCCGCAATATAGCCTGCATATGTACTTGGCGTACGTTTATTAAAATCCGTAATTACTCTTTTATCTGTGCCTTTAAAATAGATATACGCGCTATCGTAATAAATTCTTGTTGTATCTGTCTGTAATTTTTGAGGATTATTAATATGAAAACGTTTTTTAAATAAGCCCTCTACATATATCTTTTCTTTATTAGGTTTTTTCTCAGACAGCTCAATATTAATATATCCTTTATATCCATCGCGGCTATTATTAGAGGCTTTCAAAAATTCATAATATGTATCATCTTTAACATAATCCGAAGCATCCTTATGTATGGTTTGATACTCTTCTGGAAACCACATCGTATACTGTCCTGTCTTTGACTCAAACTCATAAAACCCGTCGTCCACTTTTTTATCTTTGTTCAAGAACTTACGGGTGAAGTGATCATTAAAAGCAGGGACATTTGGATAGCGGCTTTCGTTTATTAGCCATATGGCTCCTGTTAAAATAACCGTTCCTGCAATAGTTGCAATAATAGTCTTCGTACGTTTCTTCATCCTCTGACATCTCCGTTGTTTTCTGGTCTAAAATGAATACTTTTTAACATTTTTAAAAATTGCTTATTTGTTTTGTCACCTTCATTTTTTGATAAGTTATTACCTATAGAGTCATAAGATATTTCAATTGTCTTATTTGAATGTTCATCAACTACGTAGGCAACATATGTATTGGGTATGTAACTACTTTTATCCTCAATTACTTTCTCCTCCGTACCCTTGAAGTAAGTATAGGCATTATCATAGTAGATTTTTTTATCTTTCGTTTCTATTACCTTTGGTTTATTGACGTGAAATCTTCTTTTAAAAGTAGACTCTACAAACACAGCTTCATCTTTGGTACTCCGCTCAAAAAATTTCAAGTTCAGTTGACTAATCAGATTCTCCCCTTTGTATTTTTTAGTCGATAAGGCTCTCCAATCTTCATAATTTTGTCCGTTCTTTGAATAGCCTTGACCATCGTTATTCGCTATTACAAATTCTTCTGGAAACCACATCGTATACTGGCCTGTCTTTGACTCAAACTCATAAAACCCGTCGTCCACTTTTTTATCTTTGTTCAAGAACTTACGCGTGAAGTGATCATCAAAAGCTGTAACGTTGGGATAGCGTGTTTCGTTTATCAGCCATATTGTTCCTACTAAAATAGCGACTCCTACAATTACTCCAATAACAGTCTTCATGCGATTCTTCATAGTCGCCCATCCTTTTGTATTGTTTAGAACAAACTTCACTTTGCATATATTGAATAGTTTAGAATTGTTATATCTGTTCTTATTTCTTCGACATACCTTTTTTAAAAGTTATTGAGACTCACAAATCTCTCTGACTTCTTTTTCTTTATCAAATAAGCCTTTGTATTCAAGTTGAGCTATTTTCTTGATTAAAACGAATACTATTTAATATTTCTACAAACCACTCTCTTTTCTCAAGCCCCTTATTAGTTTGATGATTTAAACTGTCATCAAACCATAATTCAATTACCTTATTAGAATACTTATCTGCTACGTATCCTATGTATGTATTTGGAGCATATTTATTCTTATCATAGATGACATGTTCTTCTGTTCCTTTAAAATAAAGATAAGCTGCATCAAAATATATACGGGTATTAGCTGTTTCCCACTTTTCAGGATCATTTGTGCCAAACTCACCTTTAAATAGACTCTCTACATAAATAGATTCATCATCAGCATTACTCTCTGATAGTTCGACTTGTAAATAATTTAGTTGATCTCCTTTTTTATGCTTCTTGACTGATGAAGCTTTCCACCTTTCGTAAAAATCGTCACTTTTAACATATTGTTGTTCATTTTCATGTAACAACTGATACTCCTCCGGAAACCACATCGTATACTGTCCTGTCCTTGATTTAAACTCATAAAACCCATCGTCTACTTTTTTATCTTTATTCAAAAACTCACGAGTGAAATGATCTTTAAAAGCTGGAACATTTGGGTAGCGGCTTTCATTTATGATCCATATTCCGCCTATTAAAATAGTTGCCCCTGTAATTACGACGATAATAGTCTTTGTATGCTGTTTCATAGCTGCACACCCTTCTTCATTATTTGAAACAAACTTCTTTTCCTATTTATTAAATAGTTTTTACCGAATACTATTACCCGAAATTGCTTCGTGATGTATAGCTAACTTAACCGTAAAATTGAACACTTCTTAAGATTTTCATTAACCATTTTCTCTGTTTCTCTTCCTCAAATTGTTTATCTTTAAATCCGCTCGTTTCAAAAGAAAATTCAATTACTTTGTTAGAAGCTTTATCTATAATATATGCATAAAGGCTATTGGGTTTTTGCTTAATATCTTCTACTACTTGATTCTTTTCATTTATCTCAAAATGAGCACTTGAAAAATAAATTTCGGTTTTACCTGTTTTAATAAGCTTTGGCTGTTCAGAAATTAAATGATCTTTAAAAAAGCTTTCAAGATAATCTTGGTGATTTCTCTTGTTATCTTTAGCCATCCTGACATATATAGCTCCTCTATACGCCTTGGTTTCACTTGAGGGAACAGCTTCCCATTGTTCAAAATCTTTATTATCTTTAGCGTAATCACCATTTTCACTCAGTAATGTATACTCCTCCGGAAACCACATCGTATACTGCCCTGTCTTCGACTTAAACTCATAAAACCCGCTGGCCACTTTTTTATCTTTGTTTAAGAATTCACGCGTAAAGTGATTATCAAAAGCAGGGACGTTTGGGTAGCTGCTTTCGTTTATCAGCCATATTGCTCCTATTAAAATAGCAACTCCTGTAATGATTGCGGAAAGGGTCTTCGTACGTTTTTTCATTGTCCTACACTCCCTCTATTACTCTTTTGAAATAAATAGGACTTAATTTAAATTGTTCAACATATAAAAATCCCTCAGACCACTGTCTGAGGAATAGCAGTATCCCCTATGTTAATTCACTTTCATCCATTGATTCTTTATATCGAAGTTCGTACTCTCTCTTATGCATATCTTTAACAGAATGCATAAAACTCATAATATGCTGAAATGCTCCAGTATCATACTGCTGAGCCCTTAGCGTATATCCCCGCTCAGCTGCTTCTAATTTACTTTTAACCGCATCCGCAAACTCACCCGTTTGGTTTTCTAAATAGCTTTTAGCATGCCAAAGCTTTTCATTTACTTCTTGATCCTTTTTGATTAACTCTTTAATCCTTTTTGCCTGCTCGTCTTTGAAGTCATCACCATCAAATTCAAACGTGTATTTACCGCTCGTTGTTCCTGTGTGTGTAAAATCAAAATCAAACAATTAAATCCCCCCTACTACTTCTTTCATGCTTTTAATATCTGAAGCTACCGATTCGTCTGCTTCCATCATCTTCTCGAAATTTCGGAAGAACGCTTCAAGAAACTTTTGATAGTATGTAACTTCCTCTTGAATAGAAGAAATAATCTCTTCAACAGGGGTAAATACACTATCGTCTAGCGGGTCAAACGTTTTGTCAAACGTCACTTTTTCAGCCACACGCTTTTGTCCAAACCATGCGAGGGTAGCGCCGTCTTTATCTGCCTTTTCCATAAATGACTGGGGAGAAGCTTCTTCTCTGGATATTTTCATTTTTAACTTTTTCTTCTTAGCTTCGAAGACTTCGTTAATTTCACTATGTAAATACTGCTTTAGCGTATTTAAGTTTGCTTCTTTATCTTTAATGGCATTAGCACAGTAATAAACAAACTTCTTCATTTGTTCATAATCTAGTAAGATTTCTTCCTGAGATCCTGAATCAAAAACCTGATAATACGTCTTCATAACATTAGCTTCTGTGTATTTGACAACGTAATTAATTCCGTGCAGTTTTGCTTGATCTCTTTGAGATATTCCTTTAATCCCTTGCACTAAAACTCCAGGACTTTTTATCGCCTGTTTCGTCAAGAAAAATGCGCCTTCTGTTCCTAGTACAATCCCCGGAAGATGCTTAAGCGGCTTTTCCTTCACATCATCAACATATGATGGAATATTGAGAAGAACACTGTTGTCTACATGAGCATTTACTAAAGATAACCCTCCAATTATATTGGATACTCCAGAGTTATATCTCATTTCGTCGTGCTTTAAAAATAAGTTCCATTTGGCTAACCTTTTCAGAGGATATTCTCCAATATTAATCATTTCTTCTGTATTCATATTTCCAAGCATGGTTACTTTATTACCTGCATACCAACTGCCAGGGAAAGATTGCGCATGCATAGGTTCACCTTTTACCCAGGTATGACTTATGGTAGCTTTCTGCTTTTTGTAGTAGGTGTTGGCTAATTCTGTTAACTTCTTAGAGGATATCCCCTCATTTTTTCCTGTTTTCACTTGTACATAATTTTCAAAGTCACTGTCAAGCTCTTTTAGTTGCTCCAGATTTACTGGAGCATCATTGAGTCCCCTTGTATTCACAAAGTTTTTAGTTATCAAACTTAGTGTAACTATAAGGTGTCCTCCTAAAGAATGACCATCTCCATATCTTTTAATTTTCACGGATGAATCTGTAAAGTTTTTTTCAACTTCCTCATACATAGCCATTGCATCTTCTATTTGACTGTTTTGTTTACCTGCTCCTACTCCTAAAGCATCATAAACAACATCACCAAAGTCTTTAGATGGTTCTGTTCCTCTAAAGACATAATACACTTCATTAATTTTTTGCTTTTCATCATGAAAGTGAATGGCAGCACCATCGAACCCTGATTTCCCTCCAATTCCCATATCAGAACTGTCATAGATAGTAAATTCAGGGATTTCCTTTCCTGTGCGTTCTTTGTATATATTCTTAATCTCTTTTTCTTTTCCAGACAAACCTTTATATTCAAGTTGGGTTATCCTATTTCTTAAACTATCATCTAATAAAGGTTTTTTACTCATTACCAGTTTCCTCATTAAAATGAATATTTTTCAAAATTTTTATAAACCATTCTTCGTTTTCAGACTCATAGCTATTTAAATTCTTACCAATACTATCAAAAGAAAGTTGAATAACTTTTTTAGAGTTTTTATCAGCTACATATGCTACGTATGTATTAGGAACATGTTTCTTTTTATCATTGATTACATATTTCTCATTCCCTTTAAAATAGATATAAGCGGATTGATAGTAGATTCGAGCTTCATCTGTTTCTATTTTTTCAGGTTTACTAACATTGAAGCGCCTTTTCAATAAAGTCTCTACACTAAATTCTTCATTTTCTTGTTTTCTCGCCTCCGAAAATGTAACTTGTATATCATTTACTTGGTTTTTCCCTTTATGTTTTTCAATAGAAGACGCTCTCCATCTTTCATAAAAATCTCCATCTCTTACATACTGTTGCTCATTTTCATGCAACAACTGATACTCCTCCGGAAACCACATCGTATACTGCCCGGTCTTCGACTTAAATTCATAAAACCCGTCATCCACTTTTTTATCTTTGTTTAAGAATTCACGCGTAAAGTGATCATCAAAAGCAGGAACGTTTGGGTATCGGCTTTCGTTTATCATCCATATTCCTCCTATTAAAATAGCAGCTCCTGCAATGACTGCAATAATGGTCTTCGTACGTTTTTTCATTGTCGCACACCCTTTTAGTTATGTTATAACCTATGTTTTATACATGTTCGATACTATCATACTTATAATGGGAGAGTCATAAGCAGAACGAATCAAAGAACCATAATTAGGAAGTGGTTATTTTTTACTATCACTTACCCTTTCTTTTAAATAAATAATCGTTTCTTGTTTTATTATTGTTACCTTTATTAATGATTTCTCTCAATAAAGAAAACCCCACTTTAAAAAAAGTGAGGTTGATTACATAATATAAGCCATTTACTGAATGTTTCGCTCTCCTTGTGCCAGCACATCAATTTCAGCGTCAATCTTCACGCTGTGGGTTTTCCCATCAAGTCCAAGGATGACAATTTCGTACTGCTTGTTAGCAAGAACAATCGATTCGATAATACCTTTATGCTGTCTTAACGCGTATGCTTTTGCACGGCTTTTGGTTAAAGGAATCGTTTTTTCTTTCAAAACATTGCCGGTTTCGGCGTTAATTTTTACTTTGTGCTCTTCTCCGTTTAACGTAAGGATGTTTACTGTATAAATAGGAAGAGTGAGTATTTTACTCAGCGATATGGATTTGACAATGCCTTTATATTCTTTTAATGCGAGAAGCTTTGCTTGTTCTTTCAACAAAAGAGATCGTTTTTCAGAAATCATTTGACGCCATCCTTTCTAGTTTATAAAACGGACTGCTGTTTCAATTTCTTAACGTACCATACCCTATGTATACGTCTACTAACTAGTATAGCGGGCTTGTCTTAAATTTCTCTTAATATTACATGAAAGATAGCTGAAGAAAGCTGTTATTCACTGAAAAAACTAGACCTGATTAGATCTAGCTTCTTATTGGTGAATATAAATTCTACATCTTTTTCGTTTCGAATCGTTCTACGGCTCTTATTTGTTTGATTGACGGGGATTTGTGTACGCACATGCCTAAATGAACTTTTTGAAGCAAATAGGGATCAATGTAAAAACCATTTTGAAAGATGTTTTCTTTTTCCTGTTCGTCATGAAATTTGGAGCATCTTACACAGTAATACATATCATAACCTCCTTGCGGGCTATTTTATAAACGGGGATAGTTGTGAATGGTATATTTACCTACATCATATGGAAAAGAACAAAAGTCGTGCTTGTTTAGGGAAAATGTCCGAAAAGAAGAAGGCTTGTTCGTGGGCTAAAACACTGGATTTTAAAAATGATTATTTAGAACATAAATCAGTTTAATCCTAATAAAAAAGCCTCTTTTAAAGAAAAAAGAGGCACTTTTTATTAATTTGTTACTTTTGCGCTGTTTTGATGCCAGTTCCAAGCTGATGCGATAATTTTTTCTAATGAAATTTGCGCTTTCCAACCTAATTCTGCGTGAATTTTATCAGAAGATGCGACTAAGCGTGCCGGATCTCCAGCGCGGCGGTCTGCCATTACGACATTCGCTTTTTTACCCGTTACTTTTTCGCACGTTTCGATCACTTCTTTTACAGAGTAGCCAAGGCCGTTTCCAAGGTTGTACGTTGCTGTTTTCTTCGTACCGTCTAACAGTGCCTGAAGCGCTGAAATGTGAGCATTTGCTAGGTCCGTTACGTGAATGTAGTCACGAATGCACGTTCCGTCTTCAGTATCGTAGTCTGAGCCGAATACAGAAATGTTTTCACGTTCACCGAGCAGGTGCTGAAGAATGATTGGAATTAAGTGCGTTTCAGGATCATGGCACTCGCCAATTTCTGCTGTTTCGTAAGCACCCGCTGCGTTGAAGTAACGAAGCACAACATATTCCATGTCGTAAGCACTTGCAAAGTCAGCTAAAATCTGTTCGATCATTAACTTTGAACGTCCGTACGGATTGATTGGGTTTGTTGCCGTATCTTCTGTAATGATATCTACAGAAGGAATCCCATATGTAGCAGCAGTAGATGAAAAAATAAACTTTTTCACATTGTGCTTCATCATCGTTTGTAAAAGGGTTAACGTCGCAGCTACGTTGTTTTGATAATATTTAAGAGGATCTGTTACTGACTCCCCTACTAAACTATTAGCAGCAAAATGCATGACAGCATCAATTTTATGATTTGTGAATACGCTTTCTAAATCTTTCTCATTACCTAGATTTCCTTCTACGAATACCGCTTTCTCATCGATTGCCCAGCGATGACCCGTTGATAGATTATCAAGTACCACAACTTCATTTGTTTTCACTAATTCTTTTACTAGGTGGCTTCCGATATAGCCTGCTCCTCCGATGACTAAAATCATACTGTCAGTCAGCTCCTTTTTATTAAGTGTCGCTACAGATATCGTACCCGTTTCTTTTCCATTTGTAAATATTTCATTTTTCAGTATCCTGCAGCGATACGTTTATATTTTTTATTAGTATAGACAATCAATATGAACTCATTATGAAGAAAAGGGAAGGAAATTTTTATTGCTCTTTTTCACAGAGAATTAGATAATATACCAGGAACTAATTTACTTATTAAAGGAATGAAAGTTTAATGAGCAAACACCATTCATGGCTAGATGCGCTAAAAGGATTATGTATTCTTACAGTAGTGGCAGGGCATTCTGGCAGCCCTTTTTTTCATCATTATTTCTTTTGGTTTCACATGCCTCTCTTTTTTATGATTAGCGGCTATCTGTTTCACCCACGTTCTAGAATACAAGAAGTACGAGAATGGATTTTGAAAAAATGGATGCGTTTACTTATCCCTTATTTTTCATTTGGCCTGTTAATAGCAGCCCTTATCTTTGTTCAAACATTTAACGTTCGGGAAGTGTTACTAAACATCTACCATTTATGTATTGGCGGGAGAACTCTCGGATACTATTACGGTGTTTTTTGGTTTGTCACTTGTTTATTCTTAACTCACCTTGTTTTTGCCTATGCATCTCTACTGATTAAAAGAAAAAGGTCAATGGTTCTTTTCTTAGCTCTATGCTATTTCATCGCTCATATTTATGTCAGCTTTCCATTTCTTCAGCAAAAAAACATTATATGGAGCGCCAATTCTGTTTTGCTATCCATTTGTTATTACGCAATTGGATACTACAGCAGACAAGCTTTTTCGTTTATTGAGAGAAAAAGCACCGTAATCGTGAGCAGCTTAATCATTTTATTGATTGTAGTTTTAGAAAAGCTCAACGTTCTTTCTTATACATTAGATATTAAAGCAAACGTTTATACATGGCTGCTTGATTTGATTATTCCTCTTTGCGCGGCAAGCATTCTTGTATATATAAGCAAAAAAATGAGCTTAACAAAGTGGAGTAAGCCTTTTGAATACGTGGGGAAATCCTCGTTTACCATTATGTTTTTGCACGTACCGGTTACTATTTTAATAGAAAAATACACCGGCATATCTACCGTCTTTTTATACATAGTAATGGGAACATTGATTCCTTTAATATGTCATGTATTGTTGAAACAATTTCTTCTTACAAACGCATTATTTTTAGGTGCGTTTCCTATTCCGAAAAAGGACAGTGGACAAACACTTCCAGTTTCGAAATAAACAGTCATGTAACCCCTGTTCTTTACAGGGGTTATTTACTAGATTTGCTGAGGCACTTTCTTCATGTCTTTCACTTTATTTTTTAATGGAAGCATGCCTTCAATATGACATTCAATACAGTCCCCGTCTTCAATAACAGCGGGTCCCGGCGTTCCGGTTAAGATGATATCGCCCGGGTGCAGCGTCATGACTTTTGAGAAAAATGAAACACAGTATGCGATGTCGTAAATCATATTAGACACGGTATTTTCATGCTGCATGTCTCCATTTAGCAATGTGCGCACTTGAAGTGATTTCACGTTTGATATACTTTCTTTTGTAACAAATTCTGAGCCTATACTGCAAAAGGTATCAAAGCTTTTCGCTCGCATTAAGTAGCGATGATTCGCCGCATGAATATCAGCTGCGGTTACGTCGATTGCTGACGTATAACCAGCAATTACGTTTATGGCTTCATCTGGCTCTATATCCTTACACGTTTCGCCGATTACCACCGCTAGCTCCGCTTCAGCCGTTGTTTTGTAGGACTGCTTTGGAATACGAATGCTGTCTTCTGGTCCAATAATGGCGGTTGCGGGTTTTAAAAAACTAACTGGATCAATGGCACGGTCGTAGTCTTTTAGTTTTTCTTCAGAAGCGGCATAATTAAACCCAATGCCTAATAATTTCGACGGATTACTAATGATAGGAGCTGTTTTTCTGCCCTGCAAGTGCAGTGCGGGAAAAGAGCTGTTCATACCAAATTTATTATGGGCGTACCATGTTTCAAGGTGGCGAAGTTCTTTATATTGAATTAGAGCCCAAATTGTTGTAGACCAGTTTGTTAAATATTTGGTATTAATATCTTCTATAAGCAGAATGCTGTCATTGTCTAAAATGGCTGCTTGTTCTTTCCCTTGCTCTATTATATTTACTAACTTCATGATACGCTCCTTACCGATGCTTGAATGATACGATCGCTGTTTTCTTTTACCCAATTTAATAATTTTTCATCTTGGTTGTATCCTGCAATAAAAGATAAGCCGATTGGCAAACCGTCTAGTTCTCCTGCAGGTATCGTAATTTGGGGAAGGCCGCTTAGGCCGGCAATACACGTCATTTGAAGCGTTCGCAATCTTCTGTTTTCTAACTCCGGTCCTTTTGCATCTTTTACAGGCGCGGGTCCTGGAGCTGTAGGAAGTACTAATATTCCTTCTTCTCCAAGCTGTGAGTACATAAAATAGCGAAGTTCACAACGCTTTTCTTCTATATAATTCATATTTAATAATGTAAGAGTGCTAGCCCATTGAAAGCGGCTTCCGATGTCTTCTCCAAAGGTTGGATTTTCTTTTTGAATCCACTCTCCGTGCGTTTGCCAGATTTCTTTTCCTTGCAGCAAACGGAAAGTTTCCATATATGTAGAAAAACCCTGAGGAGCAATCGCTATCTCTTCTATAGTAGAAAAAGACTCCATTACGTGGTTAATAGAAGGCGCAAGAGCTCGCATGCTTGGTTCATCCACAAGTTCCATTGCATCTGTTGGTACATACAGCCGTGTAAATCCACTAGCACGCGACGTTGAATTCAATAAAACCGCTCCTACTTTTTGCAAAGTGTGGCCGTCTCTAGCCATTACACCAACTGTATCGAAGCTTGGAGCCAGTGGAATTAGACCGTTTGTAGAAATGCGTCCGTGAGAAGGACGATACCCGAAAATACCGCAGTAGCTTGACGGAATTCGAACCGATCCTCCCGTATCTGTTCCAATCGCAAAATCAGTTATTCCCGCAGCGACAGCAACCGCTGATCCGCTCGAAGAACCTCCCGGAATTCGATCTGGGCTTTTTGGGTTTACCGGTGTTCCGTAATGCGCGTTTTCTCCATTTAATCCGTACATAAGCTCGTCAGTATGCGTAACTCCCTTTAGCGCAGCTCCTTCTTTTAAAAGAGCAGCTACTACGTCTGCATGTTCACTTGCAGGCTGATGCGTGGAGAGCCAATCCGGATTTCCCGCACTTGATATATGTCCTTGTACATCAAATACGTCTTTTAACGCAAAACTCAAGTTATTTAACATTCCCGTTCCCGTTGGAGGTACGTAAAGGTCACTGTCTACAAATGCGTTCCACGTATCTTTCATTCAACCATCTCCTCATTTCTTATATCTGTTTAGAATATAAAATTTGGAATAAGCTGGTCAATGAATGTGTCAGGTCTGTTAACATTAATATTATGCAAATCTTCCAGCTTCTCTTTTCCTAGAGAAACTAGCCGTTTTATTTCCCTTTTAGCACGTTTGCGAGTAAAGTAGAAACATATCATTTTACGAAAAGGACTATCGCGATGGAACAATCTACTACGCTTTTCTTATTTATTTTATTAGCTTTTGTGCTAACAAGAGGCATTCCATTTATAGGTTCATTTGCTCCTAGCATTAATCAGCTGCTTCGGCATGTTGGACGTTATTTTTCAAATTTAAATACGATGTTTCATGAAGATGGCCACGCGCTAATGGGGCTTATTGTCGGAAAAGGCGTCAATCGCATTGAGCTTTATACCAATAATGAAGGCGTAGCTGTGACTGCCACCTACGCGGGATCCCGTGGATGGCTGCCGCGCGTTATTATTGCTTTAGCCGGCTACCCGTTCAGCTCAGCAATGGCTTATTTGTTTTTCTACCTACTCGTTCACCACCACTACGACTGGCTTTTTTACGGGTTAGGAGGTGTGGTTGTTATTAATTTACTGCTTTAGGTACGTAACGGATACGGAATTGTGTGGCTTTTTTCTATCGGTTTGATCCTCGGAGGTATTTATTATTTACAAGACCCACAGCTTATGCGCTACAGCATGATGTTTGTTGGTGCGCTGTTACTTGTAGAATCTCTATTTTCTGCCTTTATTATTTTTGTGTTAAGCATCAAATACCCAAACGATGCGGGTGACGCTACGAGTTTAAAGCAGCTTACCCATCTTTCAGCACGCTTTTGGGGTTTTTTATTTTTCGCACAGGCCGTGTATGTGGCTTATCTGATTTTCCAGCTGATTTATTAAGGACAAAATTCTATGATTCCCCTAAGAAAACTTTGGGATTTTTATAATTTAAAGGAATAATTTACTTTTATACGCTAATAGTGGTTTACGAATTCCCTGAATGAGGTATATATTGGGTACTATGAAGTCGTAAAGAGGTGTGGGATACTTGTCATTATTTTTAAAGTGGAAACAAAAGAAGCAGGAAAAAGAAGCAGAGCGTGTTCTTGAGGAGTCAATCTCAAAAAGAAAAGACTACTGGAACACAATTGGACATGTAGACGGAGACGTATTAACTCATTTGTTAAATCCCATGTTTTTTGGCGGGCCTGCTTGGCCATCTGGACGTCAAACATTTATTCGCGTCCAAAAAACAGAGACGGTTATTTTAGCAAGCGACGGCTTGTCCGATCCGTTTCAATCCCCCGAAGAAAAGAGCCAAAAGCAAGGAAAAGGTTTAGAATTCTATATCGAATGCGATGATGAATCTCTTCGCGGACCTTTATCGGATATTCAGGATCACTGGGCATTTGACCTTCTTTATCAAATGAGTCAAAATGCTGCCGCTCACCCTAATATGCTAGAACTATTCATGAAACATGATGTTCTTTCAATTGAATTTACGGATTTGGACGTACCGCCTCATTTTGTAAATAAAAATGGAGATATTGGTGTATTGCTAGGAGTTCAGTCTCCTTCTGTTTCAGCTAGCCTCTCTTTACCTTACGAATCTATTAAACTGATTAGCATGAAGCTTCTTACACCAAACGAATTAGAGTATGTACGCGAACAAGGAGCGCAAGGACGCAGGCAGCTTGCTGAAACATTTCAACTGTCAAAAAGTTATCACATTACCATGACTAAAAGAGAATCTCTTATTTAAAAGAGATTCTTTTTTTATTTCTGCTATTGAAATAGAGCCGTGTAGAATATACTCCTTATTTACATGTAACTCAAGTTCACATACTTTTTTAAAGCTGCTTTTCATATGAGCGTACTATTTTTGATTCGTGGTATATTTTGCTATAGTAAAAAAGAAGATATAAAAAAGGAGATGGACGTTAGACATGGCAGAAAAAGTACAGATTGGAAAATCCGAATTATATGTTAATCCTATTGGACTTGGAACAAACGCTGTAGGAGGACATAACTTATATCCTAACCTAAACGAAGAAGTCGGCAAGGACCTTGTTCATAAGGCGCTAGATAATGGCATAACCCTCCTTGATACAGCGTTCATTTATGGTCCAAAACGTTCTGAAGAACTAATTGGTGAAGTGCTAAAAGAACGTGGAAATCGTGAAGAAGCGGTTATCGCCACAAAAGGAGCACATAAAATTGTTGGAGATGAGGTACTGCTAGACAACTCTCCTGCGTTTTTAAAACAGTCAGTTGAAGATAGCTTAAAACGCCTTCAAACAGATTATATCGATTTGTATTATATTCATTTCCCAGACAAAAACACACCAAAAGACGAAGCAGTTGGTGCGTTAAAAGAATTAAAAGACGAAGGTAAGATCCGTTCTATTGGCGTATCAAACTTCTCGTTAGATCAGTTAAAAGAAGCAAATAAAGATGGTTATGTAGACGTGGTGCAAGGCCAATATAACTTAATTCAGCGAGAAGCAGAAAACGATATTTTACCTTACACGGCTGCAAACCGCATTTCATTTATTCCATACTTCCCGCTAGCTGCTGGTTTACTTGCTGGGAAATACGATAAAAACACAAAGTTTAATGACCTGCGCGAAGATATGCCTCATTTTATCGGCGAAGCATTTCAGCAAAACCTAGAAAAAGTAGAGCGTCTTCGTCAAATCTCTAGCGCAAAAGGCGTAGAAGTAGCTCATCTTGTTCTGGCTTGGTACTTAACGCGCGATTCAATTGATGTATTAATTCCAGGAGCAAAACGCGCTGATCAAGTACTTGATAACTTAAAAACATTAGATGTTCAGCTCACTTCTTCTGAAATTAAAGACATTGATCATATTTTTAAATAATACAAAAAGAGCTTTGCCATAGGTAAAGCTCTTTTTTCTATACAATTCCGCTGACTAATAGAACAAAAGCTGTAAAGAAGAATCCCATCTGTACAAAGCTTGTTACGTACTCTTTCGTTTCTTGTTTGTATTTCCATTCATCTATACTTTTTAACAAAATATTCACGACTAAAAATAGGAAAGATACGATATAAGGCTCTACAAACATAAAGATCATATCAAGTAACAGACAAAGAACAAAAGCTATCGTCACATATTTATCCCATCGGCCTAAAGCTAGACTTTCATACTCATATTTTCCCCAAAATTTGCTGCGAGGGATATCAAGGACTTTTCTTAAAATAAAGTCTGCTAAGACCGCTGCTGCTACAAGTATTATTAATATATACATTGCCATCCCCCCTTCCTTTTTATGGTATCATTTCAACTCGTTTCTGTTAAGGTCTCAGCTACAAAGTGCTTAAACTGCTTTGTTTCTTCCGTTTCACCTTTTGTTACGATATACGTATGTGAAGAAGGCCGGATAATTTTTTGCTGTGAAATGACGCTTAACGTTTGATTTTCAACTTCCTTTTTCACCATAGAAAATGGCAAATAAGATACGCCTAAACCTTCTTCAATAAAGCGCTTTGTAATTTCTACTTGCGTCACAGGAAGCAGCTGAATGTGAGGATAACAAGCCTTGATTTGAAGGAGTAAATCTTCCCAATAAACAGGATGATTATTCGTAAGCAGCCGGTAGGAAGATAACAGCTCCTGTTCCGTACGTGCCTCTGCAGAAAACGGGGCAACTAAGACTGCTTTTTCTTTATGAATTAACTCATAAAAAACGTCTGCCTGACCCGGAAGCATCCTTGTTAATCCAATATCTGACCTTCTGTCGCTGATGTCTTTTCCCACTTGAAACGAATTTGTGATATTAACCGTTACTTCAATATGGGGATATCTCTCTACAAATTGTTTGATGAGGCTTGGTAAAACAGATGCTGCTATTTGAGGAGCAGCGGATATAGTCAGTTTTCGGTTATATCCTTGCTTCCATAACTTAAAATTTCCTACTCCTTCTTCATATGCCCTCACCATTTTTTGAGCATGAGGCAAAAAAAAGCGTCCTGCCTCAGTCAGCGTGATGTATTTACCTTTTTTTTCAAAAAGCTCAGCACCTAACTCTTGCTGCAGTCGCTGAATATGCTTTGATACAGCAGGCTGTGTTAAAAATAAATCTTCAGACGCTTGCCTGAAATTTTCATAAGAAGCCGCTATGATGAATGTTTTTAACCATTTGATCTCCATTTTCTTCTCTCCATCTCTTTCTATTCATAACAAACTGGAATCAATACTGCTTATTTTTGTTTATTTTCTTTTCTACCAAACTTCTATACGATATATGTATCTCAATATTACCAAATAAAGGAGCTGTAAAAATGAAAAATAACGTTAAAGAAAAATTCAATGCTCATGCTTCTCAGTATGATGAGCAGCGCCGCAAACTTATTCCTTGTTTTTTTGATTTTTATTCCATTCCCGTTTCTCTTCTTCACTTTTCAAATAAGCCGCTTCGCGTACTTGATATCGGAGCAGGTACAGGATTGTTTTCTTCTTTTGTCAAAGAAAAATACCCAGGTGCTCATTTCACGTTGATTGACGTGTCAGATCAAATGCTTGAAAAAGCCAAGGAGCGCTTTAAAAACGAACAGCACATGGAATTTATTGTATCAGATATAACAAGCTACGAATTTGAGTACTCATTCGACATTGTGATTTCTTCACTTGCTATTCATCATTTAGAAGACGAACAAAAGCAAAAGCTGTATGGTCAAATTCATAATTTGCTGCATACAGGAGGAATCTTTATTAATGCCGATCAAGTATTAGGCCATTCTTCCATTATTGAAGAGTTATATAAAAAAGACTGGAGTGAAAGAATTGCCGCAAGCGGATTAACGCATGAGCAAATTAAGGCTGCTCATGAACGTACGAAGTTAGATAAAATGGCAACTTTACATGATCAGTTAAATTGGCTAACAGCAAGCGGGTTCAGCACAGTGGATTGCATTTATAAATTTTTTAATTTTGTTGTAATGTATGCTCAAAAATAACGCTTTAAAAACTACTTGTCTCTTTGCAAGTAGTTTTTTTACTCTGTTCCTCCCTATATTCGAATAAGAATATTTATCTATTTCCGCAAAACTACGCATACTTCTTTTCCAGTTTCGTATATCTAATAATAGCTTCGTTCTCCTGAACTTTTGAATTTTTTGTACATAAAACCCATATAAAGTATTTTTATACTATTTTATGTCTTTTTATGGTATAAAAAATACAACTATGTTACAATATGATTACAAAACAATCTGTATAACGCTTTCATTTCTTTACACGAAAATGAAGAACTGGAAAGGATGTGCTGCTTATGTAAATATAAATCCGCTAGATTAGTAAACTTATATTCTTAAAGTTGTACAAATCATCAAGAAAAACTTAGTTATTCTTATTATTATAAATTCCCGCTAGTAAAGTCTTTCTACTTAATGATTTCCTTATTAAGCGCATACATACAGGTGTAGAAAATGCAGCTATTCGTCTTTTATTTTATTAGTGAAGAATTTATAGCACTGCCGCACCATACGTTTTTCATTAATGCAGCCTAAGGAGGCGCAGCACATGGCAAATAGAATATCAAGAACAACAATCGTACTCATAGCGGCTATTTTAGCTCTAGCCTGCTTGTTTGTAGGGGTTCCAAAAACAGAAGCTGCTTCAACACCATCTCATTTAATTATCATTAACAAAGCAACAAATAAACTCGCTTATTACCAAAATGGTTCACTTGTCCGAACGTTTTCAGTCGCAACAGGGCGCACGCAGTCTCTTACACCAGAAGGGCATTTCAAAGTAGTGAATAAAATTGTCAATCGCCCTTATTACTCAGGGAACATTCCTGGTGGAGATCCTAGAAACCCTCTTGGCAATCGCTGGCTGGGTCTAAATGCGAGAGGTACATACGGCACGACGTATGCTATTCACGGAAATAATAATCCTGCTTCCATTGGCAAATATGTAAGCAGCGGATGCGTTCGTATGTACGATGAAGAAGTGGCATGGTTATTTAGTAAAGTGACCGTCGGTACACCGGTTGTGATTACAACTTCTTCTAAATCATTTAATGACATTGCAGCAGCAAACGGGTACAACGTTTCTGGAAACTCAGGTTCTACTCCAGCTCCTTCTACAGGAACTGTTTTAAAGAAAGGCAGTAAAGGAAATGCAGTTAAAGAACTTCAGCAGAAACTAACTTCACTTGGCTATAACACAAAAGGTACGGACGGTGTGTTCGGTGCCAATACAGATTCAGCTGTGCGTAAGTTCCAAAAAGACCACGGCTTAACGGCTGACGGTATTGTTGGTCCATCAACGTATAAAGCTTTAGGAAACCCTGGAACCAACCCGACACCAACAAATCCGACAAATCCAAAGCCAACAAACCCACCAGCGGATACAACAATTAACACAAAACAAACGCTTAAAAAAGGCAGCAAAGGCAGCAATGTTCAAGCTCTTCAAAAGAAATTAACGGCGCTTGGCTATGATACAAAAGGCACGGACGGTATTTTCGGCGCCAATACTGAAGCTGCTGTGCGTAAGTTTCAAAAAGACAATAAGCTAGCAGTGGACGGCGTTGCCGGACCTAATACGTTAACTGCTATTTCCAAACGCTAATAGAGCCTGAAATCAGGCTCTGTTTTTTTTATTTATAAACCTCTTTTTACACGGGCTCCTTAATGAACCATTACGCCGTCTTTCTTTTCTACCACATACTTAATCAATTGATAAACCGTTCTCATAAGAATTTGCTGCTGATAGATATCGTTTTTGGCAGGAATCACACTTTCTATGACCCTGCTATATTTATACGGCTGATCGTCTTCTTTTTCTTTATAAAGAGCGCGCCAGTCATTACGGGGATTTTCAAGCAGCTGTTCGTTGAAATAGGAATAAACGACGGTTGCGAACTCACCTGCCAACTCTTGAATAACCTGCTGTCGGTCGGTGACCGAATGATAAGTACTTGACCATCCAGACGGCTGACTTAAAAAATGCTCATACACAGATGAAATAACGGCGGACGCAATAGCTGGTACCGGTCCTTCATTCTCTCCTAAGGAAATGTTTAAACACGTTTCTCTGTCCATATAAGGAATGTTCAGCGACTCCATTGCTTCATAAAAAGCCTGCGAGACAGTCAAGTTTAAATAAATAGGATGCAGCTCTTGCTGCTTTTTTCTCGTTTCTGATACTAAAGCTGCCTTTAAGTCTTTATACAGAAAGTGACTCTCTTCGGATTCCTCGTGTACACATTCTAAAACAGACGTATTCCCTACTGTTAAATAGTAGTGAAGCTGCTTTCTCATAAGAGGTGAAACGCTTTTAAGCGCACCATCTATCAATTTAGCCATGGCATGTTTTTTAGCATAATCCGTACGGCAGCTTGGAGAGGTAAGCAAATCTCCGTGTGTAACACAAACGTTTACCTTAGCACCGTGCCCATGTACGATGAGCTGCTGAAGAAATTGAATATCTAATTCTTTAAGCCCATGATGTACGTATAAAATGGAAGCTGCTTGTTTAAAAGAATCGTGGATGGTGCCCGTATATTCAACAGATGGATGCTCGCAAATCGCTACCCCTTTTTTAAAAGAAAAAGGGCCGGAAACTTCAATTCTACGAAACAATGGATAGATAAGGCGTCCGTTATTTTCTTCTTCTTCATTTGTTAGCGGATCAAAGAAAGACAGCTCTTTTGCTGTGAGACGGCAGGATATTGGCCAGTCGTCTTCTCCTATTTCCCACGTTCCTTCCTTGTATTCTCTCAACCGAGATTCAATTGCCAGAAGCATTTGCTCAGTGATCTTCCTACATTCAAGCCGCTTATGCCATACCTCTGCAAAATCTCTTCCTTCTTGATCAACAGCGTCTTTTACTATTTCACTTTCTCGTTTAATTGCATCTACAAATTGTTTGAATGAACTATTTTCGTCGCTCATTCTTAAAGGAACATCATCATTAAAATAACGGGCTTTGTATGGGATATCTCCCAAAAGAGCGCGCAGATTAAAAGAGGAATCTCCGTGTAATAACTCAAAGACTAAGTCATAATCCGTGCCTCCTTCAGCATACACTTCAGCGCTTCTTAGTAGGATATTCTCCACTTTCCTTTGCACTTCACTTCGCGAAAAAAAAGAGACGGCAGCTTCATAGTGTTGGGAATCCTTCACCTTATACGTAGCAGAATAAGCGCCTTTACTGCCTATTCCTAGAAAGCCGCACTCCTTTTTTATACCAAGAAGCTGGCGGATTAAAGATGTTTTGCCGCTTCCTTGTTCTCCTATTACATGAACGTACTCATACTCGCTGTCAATTTGTTCGCTTGTCTTTTTTTCAATATCGTTATAAAAAGCATTCACTACTCGTTCATCATACCTTGCTTTTGCTCTTCCTTTTGCAGTACTTGTCCAAAAATCCTGCACTCTCAGCAGTTCATTCATCTCTTCAACCAACATGTCAATTTCATCGTGTTGCTCTGTATACATAAACCGTTTAACAAACGGGTGCGATCTTCCTCTTTCATCTTTTTTAAACGGATGCTGAAACATAATTGACCAGCCTTTTCGCGTAGGAGACTGACAGGCTTTTGCACGAAAAACTTTCATTCATTTCCCCTTCTTTCCCTAACATTGTCCTATTTGAAATGTATGGCTTTTAAAGGGGGGATATGTCTATCATTTTCCTCTTTTTAGAAGGATTTTTCCTGCATTTATCGAAGTAATTAATTGAGGTGATGGGAGAATGTTGACAAAAATTGTGAAATGCAGCATACCGACTGATAAAAAAGCATCTTTTTCATATACGCAACAGCATTGGGCTGCTCTTGCACACGTGAATGGTTTCATTGGCCAATTAGGGGGTTGGAACGTGGAAGATGAAACAGATGCTTGTATTCTAGCTCTGTGGGAAGATGGAACAACTTATCAAGAATTCATGAAGCATACTCATGATTCTATTTTTTATAAAAGCAAGCAGGATCAAACATATACGAATTTGGACGTTTCAACATCAGATCCGTCCTACTTCATCGGAGCACGCTACAATTATTATAGAAGCAGCGCCATTGAAAGCCGTTATTTAGTAAAGACGGAAATTGAAGTCGATTTTTACGACAAAGAAGATATTCATGAGATGGTAAAAAGCTTGATAAATCCTTCTTATCGCTGTTTATCTCACGTTGTATCACCAATCGAGCATAGCAAGCTTGTCATTTTTTCATTATACGGATCTGCTTGTCCGCAAAAAACAATTGATACTTTCGTTCATCCAAATGTACTGAACGCGTCTCAATACATATACCAATTAGAGAAAAATTGGAACGTTCTTTCCAATTAAAAAATAGAAGCCTAGGCCCGACGCCAAAGCTTCTATTTTTTTATGATATGAACCTCTTGATTTTGTACGGTAATGACTTCCTCCGTCATTCCTACAAACAAACCGCTTTCTACTACGCCTGGAATCATTGTAAGCTGTTTTTCCAGCAAAGCAGGATTTTCAATTTCTGAAAAATGGCAGTCTAGAATATAATTTCCGTTATCGGTGATAAACGGCGTATGATCATCTAAAAGCCTAAGCTGCGGTACACAACCTGCACTGCGAATATGCTTCGCCGTCATTTCCCAGCCAAAACGTATAACTTCAACAGGAAGAGGAAAAGCTCCTAGCGTCTTCACTATTTTCTTAGAATCCGCAATCACGATAAACCGCTTCGCTGCGTACGCAATCATTTTTTCTCGAAGCAGCGCGCCGCCTCCTCCTTTAATTAAAGAAAGTTCGCTATCCACTTCATCCGCTCCGTCAATTGCTATATCAATATATTCAACATCCGCTAAGGTAACAATAGGAATACCTAGTTTCCTTGCCAGTTCTTCTGTTTTTTGAGAAGTAGGAACCGCTTTGATGTTTAATCCATTTTTTACTCGTTCACCTAGTTTGACAATTGTATAATAAGCTGTTGAACCTGTTCCTAGCCCTACAATCATTCCATCTTCAACAAATTGTGCTGCTTTTTCACCAACTGCTTGTTTTTCAATCATACGAAGGCCTCCTTACTCATATTGTACCCGTTTACATAAAAAAGCAAAAGCATTATGAATCCTTACGAAAAAACTCAGCTGACTATTCAGCTGAGTTTTTTTGAAACTGTGTATTTAGAAGAATTTTTTCTACCCAATACTGCTGTTTTGTACTATTTGTCTGTTCGCTACTTTTTAGTTCAAACGTATAGTAAATATACCTGCTTGAATAATCATCATTCACATAAGCATGATAAATGCTATACTTTCCATCTCTTGTTTGTTTTTTCACATAAATCGTTGCATTTTTACCTTTTAACATGTAATCAGGCTGAAACGCATCCATTTTTTTTTGAGCTTCTTTGCTTTTTTTCTTAGAAAATAAAGCCGTTATTTTCCCAGCATTGTATGAATCATTTTCCTTCGTTGATGCTGTCCATACTTCACTTTCATCTTCACTGCTTTTATAAGAAGATTTATGAATAACATACTGAAGCGGAAACCACATGCTATATTGATTGGTATCCGAAGTAAATAATTCAAATCCATTGTCTGCTTGTTCATGATCGACCAAAAACGTACTCGTAAACTTATCTGCCTGGGCTTCGCTTTTAAATTTCCCGCTTTGAAACAGCCAAATTCCTACGGCAATGACCAATGCTCCAGCTACTGATGCGGCTTTTTTTCGATCCATTTTTTCCACACACCTTTTAATACCCCTTTAACTTTCGATAATACCATATTCATGTTTACATCGTCATAAGGAGAAATAACCAAAGGATTATCAGAGCGCACATGCTAATTTAACTAGAGAAAATAAACTTTTTTACAATAGTAAATTGAATAACAAGCGCTGAGCTAACAGCCGGTTAGCCTCACCCGGCTCTATCGTATACGTTAGTAATTCCTGCTCGCAAAATGATTAGACCGAATTCACCCACATACATTGTGCAAAAAATGTACTCAACAAAAAAAGAAGTGCTGTATGCACTTCTTTTAGGGGTTAATCTTTAGTCGACTGTTCCTTTGCTTCTCCAATCGCTTTTTTTAAATGTCCGTCATGTTTATCAAGCAGCCGGTGCACTTCATCACCTTCTATAGAAGTAAGAAGCGCAAGGATAGCGGCTTTTGGCGTTTTGTATGTTTGTAAACTTTCGGCTGCCTCTTCTGATGAGACGCCTGTTAGTTCTGCAATAATATTTTTAGCACGCTGGACAAGTTTATCATTAGTCGGCTGTACGTCTACCATCAGATTGCTGTAGACTTTACCAATTTGAATCATAGAAGCCGTCGTCAGCATATTAAGAACAAGCTTTTGAGCAGTTCCGGCTTTCATTCTTGTAGAACCTGTTACAACTTCCGGGCCGGATTCTGCTACTATTGCATAGTTTGCTTCTTGTTCCATAGCTGATTGAGGAGAATTTACAACGCAGCCCGTTACTGCCCCCAGGCTGTTTGCATACGCAAGCGCTGAGAGTGTATAAGGCGTTCTTCCACTTGCAGCTATCCCTACAAGAATATCTTTATTTGATAAATTAATCGCTTTCAAATCTTCTATCGCTTGTTTCTTATTATCTTCTGCTCCTTCTAACGCATGCCGAAGCGCCTTGTCTCCCCCGGCTATGATCCCAACTACTTGTTCGGCAGGTGTACCGAATGTTGGTACACATTCAGATGCATCTAACACGCCTAGCCGCCCGCTTGTACCTGCTCCGATATAAATCAGACGTCCGCCTTGTTTAAAAGCACTGACAATTTCATCTACTAACAAAGCAATAACAGGCAGCACCTTATTGATTGCCTGAGTCACTTGGTGATCTTCTTCATTAATTTTTTTTACAATTTCCAGGCTTGATAATTCATCAATGTTTAACGTTTGCGGATTGCGTTTTTCTGTTAAGATATGATTTAAGTTCACTGTGATCCCCTGCCTTTTCCACGATCATTTTTTCTCTATTGATACTCTTTCATGAACAGCTGATAAGCTCCTTTAGCAGATGATACTCGCTGTGTTGCCCACTGGATATAGTTTATTTCTTTTTCACATGTTTTTTTATAAACATTAAACACTTCTGGAACTTCCGTTAAAATGCTGCCTTTGCATGCCAGCAAGCAGCTCCCTTCAAACTGCTGCTTCTTATACAAATGCAGCGTCATGTTTGCAAGGTTCTTTCCAGCCCGTTGAAGAATGTCACTTGCTTCTTGTTTATGATTTCTCGCTTGATTTACAACAAGCGGAGTGAGTGAAGCAACTTCTGATTTAGGAGATGAATAGACAAACTTTTTTATATCGTGTATGGTATCTGCTTTTACATGTTGCAAGATTGTCTGACTAAGGCTGCTGTACGGACGGTTTTGATCATGCTCTTTCGTCAGCAATATCAGTGCTTGAAGACCAATCCAATATCCGCTTCCTTCATCTCCAAGAAGGTGTCCCCACCCTCCACCGTATTCATACACTCCATCTTTTTTACCAATGCTGACGGCTCCAGTTCCTGCAATGGTTAAAATCCCTTCTTTTCCATGCAGTAGTGCTTCATGTGCAATTATGGCGTCATCATATAAACCTACTTCTACTTGATAACGATTATAAAAATATCTTTTTATTTCTTCTTTGGATAATGCTTTACTTCCAGCAAGTCCTAGTGAAATGCCTTTACATGTATGACCAGCAAGCTCAGTTTTGCACGCCATAATACATTCATCAATATGAGTAATAGCCGTGTTGTAATTAATGAGTAAATTGCCGTAACCGCTTTTTGAAGCAGCGAGCTGTTGGCCGTCTAAGCTGTACGCAACGGCTTCTGTTTTTGTTCCCCCGCCGTCAATACCAATAATATAGTCCATTTTATCACCGCTCACAAAAAGCAAATTTATCCCATGGCTGCAGTTCATTTAATAAGAAAATTTCCTCTTCCGCAATGCGGCCTACTACGTTTGTTTTACCTGAGTTCTCCATGTCTAACAGCGCAATTTGCAGCTCTCCTTTGTACTGACCGTATAGTTCATTTTCTATTAAAATATCGCCTCTTCGAATGGAAGGAGTATGCGTAGGCTTGAATTCTTCTTTTTTATATTTTACTCGGCTTTGCGTAGAGCGAATTAAATAATCCGATACGTCTCCGCGGTAAAAATGAAACTCTTCTAGCACAATTTTTTTCTCAAGCTCGGTAATCGTATCATACAGGTTCACATTAAAGGTAAAGCGCTCTTGCTGAACAACATCACGCAGCGACTTCATTTCTTCTTCCGATGCATAAGCATTCGCAATGATTGCACAATCAATTAATCCCGTTTTAAAAAGATGCTTAGCCTGCACGTCGATTGGAAGCGTGCGATGCATTTCAAGCGTACAAAGCCCTTCAGTAACAGGCCACGGTCCAAAAGTAGCATTTGGTGAATTAATAAACGCTGCTGTTTCAAGGTTATGTTCTTTAAACAACGCTGAACACTTCATAAAGTGATCATACGACAATCCCGCATATCGATGAGGATAGAAGTTGTGCGACCCCAATAGCTGTTTTCGATTCGGCTGGTAACTTAAAATATTATCAACATACTTTGTTGCATTACTCATATTAATTTCAATTTTTAAGCCGTATGGATTAAAGGTCATAATGGACTCTTCATTTCCCGTATAGCCTAGATCAAGACGAATAGCATAAGCCCCTAATTCTTGAAAAAAAGATAGATCATCATAAGAAATGCCAAGCGCTCCAAATACGCGAGGAGCGATATCCACTACTACTTCCATCTCTAGCTCATTGGCAAACTCAATGATTTCTTTAAAATTTGCCATTACTTTTTTCTGATCGCCTTCAACAGAAAGCAAGCACGTAAAAATGCGGGTAAATCCGTATTGATGCGCAAGTGCTATATACGCTTTATCTTTTTCCACAGTCGAATGTTCCGGATAAATCGCAATACCTAGCTTTTTCATTGATTTTCGCCTTCTTTTTTAAATTTTTTAATAAGCTTAATCATATGTTCAATTAATTTTTGCTCTGAAATAGCCGTCATTAAATGATCTTGTGCGTGAATTAAAAGCAGCGACTTTTCAATTGTTTTTCCGTTCAATTCACGTTGAATAAGCGCAGTTTGCGTTTTATGAGCATGACTGAGCTCTTCTTGAGACTGCTTTAAAAGTTCGTCAGCTTTATTAAAATCATAATCTTCAGCTGCTTCTAACGCTTCATATGCCAGTGACCTAGCATTTCCTCCGTATGCAATAAGTTCAAAAATTTCATTTTCCATATTTGCTGCTTCTGTCATTTCTTCCATCCCCTTTTTTATAGTGGTGCAGGCGTAATGTTTCCTAATATTACAGGAGACAAAGCACCGGTTGCACTTGGTACATTGCTTGGATAACCTGCAAGTGTTTCATTTGCGAGCACCGCAAAAGCTACGGCTTCTTTTGCTTCTGAAGACATCCCTATTTCTTCTTGTGTATACACGCTGCAGCGCTTCCCTAGCTTGGCTTTAATCATATTCATCAGCGTATTGTTATAACTTCCGCCTCCCCCAATAATCACTTCGTCAATAGAATAGGCGGGAAAAATAAATGTTTCATAGTGATGTACAATGGATGATGCCGTGAACATGGTAATCGTAGCTAGCAAATCTTCTTTTTTATGGTTGCTATATTTCTCTAGCAGTCTCCTTGTGTACTGTGTACCGAACAGCTCTCTTCCCGTCGATTTAGGAGGAGAAAGATTCATGTAATCATGGTTCATACAGTCTTCTAAAAGCTCTGAAATAATAGTTCCTCCAGCTGCTAAACACCCATTTTCATCAAATGAAACATGAAAAAGCTGCTGACACGCTTCATCTATCATCATATTTCCCGGCCCCGTATCAAAAGCTACTACGGGTATAGGAGAGTGTTTTGGCGGAATCAACGTTACATTCCCAATACCTCCAATGTTTTGAAGCAGCCTTGTACGGTCAGCGTGGCTGTACAAAATTCGTTCGGTGTGAGGAACTAACGGAGCACCTTGCCCGCCCGCTGCCATGTCCATCACTCTGAAGTTTGCCACTACCTTCGTTTTAGTTTCATAGGCAATAACAGCGGGCTCTCCAATTTGGAGTGTAGACATCGCTGTATTTCCTGAAGCATACGGCTGATGGTAAATGGTTTGACCATGCGATCCGATGACATCTACTTGTTCAAGAGAAAACCCGGCTTTTTGGCACACTCTTTTCACTGCATCTGCAAACGCGTAGCCAAGTTTAAAATTCAAGCTGCAGATCAGCTGTACATTTGAATGTTCGAGAGAAAGCGCCTGTTCAATTTCTTTTTTTAACGGCGGTGAAAACGGCATGGTAATGAACTGAAGAAGCTTAACTTTACTTCCATAGCCGCTTCCTTCAATCTCCACAAGAGCTGCATCAATTCCGTCTAGTGACGTTCCTGACATAAGTCCAACGGCATACATACTACGCATTCACTTCCTTAAAAAAAACGGGTAAATACTTGCGATGAGCTTGAAGCAGTTCGTCTAAGACCGCCTTAGCCAGTTCGTCACTTGGAACAAGCGGATTAATGGTCAGGGCAACCAGCGCTTTTTCGTAAGATCCTGTAACCGCGGCTTCTGCTCCTACTCGTTCAAACGATTTAATTTGCTGTACGAGTCCATTCACTTCTACCGGAAGTTCACCGACAGCGAGTGGTACTGGTCCTTGCTTTGTTACAACACAGTTTACTTCAACCGCAGATTCGTTTGGCAGTGAAGAAATGGCGCCATTATTTCTTACATTTAATGTTTGAATATCACCTTTATCGTTATAAATGGATGAAATTAAATTACATGCGGCATCGCTGTAGTAAGCGCCTCCTCGTTTTTCCAGCTGCGGAGGCTTACTTTCTAGATTTGGGTTTTTGTAGAGTTCAAAAAGCTCGGCTTCTAATGCTTTGACCACTTCAGCGCGCGTAGTACCTGACTGAAAGGCCAAAAGCTCTTCTGCTACTATTTCTTTTGTTTTATAGTAGTAGCGGTGATAAGGACACAAGATCACGCCAAGAGCTTCCAAAAAATCCGGTTGCCACGGAATAGGAGCTATGTTTTTCATTGTTACTTGAGACTTTGGATCACTTAATCGCTGAATGACTTCTTGCGTTACTTCCTTTCCTTTGGCATACACATGCAGCCCGTATACCAAGTGATTTAACCCTGCAAATTCAATGTGCACATCTTCTTTTTCGATTTGAAGCAAGCTGGCGATTGAGTTCGTCATATGTACAGGCAGGTTACAGACTCCTACTACTTTAGAATGCTTTCCATATCGAAGCAGCGCCTCCGTTACCATACCGGCAGGGTTTGTAAAATTAATAAGCCAGGCGTTTGGACAAATTTCGTGTATTTCCTCGGCAATTTTCAACAAAACCGGGATTGTTCGCAAGCCCTTAAATAATCCTCCCGCCCCGTTTGTCTCTTGACCAATCATTCCGTACTTAAGAGGGATGCGTTCATCTTGAATACGCGCATCAAGCTGGCCTACTCTAAGCTGTGTCGTTACAAAATCAGCATTTATTAACGCTTTTTTTCGATCAAGCGTTAAATGAATTTCCATATCAACACCTGCTTTTTTGACCATTCTTCTAGCAAGTGCTCCTACAATTTCAAGCTTCTCTTTTCCTTCTTCAACATCTACAAGCCACAGTTCTTGAATTGGAAGCTCATTGTACCTTTTAATAAACCCTTCGACCAATTCAGGCGTATAGCTTGATCCTCCCCCTATTGTCACTACTTTCATCCCTTGCCCCTCCTTGTTAAAAAACGGCTAAATATGTAACGGCTGTGCACCCTGCCCCGAGCAAAACAAAGCGTATACAAACAGCGGTTTTAGATAAAGCTGCTGTTGAAAGCCGAATAGAAATAAATGTTGTAAGCAAAGCTGCTGACAGACTTGTAATGGCAAATAAACTATGCTGCGCTGACAAACCAGCATACTGCAGCAAAGGTGTAAAAATAACGTTACAAAGAACCATGGTCAACAGAAATAAAAACACGGTTTTATATCGAAATCGAACAAACATTGATCTTCCCTCCTATTAAAGAGATAGAAGCCAAACAAGTTGGCTTCTCTTTCTTTACATTTGAACTGAGCTATCGGATGGTGTAACCGTTGCTTCATCGCTTCTTTCCATTTCAACCATCTTTCGGTCGTACATTTTAAAGAACGGAAGATAAATCACAACAGAAATAGCAATATTGACAACGACCAGTACAACCGCCCGCCAGTCTCCTCCGGTCGATAGATATGCCCCAATCGGCGCCGGGAGCGTCCAAGGAACCATTACGTATGTTGGAGTAATAAGGCCTGTCGCCGTTGCTGCGTATGAAATGATCGTTGTAATAATCGGGATGATAATAAAAGGAATAATTAAAATAGGATTTAAGACAATTGGCAAACCGAAAATAATTGGTTCGTTAATATTAAAAACCGCTGGAATAAAAGATGTCCTAGAAAGCGCTTTCGAATATTTAGATTTTGAGAAAAACAGCATTGCTAAAGCAAGGCCTAGCGTTGCTCCAGATCCTCCGATCCAAACAAACCATTGAAAGAACGTTTCGGGTGCAATATACGGGAGCGTTGAAGCTCCGTCTGCTACCGCTTCAGCATTTTTCGCTAAATATACTTCCCATACAGGCCGTGCCACTGTCCCAACAACAGAGACGCCGTGAATTCCAAATGACCAGAAAAACGTAATTAAGAAAACCGGTATTAATACTCCTGCTAAACTATCTCCTGCCTCTACAAGCGGAGCAACTAGTTTATCAACTAAATGATGAAGATCGATACCTAAAACAATTGTAATAATGGTCATAAGTACAACAACAATCGCAACTGGAATTAGCGCTTCAAAAGACCTCGATACCGAAGGTGGCACTTGCTCCGGCATTTTAATGGTGACATTTTTTGCTTTACAAAACCTGAGAATCTCGACTGATAAAATCGATACAATCATCGTCACAAATAAACCATGTCCTCCAAGGTTGGTCATTGGAAGCATAAATCCTTCTTCTTCAATCAGCTTTGGAGTCACCGTAAGAAGTAGTGCAGCAACTGCAATTTGTGCTCCTGACAGCGGATCGAGATTATAGCTTTTGGACAAGTTATACCCTATCCCAAAGGCTATATATAAAGACATAATAAACATCGTTACTCGATATGGTATTAAAATGTTGGCGCTGTTATCAGCTGCCCATTTCGCAATTGTGCTATCTTGCGGCACAGGCGGAAACGCTAGAATCAAGAAAAAACTTCCGATAATGATAAACGGCAAAGCGGAAATAACACCATCGCGAATGGCTTGAAGATGCCGCTGTTCTGATAACCTGGCCATAGGTCCCGATAAATTGTTCTCTAAAAACGACACAAATTTGCTCATATACCCTTTCCCCCTCTATATTCTCCCCTTGTGTAATAAACCCCTTATTTATTTAAAAAGCAGGAAGAAACCTGCTTTCCTTAGCTAACGAGCTGTTGAACCGTTTTATAAAGCGTCGGACCTCCAAGCGGCGTATAAGCCTGCGGCGGAATGGGCCCGCATGGAACAGAAGCTTTATCCGCTTCCGCTTTCACTGCGTTAAACCGGTGACGAATCTGCGGTGCAACCATTACAACGTCCCAGCCCTTTTGAATTTCCTCTGCCACTTCATTTGTCCCAATTGCCAGCACTTCCATATCCGTTCCGTGCTTTTGTGCTTCTGTTTTTAATGCTTTCACCACAATCGCACTTGACATTCCTCCAGAACATACAAACAATACCTTCATTTTCTCGTTTCCCCCTACCTCTTAATTTTTTGAATTACATTATGTGTATCGATTATGCGCTCAAACACTTGATTGCCTTTTTGAATACATAACCGTATAAACATCGCATCTACAATGGCTAGCTGAGCAATACGAGCGCTCATCGTTCCAATTCGAATATGCTGCTCTTCTACCGAAATAGTCAGCAGAATATCAGCTAATCTAGAAGCTGGCGATGATCCGTGCTGCGTTAGCAAAATAACCGCTGCCCCTTTATCTTTGGCTATTTGCATCAGTTCCACCACTTCTTTTGTTTGACCAGAAGTCGATACTACAAACAGCACATCATCTTTTGTCATATTCGTAGCCATCACCATTTGAACATGACTGTCTAATGAAAACAGCGCTGAAATATCAATTCGAAGCAGTTTATACTGCGCATCGAGCGCAACTACAGATGATCCTCCTGCTCCGTATAAAAACACTCGCTTCGCTCTATGAATAGCTTCCGCGGCTGCATCAATTGCAGAAGAGCTCACTAAACGACTCGTGTTCATAAGTGCGCTCATACTTTTGCTCATGACTTTTTCAAGCACAGCTTCGGTCTCGTCTTCAAAATTAACCGGAAGATTCGGCAGCTGCTCGTTATTCACCTTATGAGCATCTTTTGCTAATTCAATCTTTAATTCTTTAAAACTATTAATCCCTACACGCTGACAAAAGCGGATAATCGTAGCTTCGCTGCACTGACACTGCTTAGCTAGCTGTTTGGTCGTTAAGTTCAACGTGGTCGTAGGATTTTCTAACACGTAATCAGCTACTCTTCCTTCAGCAGGACTGTAATGATTCATTTGTGCATCGATTAAAGTAAGTACGGAAAATTGGCGCATGAATTCCTCCATCGTTAAGTAACGTATTTCTAAAATATTCTTTAAATTACCATTATTATATTTTTTCTGAAGTTTAATTTCAATATTTTTCTGATATTTTTAAAACTTTATTTTATTTTTCAGAATATTTTATTAAAACCTATTGTGAATATAACGACCGCATGCTATATTATGAAAGAAATTTTATCTCAACCAAAAAAGAAGGAGGAACGAACATGCATATAAAAAAATGGATTGGAGGCATCTTGTTTTTGCTGCTGTTTTGTTCGAGCACATTACCTGCTAAAGCAGACGTACCTACTACGTATCAAAAACGGGAGCTTCGAGCGGCTTGGATTGCAAGCGTATACAATATTGACTGGCCTTCTCAGCCTGGTCTTCCGGTTGAGCAGCAAAAAAAAGAGTTTACCTATTTGCTAGATGAAGTACAAAAGATGGGAATGAATGCTGTGGTCGTTCAAATTAAACCTACCGCTGATTCCTTTTATCCGTCGAAATATGGCCCGTGGTCAGAATATTTAACGGGTACACAAGGTAAAGATCCCGGCTACGATCCTCTAGCTTTTATGGTGGAGGAAGCACATAAGCGCAACTTAGAATTCCACGCATGGTTTAACCCTTACCGCATTACCATGAATCATACTGATTTAAACAAACTTGCCGATAATCATCCTGCCAAACAACATCCTGATTGGGTCGTCTCCTATGGAAAACAACTCTACTACAACCCAGGTATTCCCGAAGTAAAAAACTTTATTATTGAAGAAGTGCTCGAAGTCGTAAGAAACTATGATATTGATGCTGTTCATATGGATGACTATTTTTATCCTTACAAAATTGCAGGTCAAACGTTCCCTGATCAAAAAACGTATCAAACCTACGGTGCTCAAACGTTTTCGAATATTGAAGACTGGCGCCGAGACAATGTTAATCAGCTTGTTCGAGATTTAAATACGGCTATTAAAAAAACAAAATCATACGTGAAGTTTGGCATCAGTCCGTTCGGCGTGTGGAGAAACATCGCTAATGATCCAACTGGCTCTGAGACGACTGCTGGACAAACAAACTACGATGATTTGTATGCTGATACGCGTACGTGGATTCAAAATGGATATATTGATTACATCACTCCGCAAATTTATTGGAATATTGGATTTGAACCCGCTGCTTACGATACGCTGCTCAACTGGTGGAGAGATGAAGTTCGCGGAAAGCCAGTTCACCTTTATATTGGACAAGCTGCTTATAAAATTAATAACAACGCGGTGGAAGCATGGTCTGATCCCGATGAGTATCCAAGGCAAATTGCTCTGAATCATCAATTTCCAGAAGTACACGGGAGCATGCATTTTAGCCTGAAAGATTTGAACCGAAACCCGCTAGGAATAAAAGATAAGCTGCAAAACGATATTTATAAACATCCTGCTCTTATTCCGGCAATGCCTTGGCTTGATGATACGGCTCCAAAAGCACCAAAATTAAAAAACGCGGGCCCTCATACAAAAGAAGCGGCGTTTGAAATTCGAGATCATCAGCAGAATGATTCCGCCTATTATGCCATTTATCGCTTCCAAGGCAATAAACGAGGTGACATCAACAACGCAGAAAACTTACTGACAACCGTTCGGAAAACAGGAGAAACACAATTATTTGTAGATCAAAGCGCACTCAAAAATCAAACATACACATATGTTGTAACCTCTGTTGACCGTTTGCATAACGAAAGTGCTGTTTCCCGTACGCTTACTGTAAAAGCACCTCATTAAAAAAGGTTCTATAACAAAATGTATGGTAGGATAAAGAAATCAAATGATGCTTTATCAAGCCATTCTGTTATAGAAAGTAGTGAAAAAAGATGGAACCAAACTATGATCGCGCCTTTGGCGTATATGGAATTTGTATGCGAGATGAAAAGCTGCTTGTTATTCGAAAAAATAGAGGGCCGTATATTCATCGCTTTGATTTGCCAGGCGGACAGCTAGAACACGGTGAAACATTAACAGATGCGATGAAAAGAGAATTTAGTGAAGAAACTGGCTTTGAAATTACTATTATTTCTCAAGCCGGTACAACGGATTTTCAGTATCCCTGTAAGTGGAAAGAATTTACCCATGTACATCACATTGCTGTTTTTTATTACGTAGACATTGCCGGCGGTGAGCTTCTTTCCAACCCCGTCCAGTTTGAAGGACAAGATTCTTTGGAAGCATTGTGGATTGCACCGCAAGATCTTAACATCGATAATGCTTCTCCTCTTGTTCTAAAAGCAGTGGAATCTTTAAGCTTATTATCATGGCCTTATGAATCTCAGATTTATGATGAATGGGAGCTTAAAACCTCCGAATGATGATAGTGACTAAACAGTACTTCTAAATATCGCAGGCTTAGCTTCTGTTTAGGCCAAAATCAGAAAATATGTTTAATTTCTTTCTAACGGTGGAATAGACAAGTAACACTACTTAATCACTAATAGAAAGGAAGATTAAAATGAGTAAAGGTTTAGGAGATAAAGTTAAAGGAAATGTATCAAAAGCTAAAGGTGAAGTAAAAGATCAAGTCGGAAATGCAACGAATAACCGCGATCTTCAGCGTGAAGGAAAAGCTGAGAAAGCAAAAGGAAATGCTCAAAAAGCAGTAGGCGAAACAAAAGATACATTTAGCAATAAATAAAAAAGGACGAGCTTAATGCTCGTTCTTTTTTTATTTACTAAGCTGATTTAAGCTTTTAATCATTACGTTTGGCTGCAACTCTTTATGCTCAGCTACATTTCCTTTTCGGTTAACCCAAGCCGTTGCGAACCCGTAGTTTTTAGCACCGGCAATATCCCATGTATTCGATGACAGAAACAATACTTCTTCTCTTTTTGCATTCATTTTATTTTTTGCATAATGATAGCTTGCCATTGTAGGCTTGTACTGTTTGATTTCGTCTATGGAAATAACGTCTTCAAATAAATGATTCATATTGTGATAAGAAACAAGCGGATCAATCATATGCTTAGGACCATTCGTAAAAATAGCCAGACGATATCCTTTTTCTTTTAAATAGGCGAGCACCTCTTTGACCTCATCGTAGACATTCAGCTTCATGTAAGCACTCATCAGCATTTTTTCTTCATGTTCCGTTAAATCAATATCATTTGCTTCTGCTGCATATTTCAGGGATTGATTTGTTAATGTATAAAAGTCAACGTATCGTCCCATCAGCTGATATTGCATTGCATATTCAATTTGCTTCAAACGCCATAAATGGCTAATACTTTCTCCTCGTTCCGGATACAGCTTATCACACGTTTCAATAACGGTATGTACATCAAACAGCGTTCCATATGCATCAAATAAAATCGTTTTAAATTTCATCTGTGTTCGCCTCCTTCTTTCATTTTACCCACTCGTAAAAAAACATAACGTTTTTTCTGTTAAAAAAGAGGCATATTACCAGCTGAAGTATGCTCATTTCTTATGAAGATAAAAAAACAGCAGGCTCTCCTACTGTTTATAATCCCACACGACTTTCCATTCTCCTTTTTCACGAACAGCATACACTTTCTGCACCAAATCAAAGTTTCCATATTTCCCTTTATACGTTTGGATAACGGTCATTTCGTAAACAACAGGAAACGCTTTACGATCATTTTCCATCTTCCAGCTCTTTCTTTTTTCAACATCTTCAATGGAATACGTAAAAGTGTCTACTCCGAAATGATTGAGAAATACGTGTGCTCGATCTTGTATGTATGCACCTTTTGTCCACTTCTTTTTCATGGACGAATGAAAAAGGTTCCATGATTCCGAAAAGTTCCCTTCCTGTTCTAGCGTATAAAATTCTTTTACAGCAGATTTGGCTTGATGACTCGGAGAAAAGAATGTAAATTGAAACATCCAAATTCCCAGCGCAATCAAAGCAAGAAACACAGCTACTCCTAAACTTCGCTTCAAAAGCAGTGTTTTTTTTCGATACAAGTAAAAAGCCCCTTTATCAAAAATGCAGTATACAACAGCTTATTCGATATCAGGGCTTTTTAGTATTGCCGAACTAAACTTATCGGACATATCCTCAAAAAAGAGATTGAGACATAACTACACACATGAAATCTACGTTCACCTTAACCATAAAAGATCCGAACAATTCACCGTTCAGATCTTCCTTCAACTAAACTACGTTTGTCCCAGCCTCTTTCTGCGCTATACAATGTGAAAAGCCATTTGCATGGCTGCTAAAAAGCCCACGAACACAAGGCCCGTCACGAGACCCTCTTTCCAATCTGGCCGGTCTCCTCGAACAAATTTAGCAATATCATACGATAGCATGGCTGCTAAAAAAAGCGTTAAAACAATATACAGCGGCTCCATCTTCTATCACCCACTATTTCTTTTCTTCAGTGTAACAACTTTTTCATAAGTATGCATGTAAAAAAAGCAGCTTAAAATTCTTGACGAATGTGTGAAATTTCTCTTTTTTATGCATAAACTACTTAAAAGCGTGAAAGGAAGATGCCCTTTGTCTGCTTTTAATCCTGAGCAATTTAGCGTCACATATCGGCAAGGAAGCACGCCCACCTTTCCTTTTATTGGGCGCCGCTATACGCTCACCCATTCTGAACAAACAGACGATTTATTTCTTTGGATCGACGAAAAGTTTGCTGTTGATCAATTAAATGAACAGCGAAATGAGCTTTTTGCCGAATGGCTCCACAAAGACGGTGTTGATACGCTGTATGTATACGTATTTATTGGAAATGAACACACGGAAAAGTCTGTTCAAGCCATACGGTATGCTATTTTCAAACAAGAAATGCCTTACTTACTAAAAGCATTGCGCTACGGTGATGCCACGTTTTTCAACGCTCACCCTGCTTTAGATCGTTCCCCCATTTACGTACATTTTCATTCCAGTGACAAAGAATTTCATTCCATTCGATATTTTCAAACGCCTTCTCACTATGCCTAAGCATATGAGAAGGGATCTTTACTTCGTTAATCTCCTGTTTTCCAAACTCCATTTCTTCTAGGGTCTCCCGCCCCTTCCATTTGTTTATCTTGAAAATTAATGGTTAACGCTTGGATACCTCCATAAAAGACGTCGCTTTCCTTTGTTTCTATCCGAAACGCAGAAGGGATATTTTTTGTATCTAAATCAGGCTCTATATAAATAGTCGAATCGTCAAAAATAAATCGCGGTTCATTTACAGCTTCTTGAAGCGGTTCATTTCCTTCAAGATTTTTAGAAAGTACCTGAGTTAAAATTTGAGGAATCCGTGTTCCGCCAGGAGAACCTATTCCCATCGCCCACTCGCCTTTTTCTCTTATAATAGTTGGAGCTGTAAAGGTTCTTGCTCTTTTTCCTGGCTCACGATTATTCGGTTCTTTGCTTCCAAACGTATCAGCATTGTTATTAAGAAAAAAACCGTCAACTTGTTCGCCTGTACCAAAGAAGTTACTTAACGTATTGGTTGTTGATACGACGGTTCCTTCTGAATCAATAACTACAAAATGTGTTGTACTTTCGTGTTCTTCATCCCCTTCACCTGAAGAACTTGTCGGGTGATTGACCAGGTTTGTTATATAATCATCACTAACTAACTCACTTGAGTTTTGATTATGAAAGTCAGGATCGCCGATTTGTTTTAACCGGTCGGAGTAAGCTGCTTTTTTAATTCTGTTCATCGTTTCGTAATAGTCTTTGTCAGGCATTGTTTCAAGATTTTCTTTCTCTGCCATTTTTAACATTTGAATCAGTGTAATCCCGGAAAAAGGCGGAGGCGCTGAAATCACTTCCGTTCCATTGTAAGCAGAAACGACAGGCTTGGTTTCTGTCACTTGATAGGAAGATAGGTCTTTTTTAGAAATAGGCGTTGCATCAGCAAGATCTTGTGCCAAATCTCCTTTATAAAATGCAGATGCACCTTCTCGCTGAATCTTAATTAACGTTTTAGCCAACACTGGCTGGGACAGCGTTTCTCCTTCTTCGATTGCTTCTCCCTTCGGATAAAAAGCAGATAGATCATCCACATCCATCCTTCCTCTAGAATAATACAATCGCGAAGATAAAAGAGAGTCTACTTCAAACCCTTTTTCAGCGTATTCAACGGCCGGCTGAATTAAATCACTCATTGATTTTGTGCCATACTTCTGCTGAATATATTCCATGCCAGCCACAAATCCCGGCACGCCGTTTTTACCGCTCATAGAAGTTGGAGCGGTTTCCCGGTAATCGATAAAGGTAGCAGGCTGATCTTTTTTGGCAATCAGCATACCTCCACCTCCGCCAATTCCGGATCCAAAAGGTTCGACTACGTTGAGGGCATACGAAATAGCAATGGCCGCATCTACTGCATTCCCGCCTTCTTTTAATACGTCCATCCCTACATTTGCTGCCAGAGAATTCGATGAACTCACACCATAAGAATGATCATTATTTTTTTTAAGCAGCTTTTTAGGACTAAGATCTGTACTCGATTGAGTCATAAAAAAAGCGGCTATAACCCCGATTAACAACAAAACAGCAACAATATTAAATAACAGTAATTTTTTATTCACACATTCCCCTCCATTTTTACTTATATGTATATTTTGTGAAGCGCTTTCATTTTTATCCATAAATTAAATTGCACACAAAAAAGACATCGCCCTGGACGATGCCTTTTTATTACTATATATGTTTTATTTCCCAGAAGCTGCTGCAGCATCATTTACTGCATCTGTAGCAGCAGATTTTGTTTGTTCAATCATTTTTACGTTATTTTCGATTTTTTGCTGTTCATCTGTTGAAAGAGTAGCCGGATGTTTTAAAGCTCCAAGTCCTGCTACTACTCCTGCTACAATAGCAATTGGTCCTACAATCCCTACGATACGTTTTGCGATCATTTTCTATTCCTCCAATTAAATTAGTCTGTACTTTTTTCCCATAAACCGTGGCGGCGCGGATCAGCGTCACCTTGAATTTTATTTTTCTTTAAGTCTTTCACAAGAGCTTGAACGCCTCCGTAAAACATTGCGTTATCATTGTTTTTTAAGTCATAGCCGTACGTTTTTAAACCATCTTTAGTTGACTGTTTAAGCTTAGCTTCTGAATAAAACTTATGAGAATCAAAAATCACACGCTTGTTTTCTACTGCCTTTTTAATGGAATCTTTGTCCTCAAAATAATCCCCAATTACTTGCGTTAACACTTGCGGAATACGATTTCCTCCCGGTGTGCCAATCGACATTACCCATTCATCACCTTCACGAATAATGGTAGGGGCTGTAAATGTTCTTGGACGCTTACCAGGTTCACGCTTGTTAATTCCTTGTCCAAACGTATTGAGCGTATTATTCAAAAAGAATCCATCTACATATTCACCGCTGCCGAAGAAATTACTCAGCGTATTCGTTGTCGATACAACGGTTCCGTCACCGTCCATCACAACAAAATGAGTGGTACTTTCATGTTCTTCGACGTCGCTTACTTTGGTGTGATCTGTTTCAGTATTATTTAATTTATTACGAAGTAAATGCACGTAATGATCGTCGATCCAATCATTTGGCGTTTCTTTTATAAAAGCCGGATCGGCAATTTTCTTCAAGCGGTCTTGATAAGCTACTTTTGAAATTTGACCAAGAAAATGATAATAAAGACTAGGATGCGATTCCTTCAGCTTCCAAATATCTTCTTGATCCGTCATTTTTAACATTTGAATGAGCGTAGCACCAGCAAAAGGAGGAGGTGCTGAAATAATTTGATGACCTTTATAATTAGTTGATAGAGGTTTGCGCTCAACAGGCGCATACTTTCGCAAGTCTTTGTGACTTACTTTCGTTTCTTCTGTAATATCGTCTGCAATTTTCCCTCTATAAAAAGCATTTGGCCCTTCTTCCTTAATCTTTTGCAGCGTGTTCGCTAATTCATGCTGTTTGACAATTTCACCTGTGTTAATGGCGTCTTTATCTGGGTAAAAGCTAGGAATTTCATCTTCATTCACATTACCTTTGTATGAAACCAGCCTATCGTGCAAATCTTTGTCCACTTTGTACCCCTTCTCGGCATAGTTAATGGCCGGGTCGATTAGTTTGCTCATCGACAGAGATCCGTAGTGGTGCTGAATATAATCCATACCAGCGACGAACCCTGGTACGCCAATCTCATCTTCTTTATCATTCTTAGGTGCAATTTCTCGGTAGTCAATAAATGTTGGAGAGGCATCTGCTGGATCAATCAGCATTCCGCCGCCTCCCCCAAGTCCTGATCCGTACGGTTCCACAACACCAAGCGTGTAGGAAATGGCAATAGCTGCATCAACTGCTGTACCGCCTTGTTTAAGAATTTCCATACCTACTTTTGTGGCGCGAGGATCTGAAGTACTTACTGCATATTCTTGTTTTGGAAACATAAATTGATAAACACATACACCTACTATGAGTGAAAAGATGACAATGGAAACAATAATCGTATTACGTTTATTTATCATCTTTTACCTCCTCTGTGTATGACGGGCTATTAGTTAGCTTGTGCTTCTTTCTTTTTGCGCTCCTCTGCATGTTTTATAATGCGAGAATGATCTAAGTTTAATTCAAACTTGTTTCGTTCTTTTTCTAACAGTTCAGGGTTTGAAGAAAACTTGTTTAAATCGTTATAAATACGCTTCATGCGCCAAGGGTTATCTGTTGGAGTTGGTGTACCTGCTTTAATAACCATTGGAATAACATCAATTTTAGCTTGGCCCTGCTTGTTTAAATGATACTGAACCATCGCTGTATTTTTGGTACTTGACCACCCTTGGTCAAAGATAAAGTTTCCTAGGCTATAGAAAATAACCGAACCTTTATATACGTCATATGACTGTAGAACGTGCGGATGGTGACCGATGATAATGTCCGCACCAGCGTCTACCATCGCTTTTGCTAGTCCTTCTTGACGAGGACTTGGCTGTGCATCGTATTCTTCACCCCAGTGGGCATTTACTACAACTAAATCAGCATTTGCTTTCGCTTGCTGGATCGTGCTGAAAATAAGATCCGGATCTGCTTTTAAAATACCTGGGTTGTTTTTTCCAGCGGACATTCCGTCTGAATGTACATCCGTAAACCCTACGGTTGCAATGCGGATGCCGTCAGCATCTTTATATGAAATATGCTTTGCTTCTTCAGAGTTACGGCCAGCACCAACAAAATCTAATTTGTTTGCTTCAAAAGTAGAGATCGTATCTTCTAACCCTTTTGCACTGTAGTCCATTGAATGGTTGTTCGCTAAGTTTAATACGTCGAAACCCGCATTTTTAACGGTCGCTAGATCAGCAGGCTTACTATATAAATGAATACCTTTTTCCATTGCTTTATATGAATCTACGTCGTTTGTTAAAATCGGCGTTTCGTAGTTCCCGCTTACGTAATCCGAATTTTTAAAGAACGGCTCCACGTTGCGGAATACAAAATCTTCTCCGTAGCGTTCAGTTACTTCTCTTACATGGCGACCCATCATAATGTCTCCGACCATAGTCATCGTTAAATCATTATTGGCCTCTGGATTAGCCGTCTCAGGGTTTTCAAGAGCGTCCGAACGCTCCATCCATCCTGAAAGAGCTAAAATTACGATTAAAATTGGCGTTAAGATAAGAGCTTGCTTGCCCGTTGTAGGCTTTGTTTTCTTTATAAACATCAATACTTTTTCTTGAAAGTTTAATTTTTTCTCTTTCAACGCTTTCACCTTCCTTTACCAGCTGCGGTTTGTTTGTGTATTAAAATAAATAATAAACTTGCATAATTCCAAATGTTACACCACTTAATAAAACCGTTGTTCCAACTGTTAAAGGAAGACCTTGCTTTTGCATTGTATTTGCAATTAAGCCCGGTACAATGATACCAATTCCGCGTAATTCAAACACTTCAAACGGCAAGATCGGGAAGAAATAATCAAATGCAACTTTAATCACAATACCCGTAATTAACATCGCTGTAAATTTGCGACGTCCATATAAAATAACTACTTTTGAGATTCCGTACACGACGATAACATACGTTAAAATACTAATTAAGAAAATCATTAAAATGGTAATTGGCTGATCAAATACAAGAGCTAAATACCCCGGTACGATAAGACCGGCTGGCAATACGCCCGTTTTTTCTGTAAAAATTAAGCTTAGTGTAACCCCTAACACAAGGGCAATATATAAATCTGATCCGAACATGAAATGGCCTCCTAGATTAAACTGCTTTTCTCATCTTTTTCATTTCAATAATAGCTTCAACAAGCGGCTCGGCTGAACCGTGGATATTTCCGACACCGTATACGATACGATCTTTTAAATAAGGCTTCATGCGCTCTAAAATTTCTTCTGTAGAAGCGCCTTCCATATCCCAGAATTCTTTTGTTGGCAATTCGCCTCTTTGGTGTGCAGCAGCGATTGGTGAGGTCGTCTGACCAATTGCAATCATTACATCCGCTTCAATGTATGGCATTACATCTTCAGCAAATTGCTCGGTGCGATCTACACGGTCCGGACGGCAGTTCATAATGACAATAGGAAGCTTTTCACTATAGTTCATTGAATCTACACGTTCCCAAATACGAAGCGTGGAAGAAGCGTCGTTGGCAGCAAATCCATTCACTAAAAATGCTGGATTTTTTTCATCGCCAAATGTTGTAATTCTCATAGCTCCTGGGTCAGGCTGGGCATTTAACATTCCTCTCATCGCTGTTTCAGCCTCGATGCCAAGTGCTTCTGCTACTGCTAAACCGATGGAAGCATTATCAGGGAAAACCATATAATCAAATTCACGTAAATACGCTTCAGATACTTTATCATTGTCAGCTACAATAACCTTTGTGTTGCGCTCTGCGGCTATTTTTTTATAGTATTCCAAATATGGACCTTCAATTGTAACAAGGTGGCCATCATAAGGAATAGTAGCAGTGAACGCTTGAGCAACTTCATCTAGAGTTGGACCCATTACATCCATGTGATCTTCTAGTACGTTTACAATAACGCCTACCTTGGCTTGAATCAGCTGATTTTGGAATGTGATTTGATAATCAGGCTGTACCGCCATACATTCACAAATAAGAGCTTCCGCGCCAATATCGGCAACTTCATTTACCACTCGTCGCTGTTCTCCAATGTTCGGACCTTCTTTACGACGAATAATTGGTTCTTCTTCACTTGTATGCCAGTAGATCATACGCGCTTGTGTTCCTGTCGTTTTCCCTACTGTTTTGTAACCTGCTTCTTTTACAATACCTGTAATCAATCGTGTAACGGTGGATTTTCCGCGAATACCATTAACATTCACTCGTACAGGAATTGAATGCAGCTTGCGTAAATGTCTGCGATACTCCCAAACGCCATACCCTACTAAAAATAGGCAGCATAGGATAATTAAGATCATGTTTCATTCTTCTCCTTCCAAACTTCTCCTGTTGGATACGTTATGAATGCTTTTGATTCATAATGATAGATATACGATTTCATAGTTTCACTCCCTTTATATATGTATGGGAGCTAATCAATTAACAGCGCTAGCATGCTGCTAAAACACCTGCTTTGAAAAATGGACTCGAGTACCAATTTCAACAGCTCTAAAACTATCATCTGCGCTCATTAGTGGTCAATAGCTCAAATGTTATATATTCTTACAATTCCGATTGTCTATTTACAGAATTAAAAACTCATCGTTTTATTTAAAATTTACAGAATAGGTCTAAAGTTTATTTACCTAGAAAAATCCCATTGATACCTTTTTTTACCATAACAACAGGAATATTTTATACATCACTCTTACAATTAACACACGGAAATATTACGTAATTAAAAATTTCTTAACTTTAGAAAACGTTTTGTAATATAAAGGTGGAATAAAAAATAGTTTATCCCATTAATTCCTTTTTATGGATATACCAATTGGATTTGTCTAACAACCGTACTTGTGAGGATGATAGATAGATATAAAAGTAAAAAAAATACATTTATTTATCATTTTCTGCTTACATTTAACTTACTTAAATAGAAAGGACATTAAATATTTTTTTCTAATTTTATAAGCATTTAGACTCCATATGTACCTAGTGCTTTTGTTGTTATTTTATAGATTTCCTTTATTTAATAATCAATTCAGTAAATCTAAATCTCTTGACTATGGCCTCTTTTCCTATTTTTATTTCAATATTTTCTGAATCTTTCTACCGATAAAGGCATCTTTTGTCCGTTAAGATTGCCTAGAAAAATGCATGATTTCTCACTTTTTTGGCATATGATGTTATCATAAAAAAAAGAAGTATCATCAAAAGGAGGAAAACAATGGTTGATACAATCCTTTATTTTCTATTTTCTTTTTGCTACATTGTCCTGTTTTTCTTTAGCATATATGTAGTACGAAAAAACACTTCGCCGTTTTACATGCTCTTTCTTCCTTTAGTAATAGCTGGACTAATTTACGATAATGTAATGATTGGGATTGGTTCATTTATCGGTGAAGGCGATACTTTACGTTCACTCAGCATGCTTCGCTTTTGGTTTCACGCTTTATTTACCCCTACTTTGGTGCTCTTTGCGTATGGCGTAGCGAAATATTCGACGATTACATGGGCTAAAAAACCTGTTGCCGGCATTGTTTTTTTGCTGACTACGTTTGCCTTAATTAGCTATGAAATAATCGAGACGATTAGTCAGCGTATGGAAGTTGTACGTGAATATGGCATTGTTCGCTATACATTAGTGGGATCATCCGGTCCCCCTCTTATGGTTCTTATTGTGGCGATTATTTTGCTTTTTGTTGGAATTTCCTTATTTCGCAAGACCAGGTGGAGCAGCATGATGATTGGAGTAGCCGTGATGATTGTAGGAAGTGCCGTGTCAATTCCTATACCAAGCACAGCCGTAACAAATACGTTTGAGCTTATTTTTATCTTTTCTTTATTTTTAACTCAGCGTCATTTAGTAAAAATACATTAAAAAGAAGCGATTCCCTTGCTTCTTTTTTTTATATTTGATATCTTTTACCTAACGACCGTTAGTTAGATTGAGGAGGAGCTTTTTTGAGTGAATTATCAACTGTAGAAAAAATTAGAGCTGCCGCAATGGAGCTCTTTGGAGAAAAAGGCTATACAGAAACATCGCTTGCTGATATCTCATCAAAAGTAGGCATAAAAAAACCTTCCCTGTACGCTCATTTTAAGAACAAAGACGACTTATTTTTACTAACCGTGCATGATTTAATGAATTTATTTTTAACAAAGTTATCTGTTATATACGAACAGCATAAAACAAAGTCTGCTAAAGAACAGCTTCACTGCTTTGTTGTAGATTTCTGCACGATGATTGAAAAAGATTCTTTTGGCCAGATGTACCGTCGTCTTATTTTGTTTCCACCTGAGCATTTGCAGTCGGAAGTAAAAGCTATTTTTTTAAGAAGCGAACGATTGTCTGATCAAATTCTGCATGCTATTTTTACACAGGGAATGGCTGAAGGCGAAATAATTGAACGTCCGATTGATTTGTATATCAATAGCTTTTATTGTTTAACCGACGGACTGTTCATTCAGCGCTTTTACTATGAACCAGAGTATTATGATCAAAAAATCCACGATGCTTGGACAATATTTTGGGAAGGCATACGCGCTAAATAGGCCCTGTAAAAAGGGCTTATTATTATGTAAGGAGGAATTAAAATGGCTTGGATTTACCTTATTATCGCTGGTTTGCTCGAGATTGTATGGGCAATCGGCTTAAAATATTCACACGGATTTACTGAATTAACTCCAACAATCATTACGATCGTCACAATTGTCATCAGCTTTTATTTCTTTTCAAATGCCTTAAAAAAAATTGCTGTGGGAACAGCTTATGCAGTGTTTACTGGTATAGGAGCTGCTGGTACAGCGATACTCGGTATGACCGTTTTAGACGAAGGCGTAAATATTGGAAAGATTTTATTTTTAGGATTAATGATTTTTGGAATTATCGGTTTAAAGTTAATTTCTACTGAAGAAACAGAAAGAGAGGAATCTTAACATGGCCTGGATTGCATTAATAGCTGCCGGTTTCTGCGAAGTGGGATTTGTGATTTTCTTAAAACTTTCGGATGGATTTAAGCGATTGCTTCCTTCAATTGGATTTATCCTTTTTGGTGCAGGAAGTTTTTATCTTCTCTCCTTAGCGTTAAAGGAAATACCTCTTGGAACAGCTTACGGTATATGGACGGGAGTAGGCGCTGCCGGAAGTGTACTTCTCGGCATGCTTTTCTTTCGCGAAGCAAAAGATATGCGTCGAATTCTATTTATTTTTTGTATTGTAGCAGGTGTAATTGGCCTTAAAATCACTGGATAAGGGTGTACTACTTCCCCTCTTTTCGTGCTATACTAAACTTGTAAACACTTTCAAAAAATAGGAGACGATGACAATGAACCTTGGGTTTGGAGAAATTGCCTTAATTGTATTTGTCGCTCTATTGCTTTTTGGCCCTAAAAAACTGCCGGAATTAGGAAAAGCTGCTGGAAAAACGTTAAAAGAGTTTAAAAACGCTACAAAAGGAATTATGGAAGAAGACGAAAAAGAAAAAGCCCCTCCTAAATAAGAGGCTTATATCTCTTTTAAAAGCTGACTCAAACGTTTGAGTCAGCTTCTTTGTGGTGAGAATATACTGAAATTCGATTTCGACCCGTACGCTTTGCTTCGTATAAAGCCTGATCTGCTTGATGAACAATTGAAATGGGTCGTATGTTTTCGGATGGAACGACTGTCATTATTCCAACGCTGATTGTGACACACTTAAACACTTCAGAAGCTTGATGGACAATTCCACGGTCCTCCACTTGCTGTCTAATAGCTTCTGCCATTCTGATCGCTTCATATTGATTAGCTCGAGGAAGCAATATACCAAACTCTTCTCCTCCGTATCTTGCGACAAAAACCGATTCGTCAAAGACAACGCTTTTAGCGATCTTCGCTACTTCTTTTAAGCATTCGTCTCCTTGAATATGGCCATAGGTATCGTTATACGCTTTAAAATAATCAATATCAAATAGAAGAAAAGAAAGCGCCTCTTTTTCTTTCCGCGCGTATTCCCACTCGATTTCCAGCTGTTTATCAAGAGATCGGCGGTTGTTCAGACCCGTTAAGCCATCTTTCATGGACAGCATTTCAAGCTTTTTATTAGCTTTGCGAAGATCACACTCAGCCTTCTTTTTCTCCGTAATATCTCGATATTCCCAATAGTGGCCAATATACACATGACCTTCATAGATTGGAATGTAGTCACGCGCATAAATTTTACCGTTAATAAACGTAATTTCTTCATCTACTATTGACTCTTTTGAATAGACGGTGCTTTCTACCGTTTTTAAAAATCTAGCGGGATCTTTCAACATAGGAGCGTGAGATAAAAACAGCTGATTACTTTCCAGTCCAACGTATTGATTAGGAGGCCCGGGTATATCAAACATGTCACAAAAAGTTTGATTAATAACGGCTACCTCGCGCTTTGGCGTTTCAATCATGGTACCTGTCTTTGCATTTTGAACCATAATCGAAAACATTTTAGACAGTTTTTTATGCTGACTTGTCGTTACGCGAGATACATATATATATCTACCTGCTAGATACACTAAACACCCGCCTATAAAGGAAGCAGGGAGTAAATAGACGATAGTCGCAGCGGCGTGCTTCATATCTTTAAAAAGAAAGGACAAGGAGAAAAATATGCAAAGCAAGCTAATAGAATTCATTAATTGAAAACGAATAAATGGACGATAAGGTAAGCGAACCGTCCACCCAGACAGTAAAGCCATTACGATAATTGTAGCAGCGCCTATTATTCCGCTTTCCGTAATTCCAAATAAAAGCAAACGCATTACTCCTATAATACAAGCTGCAATGATAGCCGGTATCATTCCTGCATAAAGACAAACAATTGTCACCGCTAAAAAGCGAAGGTCAAGAATAATAGTAGAATCTATTTTAATTGTATATATCATTAAAATGCTGCCTAATAGTCCATAAGAACATCCGTAATAAATTAAGCGATACATTTTATACCGTTTTATTCCTTCTACTCTATAAATGATTTGCTCTCGAACTATACTCGCAGCAAACAAGAAAGAAATAATTAACGTGATATTAAAGAGAAGTTGACTCACTTTATTCTTCACCTCTTTCCAAAAGCTAAAACAAAAACAATAGGCTTCTTAGCTTACATATTGTTTACAGCTGCTTTTTTATAACTAGTACTGTTTGATTTATCGAACAGCACTATCATTTTTTTCCTTCATTAAATAAAACTGTTCTACACTCTATTTGTTGCCGACCATCCTCACTATATAAAGAGTGTTTATCTTCCTTTTCTACAAGAAATTCTACTTGTTAGTATACTACTAAACTCTATGTGTACACATCACCTTTTACCTTTTTTAAAATATTTATCCATTTTCTATTTTTTGTATTTTTCACTGAAAGGTACGTAGTCGAAATGCAGCAAAAATAAAAAAAGAGCGTCGATACAACGAGCGCTCTTTTTTATTTATGGCGTAAAAATTCCCAAAGCCCTGGCGTTTTGGAAAAATCAAACGTCTTAACAGCGGAAAGAATTTTAATCTTTAAATCTTGCTTTACGTCTTCTCTCTCATGCAGCGAAAAACTTTGGACAGCTTTATTTAGTTTTGGTTCCAGCTTTTTTAGTAAACGCCTTGACGCCTCTTCATCTCCAGCTTTCACTTTATTTACAAGCTCATATAGAGTTTCCATTTCTTCACTTCTTTCTTAAATCAGTTGTTAATTCTTCCACTTTTTCTTCAAGTCGCTTTATATTGTTTTCTACACGCAGTAATAAATAAAAAGAAAGGACAGCGGGAAACCCTACGTTTCCAACAAGTTGAAGCCACTGAGGATCAAACATATCTATCACTCACCTTCATAATTTTTTTCAACTTGCCTAGCGCACGTTGGTAATGGTTAGAAACCGCTTGCTGAGAAATAGAAAAATAAGCAGCGATTTCTTTATGAGTCCAGCGTTCAACAATAATCAAGTGCAGCATACACTGCTGCTTGGCCGTTAATTGGCGAAATGCATGATGAAGAATACGATTTTCAAGTTGATTTCCTAAAAATTCATGCTCCCATACAGCTCCGTCCTGTACTCCTAGCATATCTTCAACTGTTCGATTTCCATCTAGCGCAGCCGGCTGCTGCAGGCGAAGAGGAATATATGAACGCTCTTTTTCTTTTACACGCATAACATCTCTGGAATAATGTCTGCAAAGCTTGTTAATATAATGAAGCAATCTAACTTCACTATAAAACTGATGAAATTCTTTGTTTAGAAGTCTTTGTTCTTTTGTATCATTTTTAACAACCGCTTTTTGTAATCGCTCATAGCGTTCTGGTGTCAAAAATGTATTCATTATATGAGTCTGAAGAGTTGCGCTGTGGTTTGTAAGAAATGTATGAAAGGTACATTCTTTGTCGTGCCGCTTTTCTTGCTGCGAATAGAGCTGAGTCATTGTGCAAATCTCCTCCTTTTTTTCTTATACTTATTAAAAAGGGAGAAAAGAGTAAAATAACAACACCAAAAACGAACGTTTGTTCTTATATAAATTTAACTATATTAGGTTTTTTATGTCAATATGATGAAATGCTCATTAATAATCAAAACGACTCAGTAAAAATAAAAAAAGAGATTGAGACATAACGAAATGGATCCAATCTAAAGACGAACAAATAGAATACATGAGCTGGACTGCTTATTACACCGCAGTTGATTTCCGTGCAAGACTTCGCTTTCCGCGGGCGGCCGCTGAGCCTCCTCGTCGCTTGCCCTCCAATCAACTGCTAGAAGGAACGAAACAGATGAAATCTACGTTCTGCATAACAAAAAAACGAAACACTAATCAAACATATTGATCAGTGTTTCGTTTTTCACTTCGGCTAAAATATTTTTATCCCGGCCCTTTTTATTTCTTCTTCATGTATAGATTATTCTTCTCCTAAAACGCGGTTGATACGTTTGCGAAGCATTGGCATTCCATTTCCACCCGCTTGGAAATGACGAAGCTGACCTTCTTTATCAAATACATAATATGCTGGTACATATTTATTTTCAAAAGCGTCTGTTAACTTATGCTCACTGTCTACATAAATTGGCTGAGTAATATCGTGTCCCATTGCCATTGCCTCAATAACACCCATATCTAAGTCATCTTCCGAACGAGGCATATGAACCGCTACAACATTCAATTGATCATCATACTCATCACGAAGATCATTAACTTCAGGCATTGCTTCTTTACATAAATGGCAGCTTACTGACCAAAAGTGGATAAGCGTTGCTTTATCACCTACTAAATCTTCCTTTGTTACTTCGTCGTTAATCCAAGATGTTGCTCCAGTTAATTCAGGCATTTGTTCACGTAATTTCATGTTAAAATCCTCCTCATAAATAAAACTGAATATTCCGTCTTTTATAATTAGAAAACTATCTTTTCTCTCTTAATGGCAGCAGTAGAGGAGGTTCTCCTCTACTCTACCGTTATTTATTAAAGTGTTTTTTGACCTGGTTTCCAGTTAGCTGGGCAAAGTCCGCCAGTTTGAAGTGCTTGAAGTACACGTAATGTTTCTTCTACGCTGCGGCCGATGTTGTTATGGTTTACAACTGCATATTGTAATTCACCTTCTGGATTAATAATGAATAATCCGCGAAGCGCTACGCCTTCTTCTTCAATTAATACGCCGTAATCACGTGCTACTGCATGAGTTGGATCTGCAGCTAATGGATAATTTAAATCTCCAAGCCCATTATCTTTACGATCTGTGTTAATCCAAGCTAAGTGAGTATGAATTGTATCTGTAGAAACACCTACCACTTCAGCATCTAGATCCTCAAACTCTTCGTAGTGATCTGATAGGGCTGTAATTTCTGTTGGACATACGAATGTAAAGTCCATTGGATAGAAGAACAATACTGTCCATTTACCGTTTTTCATATTTTCTTCTAAACTTACTTTTCCAAATTCCTTATTTGCAAGTACAGCTTCCATTTCGAAGCGTGGTGCTTGTTTTCCTACCATACGTTCTGCCATGTCAAAACCTCTCCTTGTACAATGTATTTAACAAGCCTATGCTTGTATGTATTATTTTTAATGCAATCAGCACTATTTACTATTTGATAACGATTATTAGTATCATTATAAACTAGTAATAACTATTGATTACATTCTTTATTATACACGAGCTATTATTATAGTCAATACTTTTTTATAATCATTTTAATCTAGGATTGATTATCGAATATTTCTCACTCTTTTTATTCTTTCCCTTGATCAATCCTATGTATGCAGGGATGAATGAACATAGAAGATACTAAAAAACTTTCCTTGTTTCAACATATTTGCTTTTACAGTGTGCTGCAACAAGATTTCGAATCTCAATTATGTTCTTTATAACTATAATAAAAGAGAATGAGACATAACGATCTAAATCCAATTTAGAGACGAACAAATGGTATAAATCATCTAATAAGGGTCACTACTTGTTACTTAAAACCTGCTTTTACCCTACCCATTAAAAAATCCGAACGAGTTTAATTCTCCATCAAGAATCAAACTCGTTCGGATCTTCCTTCAACTAAACTACTTTTGTCCAGCCTCTTTTATTTATTTCTTATCATTCGGATATACAAGACCGATTTGCTCTCGCACTTTATCCATCACGTGCATTGTTAGATATGAATTTTCATAAGAATTTGTGTCCGATTCCATCTTTCCTTGCTTTAACAGCTCTACGAATTCATTTATTTCATAGTACATAGCAGGATAAGGCTGATCGACCGTTAACTCTTCTACCCGTCCGTCATTGTATCGAATTTCTACCTTTTCAGCGGTATGTATTTTGTCAATAATCATACTGCCTTTTTCTCCTTGAATTTCACTTGGTAAATGCGAATTTGTAATTTTAGAATACATGATGACCGCGTCACGATCTTCGTACTCTAAAGCAACTGATCCTTCTCCATCTACTCCAGATTCTAGCATAAACGCCGTTGCCTTTATTTTATGAGGCCCTCCAAACAACGTAATCAGAGGATAAAGACAATATACACCTAAATCCATCAGTGAACCGTTGGCAAGCTCTGGCTTAAAGGCATTAAGCACGATACCTTCTTTATATTTATCATAACGAGAAGAATACTGACAGTAAGATGCCACGTATTTTCGAATTGGACCAACTTTATGTAAGTTCTCTTGAATCACGTTGAAGTTAGGAAGAAGGGTTGATTTCATCGCTTCCATTAGTAACACATTGTGATTCTTGGCTGTTTGAATCATCCGAGTTACTTCTGCTGCATTGGCTGCGAGCGGTTTTTCACACAGTACATGCTTGTTATTTTTCAAAAATAAGATAGCTTGTTCCGCATGATAAGCATTTGGAGTAGCAATATACACGGCATCAATTTCAGCACTCGCTGCCATTTCCTCCAAATCAGTAAATATATGAGGAATATCATATTTACCTGCAAATGCTTCTGCTTTTTCAATGGTTCGAGAATAAACAGCTGCAAGCTGAAAGTCGTCTACATACTGAGCTGATTCTAACAGTCGATCTGTTATCCAGTTTGTTCCTATTACACCAAAACGAATCATCTTTTCATCTCCTTTTTATCATCTATGTTGTATTGTATCGTTTTTAAAAAGAAAAACGAAGAAATAATAAAAAATCTATACCATTTTCCGTTGCTTTATATCTATTTTGTTCTATATAAAAAAACAGCTCACAACAAATGTAAGCTGTTTTTTTATATGACTCAAACGTAAGCTTATGCTTTCTCACCCACTACAGCAAAACGTTCGTTTACATAGTTTTTATTCTCTAACTCATCTATTAAAGCAATCGCATAATCAGCATAGCTAATATAGCTTTCATTTTGACTATTTGTGATCACGTGATCTTTTCCTAATTGATAGGCTCCAGTGCGAGCACCTTCTGGGTCAAAAAAAGCGGCTGGGCTTAAATAAGTCCAATCTATAGTTGATTTTTCTAGTTCTTTTAAACCTTTGCCCATATTTGAAGCCGTTGGATAATAAGCTGCTGGAAAACCTTCTGTGCTCATTAAAGGCATTGTTTTTTCTTCATCTACAAATAAACTTCCTGCTCCGCCCACTACTGCGAGTCGCGTTTGAACACCTTGAAATGCTTTAATAAGTGATTGTATAGACTCAACGTGCATCTGTTCGCTTCCGGGAGGTGCATTAAATGCGTCTACCACAGCATCGAACTGTTCAATGTCTTTTGAAGTAATGACAAAAATATCTTTTTCAATTACGTTTGTTTGATTTTTTAGTTTAGAAGCATTTCGAACAATGGCTGTTACTTCATGTCCTCTCTGTTTCGCTTCTTCCATAATTAATTGACCTGCTTTTCCTGTTGCTCCAATAACGCCAATTTTCATTTTTATTCTCTCCTTTTATTTTTGTTGTAACCACAATAGTTACACATCACACAAAAAAATTTGAGCTTTTATAACACTGATATTTCTTTTCAGCTCGTTGTAACCATTATAGTTACATGTTATTCAATTTGTCAACCTCACTATTCATTTTTTACGAGATAAAAGATTTTAGGGATCGCTAAAAAATCCACAAAACAATAGCTTATTTTCCATTTCAAAATATTACCATATTTTCAACTTATTTTTATCTCAGAGTACTTTTTTATGAAAAAAGGTTTCTTTTTTATAAAAAAGTGTTATACTAGGTATATTATTTCTTGTTCGGTGTTAACAAATAGAAAGACTTTCTTTAAAGTGATTCTTATTGAAATTGAGCAGAGATAGTAATATATTCGTGGATTTTCCACACAGGAGGTACTACAATGGTACAAGGTAAAGTAAAATGGTTTAATGCAGAAAAAGGTTTTGGATTCATCGAAGTAGAAGGACAAGACGACGTATTCGTACACTTCTCAGCTATCCAAGGCGAAGGTTTCAAATCACTTGAAGAAGGTCAAGAAGTTACATTTGAAATCGAAGATGGAGCTCGTGGACCACAAGCTGCTAACGTTCAAAAGTAATTGATTAAGAAGCTGTCACTTTAGTGACAGCTTCTTTTTATGTCTATTTAACCAATTAAAATTTGATTTTCCTGCCAAAGATTAGTCAAGTTCGTATCCGCGAGCCGCTGATGCGTCTCTTTTACGCTAAGCCAGCGATGCTTGTTGAAAACAAAGCGAGTTTCAGGAAGTTCAGTCCATATTTCCTGTACAGACTGGACATTTAACAGAACAAAGTTTGCTTCGTTTCCTTCTTCCACTCCATACTTTTCTTTTCCAATCAGCCGGGCTGGTATACTTGTAATCATTCGGAGCAACTGCCGCTGATCATCTGGACTTCCCATATGTGCAGCATAGGCAGTTAGTAACCCTACTTGCAGCAAGTCTGCTTTTCCAAACGGATGAAAGGGGTCGTTCACGTTATCAGATGCAGTAGCAATCGGAATCGCTGCTTTTTGTATGTCGCGAATACGCGTTACGCCTCGTCTTACAATTCCTTTATCTTCCCTTCCCTGTAAATATAAATTAGAAGCAGGTAATGTGACAACTCCAATTTTCGCCTGTTTCAAAAGGTTTAAGATTTCTTTCACTTTTGCATCAGTCATTCCTGCAAGCGAACAAAGATGCCCCACTACCACTTTTCCTTCCATATTCAATTCAATTGTTCTATGAGCAATATTAATTATCGTATCAACAGATGGATCATCGCTTTCATCCACATGTAAGTCAAGAGGTTTATTATAGGCTTGAGCCAGCGAAAACAGAGCATCAATCTCTTTTTCTGGATTTCCAGCTAAATGAGGACAGCCTCCAATCGCATCAATTTCAAGGTCGAATGCTCGTTCAATTTTAGTCACCTTATGCATATCATCAATGTCTAAGTTAGAGAATAGCGGAACAACCTGCACATCCATATACGGGCTTAATTCATCTCTCACTTCGACAGCCGCTTGTAAACTTCGAAATAAGCTATCTTCTTCCATGCTGCAGTCAAAATCAATATGCGTTCGAATCGTAGTCGTACCGTTAGCTAATGCCTGCAAAGCAGTTTTTAACATTCGCTGCTTAATTTCTTCTTCTGGAAATGCCGGCAGGCTGCTGCTGTAATTTTTAATGGCTTCTTGAAGAGTTCCAGATAGATTGGGTACCTGAGGAAGCGAATGAGCTTTGTCTAAATGCATATGCATATCTACAAATCCTGGTAATAGTACACGCCCCTGTGCATCAAGTGACGTTTCTTTTCCTAACACGGCCGCGTGCAGCGGAAAAAACTCGTCACCTTCAAGATAACCGTTTTGTAAAACGATAGAAGTATACATTCCATTTGAAATTTTCACTTCAAAAAGAGCGTGATCGTGCATAATTGGCAAGCGAACATTAATTAAGTGAAGCAATATAATTCCCTCCTCAATTTTTCAACTTCTTCATTTTTCATAGACCGCTTTATCTTATTTATCATTTATTGTTTAAAGCATTAATTCGCCAAATTTCGCGAATCACCTTCTCTCTAAAGGCCTTTATTTACAGAGAAAAAAGCAAGAACAAAAAAAAGGAGCAGCGTCCCCACGCTGCTCATCAAAGAAAAAATGCTAGAAAATAGATAGAATGTACTTCCCATGGTTAAATGAGGGCTTACAGATAAAGCTTCAGTGAGTGATTTCATGCTTTGCATCGCTATTCTCCCCAGAAAGCAATGCAGATACAAGCAAAAAATTTCCACCACTCGCTCACACTGTAAATAGACACATAAGAAAAAGCCCAAACAAAGGCAGGTCTCTCAAATACAATGAGCAAAAACCTACCCGCCTGGGCTTTTATCCCTTCGGTGTCATATCCACTTCTTTTCAAAAATGAATATGTGAATCGCTTGGACCAAACTTTCTACTAACGTAAAAATGGGAACCTAGATTCACTTTTTACTCATAGTCCTATCATTTACGGTGATAAGGTAGAAACGTCTGAGCCATATTCTCAAACATATATGAGTGAACCGTATTTAGCTTTTTCTTGTCTACAAATATACTATAGGTCTCTCTATAAGTCAAATATAAACGAATAATCTTTTTACTAAAATTATATATAGTTCGCCTTTTACAAAAGTTTACTTTTTTTAAAAGTTTGTTAAACTATCTAACACAGTAGTTGCATCTTCTTATAATCCTGCTTATACTTCGAACTACTTACATTATCTATAAAGGTCTTCACTCTGTTGAAGACAAAAAGCGATCTAGGGTTCCGTTTAACACATGTTAAAGGCTGGTCCGAGAGAGAGCGTACGGAACGGTCCGTATACACGGAAGGATAAAAGCCTGGGAGAATGACATCATTCTCCCAGGCTTTTCTTTTTTACTAGTATAAAATAGAGGAAAGAAGGGATTTATATGAACAACCAACCAGCGTTAAGTAAATCGCTAAAGGTATATCAAATTGTATTTTTGGGTCTTGCCTGGATGACTCCGATGATTTTCTTTACAGTTTACGGAGTAGCCTACGATGCGGCTGGAGGGCAAATGGTCCTTGCTTATTTAATTGCTTTTTTAGCTATCTTTTTTACCGCATATAGCTATAGCCGAATGGTAAAAGCATATCCAATAGCAGGATCTGCTTATACGTATACGAAAAAAGCTATACATCCTCGCCTTGGCTTTTTAGTAGGCTGGGCACTTCTTTTAGACTATATTTTCTCCCCTATTATCGCTATTTTAACATTTGGTATTTTTATGCATACGGAATTTCCTTCTATTCCTGTATACGTATGGGTCATTATCATGAACATTATATTAGCTTTAGTCAATATTGTTGGTATTAAATCTGTAGCTCGTATAAGCGGCATCTCCGTTGTAGTTCAGATTCTCTTTATAAGTTTGTTTTGTTTATTTATCATCAAAGATATTGCAACAGGTCAAGCTAGTTCTTCTACTCTTTTTTCACTTCATCCTTTTTTGGCTTCAGATGTACCGTTTACGACTATTTTTTCTGGAGCTGCGCTCATTTGCTTTTGCTTTTTAGGATTTGATGCAGTTACAACAATGGCGGAAGAAACAATTCAACCGGAAAGGACCATTCCAAAAGCCATTTTCCTTATTGTTTGTATCGCAGCTGTTATGTACATCGCTATCTCGTATTTTACACAGATTGCCTATCCGGGCTTCACGTTTACTAACCCTGATAATGCAGCCTACACCCTTGTAAAATTAGTGGGCGGAAATCTTTTAAGCAGTCTATTTATTACGGTATTAATTATTGCAACCTTTACTCAAGGAGTTTCTTCAGTCACAAGCGTTACTCGCTTTTTATATGCTTTAGGCCGTGAATCCGTACTGCCTCAAAAGGTATTTTCATATATTCATCCAACGTTTAAAACGCCCGTGGTGAATATCTTGCTTGTTACCGCTTTTTCGTTTTTGGGAATGTTCATCGATTTAAATACAGCCGTCACTTTTGTCAGTTTCGGTGCCTTAACCGCTTTTACATTTGTTAACGTATCAGTCATTGCCCATTTTTATATTAAGTTAAAGAAACGGTCGTTTACTGAAACAATACTCTATTTAATCTTCCCTTTGATCGGAGCAGCATTTATCGGATGGCTGCTCACACTGTTAAACAAAGACACTCTTTTGATTGGTGTCGCCTGGCTTACGGTTGGGTTTCTCTATTTATTTGTAAAATCTCGACTATCGGCTCCTTTTGTAAAGAGAGATCATTCAAAAGTGACGGTCCCTGAAAAATAAACTGAAAAATCAGTTTTTGTGTCAGGTATTCTAACAAACTGCTTGTCAACTTATTTTCAAACATACTATACTACGATTAATCGAAAGCCACAAATGGATAAAGGTTCTTACAGATGTTAAGAACAAAAAAGCTGTCTAGGGTTCCGTTTAACATACGTTAAAGACTGGTCCGAGAGAGAGCGATATGGCGCTATGCTGTATAACACGGAAGGATAAAAGCCTGGGAGACTACTCTCCCAAGCTTTTATCCTTTTTTTATTCTAAGGAGGTTATTTTATGAGTTATATCTGGAAGCAAACCATCCCAGCGGGCGGAAAATGGTCAGGACGAATTGGGAGAGGAAAATCAGTGACGTTTACCGCACAAGAATCCGGTGCAAACGCATCCCTACTATTGTACAACGCTTATGATTTAACGGAACGATACAACATGCCTGATACCTTAAAAGCTCAGCATACTGCTCATTTAACAAAAGGACACGTTCTGATGAGTGACAACGGCAGAGCATTTGCAAGCATTACTGCTGACACCACCGGCTGGCATGATACCATTTCAGGCTATACTACGCGCAGCTTAACTCATCAAAAATACGGTGCATCTACTTATCAAGAATCCCGAAACGAATGGCGAAGGAATGGCGAAGAAAACTTCTCAATGGAGCTTCTGCGCAACGGTTTAACAACACGGGATTTAGTCCCTAATCTTAACTTATTTTCAAAAGTATACTGCGACGAAGAAGGCAATATGAATTTTGTTTCTTCTCATTGTAAAAAAGGAGATTTTATTACGCTTAGAACAGAAATGGATTTGCTTTTTGTACTGTCTAATACCCCTAACCCTTTAGACCCAAGTAAAACGTATCCTTCTGTTCCGATTGAGATAACCGTAGATGAAGCAGCTCCTGTTAGCTCAGATGACTACTGTTTAAATTTTAGACCTGAAAATAAACGAGCGTTTGAAAACACATGGTCTTATGACCTATTGCTTGGAAATAAAACATTATCAACGATTTAAAAATGAAGGAGGCTTCTATAATGGCTGTATTTAACCGAGTGGAAAGCAGCAGAAAAATAGAGAACGCAATTTATGATGAAACGGTACTGGCTGGGGACGGCTGGATGCACGAACTTAAACCAGGACAAACTCTTAGAATAATAGATGTAGAAGGCAATCAAGCAGCGGATACGTTATTCTTTGATGCAGAAAATCCAGAAGATCATTACAGTGCAGTATCGACGATTGCTAATCAAGGAAATATTTATTTATCCACCGGCACGGTGCTGCTTTCTCAATCTGGCAAAGAACTAGTCAAAATTGTAGCTGACACGTGCGGACGCCACGATACCCTAGGCGGAGCTTGTTCCGCACAAAGCAACACCGTACGTTATGCACATGACACGCTTCCGATGCATAACTGCCGAGATACATTTATGCTGCAGCTATCAAAATATGATAGCCGCTACACTAAAAGAGATTTAGCACCGAACGTAAACTTTTTTATGAATGTACCCGTGACGCCAAGCGGCGGATTAACGTTTAATGACGGAGTGTCTGCACCTGGATACTATGTAGAAATGGAAGCGATCAATCCTACACTTGTATTGATCAGCAACTGCCCTCAGCTTAATAATCCGTGCAACGATTATAACCCTACCCCTATTCGCTTAGTTATTTGGGATTCATTATAAAAAGGAGTGTTCATCTATGTTTACAAAAGTATTAATTGCGAACCGAGGAGCAATTGCTGTTAGAATTGAGCGAACATTACGACATTTCGGAGTGAAATCTGTGGCTGTTTATACAGAAGCTGATCAAGACAGCCTGCACGTTGATGAAGCAGATGAAGCTATTTTAATTGGCAGCGGCCCGGTCAAAGAAAGTTATTTAAACGAAGACCTTATTCTAGATATCGCAAAGAAAACAGGAGCAGAAGCTATTCATCCAGGCTACGGTTTTTTAAGCGAAAACGCGGAATTTGCTCGTCGCTGTCGAGCTGAAGGAATTGTATTTATTGGTCCTACACCTCAGCAAATGGAAATATTCGGATTGAAACATTCAGCTCGGGAAATTGCGCAAAAAGCGGACGTGCCTTTGCTTCCTGGTACACCTCTTATTACAGATGTATCAGAAGCTGTACGTGCTGCTGAAGAGATTGGCTATCCCGTTATGTTAAAAAGTACAGCTGGCGGCGGCGGAATTGGAATGCGTGTTTGCCAGGATGAAAAAGCGCTTCAAGCCGCTTTTGACTCAGTTTGCCATTTAGCACAAACAAACTTTAAAAACAGCGGTGTTTTTTTAGAGAAATACATTCAAAAAGCTCGCCATGTGGAAGTTCAAATCTTCGGGAATTCTTTTGGAGAAGTAGTAGCTTTAGGGGAACGCGACTGCTCTATTCAGCGAAGAAATCAAAAAGTAATTGAAGAAAGTCCAGCTCCAAACTTCCCTTCATATATACGGGAAAATATGCTGCAAGCAGCTACTCGACTAGCTAAAGAAGTGGGATACCGAAGTGCAGGAACAGTAGAATTTTTATATGACGCCGAAGCGGAGAAGTTTTATTTTTTAGAAGTAAATACTCGTCTTCAAGTAGAACACGGCGTTACAGAAGAAGTGTTAAACATCGATTTAGTAGAATGGATGCTTAAAGAAGCATGCGATGAGCTGGTAAACCTTCCTTCTTTGCTTCCTGTTCCTTCAGGTCACAGTATCCAAGCGCGTATTTATGCCGAAGATTGCTTAAATGATTTTCGTCCAAGCGGCGGGCAAATCGACCAAGCCATTTTCTCTAAAAGTGCTCGAGTTGAAACATGGGTGCGAGACGGCATTACTGTAACATCACTTTATGATCCTATGCTAGCTAAAATTATCGTTCATGGAAAAACACGAGAAGAAGCTCTTCTAAAATTGATCGCTGCTTTAAAAGAGACAAGATTATACGGCGTTACTACTAATCTTCAATACTTGCAGGGACTGTTAGAAGAAAAAGCGTGTAAAACAGGCGATGTGTATACTCAAATGCTTAACTCATATACTCCGAGCGAACAAGCAATTGAAGTTTTAGACGGCGGCGTTCAGTCTACTGTTCAAGATTACCCGGGACGCACCGGGCACTGGAATGTAGGAGTTCCTCCGTGCGGCCCAATGGATCCTTTTGCTTTTCGCATAGGAAACAAACTTCTCGGAAATTCACCGGATGCCCCGGGAATTGAAATGACTCTCCGAGGCGGCTCTTATAAATTTAGAGACGATGTATCTTTTTGTATTACCGGTGCTAACATGCATGCTACATTAGACGGCGCTGAAATTCCCATGTATAAAACCATTCAAGCAAAGCCGGAACAAATTCTTTCATTTGGTGAAGCAACCGAAGGAATGCGCACGTATTTACTGATTGGCGGCGGACTTGATATGCCTAAAATATTAGGCAGTTCTTCTACTTTTACACTAGGAAGCTTCGGAGGACACGGCGGAAGAGCACTTCGCACGGGAGATGTACTGCGTGTTTCTGACTACGCTCACGTTGAAAATGAACTTGCTCTTTCCTACCAGCCAACCATGTCTAAAGAATGGACAATTGGAGTGATTCCCGGCCCTCATTGTACAGAAGAGTTTTTGCAGCCAGAGTACTTGCAGCAGCTAACAGATACAAAATGGGAAGTTCATTTTAACAGCTCTAGAACAGGCGTTAGGTTAATAGGTCCCGCTCCTTTTTGGACGCGTGAAGATGGAGGAGAAGCCGGTTTGCATCCATCAAATATTCATGATAACGCCTATGCCATCGGCACCTTAGACTTAACCGGAGATATGCCTATTTTACTTGGCCCAGACGGCCCGAGCCTCGGCGGCTTTGTTTGCCCTGTTACGACTGCTTCAGCAGAGTTTTGGAAAATAGGACAGCTTCACCCCGGAGATAAAATTTCGTTTAAATTAATTGACCTTGAACAAGCTGAAAAACTCAAATGTACGCAGGAAGACTTTTTACAGCATATCGGAACATCCGCATCACTTCCTATGTTTACAAATCCAGTAGCACAGCCGCTAAAAAGCGATTATCCGCTGCTGATTAACGAAACGGAAAATAGACGCTTCCCATTTTCCGTCCGCTGCTCAGGCGATGCGAATATACTTGTGGAGTACGGAGAAATGGAGCTTGACCTGCTGCTTCGCTTCCAAGTGCACGCTTTAATGGAAGCTATTCAAAAGCGTAAGGATTTACCAGTTCTAGATTTAACGCCTGGTATCCGTTCTCTTCAAATTCATATTGATGCAACAAAGATGTCTATTCTTGAACTGTGTCAGCACATTTCAGCTATTGATCGCGAGCTTCCTCCTCTTGAAGAAATGGAAGTTCCGTCTCGTATTGTAAAACTTCCGCTTTCATGGGATGATCCTGCGACTCAATTGGCTATTGAACGCTATCAGCAAAACGTTCGCCCAGATGCCCCCTGGTGTCCAAGCAATCTAGAGTTTATTCGCCGAGTAAACGGTCTGGATCACATTGAAGATGTGAAACGAGTTGTATTTGACGCTAATTATCTTGTAATGGGGCTTGGAGATGTATATTTAGGCGCACCTGTTGCTACGCCTCTAGACCCTCGTCACCGTTTAGTGACAACGAAATATAATCCCGCTCGTACATGGACACCTGAAAATGCAGTTGGTATTGGCGGTGCGTATATGTGCGTATACGGAATGGAAGGTCCTGGGGGCTATCAATTTGTGGGACGCACGATTCAAATGTGGAACCGACTTCGTCAAACGGAAAGTTTTGAAGCAGGAAAACCGTGGCTTCTTCGTTTCTTTGATCAAATTCAATTTTACCCAGTAGAAGCAGATGAGCTTTTAAAACTGCGCGAAGATTTTCTTCGCGGGAGATTTGAAGCAGATATTACGGAGACAACGTTTAAACTTGGAGAATATTTAGATTTTCTTTCATCTATTGAAGAAAGCACGGCTGCTTTTCGTCACACCCAGCAGGCTGCTTTTCAAACAGAGCGAGAAGATTGGAAAGCACTCGGCTTAGCTGAGTACGTCTCTGAACATGAAACGGCTGAAATTACGGAACAAGAACTGCCCGAAGGTACGGAAGCCGCGCGCTGTACAATGCCGGGAAGCGTATGGAAAGTTCTTGTTGAAGAAGGACAAAAAGTTGAAAAAGGCGATACGTTAATTATCGAAGAAAGTATGAAAATGGAGTTTCCACAGCTAGCACCTATGGATGGATATATCAGTTCTATTCATGTAAAACCCGGCGATGAAGTACAGGCTGGACAGCTGATTGCCGGTATAAAAGCCTTTGCTCCAATTACTCATTAAGGACGGTGGATACAATGAAAACAGTGAGCTTGCCTAAAACATTTTCGGTTCAATGGTTACGTGATATGTATATCAAAAAAGAATTAACTCCGGAAGATGTAGTACATCAAATTCTTACGCGTGTAGAAGCTGATAAAGACATGAATATTTGGATTACCCCTCCTACACTCGGTGAGTTAAAACCTTATCTCGATCGCTTAGCTACCCTAAGCCCTGAAGCGTTACCTTTATGGGGAATTCCATTCGCCGTTAAAGATAATATCGATGTAGCCCATGTACCGACGACAGCCGGATGTAAAGAATATACGTATATCCCTTCTGCACATGCTACGGTTGTTCAACGCCTTACTGATGCAGGTGCTATTCCTCTTGGAAAGACCAACTTGGACCAATTTGCTACAGGGCTGGTCGGTACACGAAGCCCTTACGGCGAAACGCACAATGCGTTAAAGTCCGAGCTCATTAGCGGCGGATCGAGCTCAGGGTCAGCTGTATCCGTAGCTCGCGGGCATGCTGCTTTTTCTTTAGGCACCGATACAGCAGGTTCAGGACGCGTTCCAGCCGGTTTAAACCGTTTAATTGGCTATAAACCTTCTCTCGGAGCGTGGCCATCTGCAGGTGTAGTTCCGGCGTGTAAAAGCTTAGACTGCGTCACTGCTTTTGCTCATGCATGGAATGATGTAGTACTTGTAGATTCTATTATTAGAGGGGTAGACGATCAAGATCCATGGTCACGCTCTGTTGTTCGGGCTTCTTCGGCTCTCCCTGAAAAAATTTGTATGGTAAAAGAACCGCTCTCATTTTACGGACCGTTTGCTGAACAGTACGAGGAAGCTTGGAAGCAAGCAGTGAAAAAGATTGAAGATTTATCTATTCCCATTGAATACATTGACGGCTCGTATTTAAGCGAAGCAGCTGCTTTATTGTATGACGGGCCATACGTAGCGGAGCGCTGGGCTGACTTAGGAGAATTTATTACTTCTCATGAAGAAACAGCATTTCCTGTAACCGAGCAAGTCCTTCGTTCAGGAGCTAAATCAGAATATGATGCTGCTGCTTTATTTCAAGCTTCACATAAGCTTCAATCCTTTAAACATAAAGCATATCATCAGCTTAAAAATGCTGTTCTTGTTATGCCGACAGCAGGCGGAACGTGGACGCGGGAACAAGTAAGAGAAAATCCAATTGAAACAAACAGTGACATGGGGCGTTTTACAAACCATTGTAACTTGCTCGACTTATGCGCTGTCTCTCTTCCATCTCAAGATGCAGATCTTGATTTACCGTTTGGCATTTCATTTTTCTCTACATTTGACGGCGAACAATTCATTTGTGGGCTTAGCGAATTGTTTTTAAATGGTGAACGAACGGTTGATTCAAGAAAAGATACAACCTTAGTAGCTGTTTGCGGTTTGCATATGCGCGGGTTTCCACTTGAATTTCAAATGCTTGAACACGGAGCTTCATTCGTACGAAAAGACCAAACCGCTCCTTATTACCAGCTTTTTAAACTGCCTACTTCTCCAGCAAAACCGGGGCTGTTGCGAACACATCAACAAGGAGAAAAAATTGAAGTTGAACTTTGGGAAATGCCTTTATCACTACTCGGCTCTTTTGCCGATTCTATCCCTTCTCCTCTTGGACTAGGCAAAATCACTCTCGAAGACGGCAGTGAAGTAGCGGGCTTTCTTTGTGAAGCTCATGCGACAGAAGATGCGGAGGATATTACGTCTTATAGAAGCTGGCGGGCTCTCTCAACTTACTAATAAATCGATTATTTACTAAGCTGTTGAGTACATTCTCAACAGCTCTTTTTCATCAACCCTTCAATGTATATAAAAATAAGAACTTAGCATTAACTATGACAAAGTGAAGGTATGATCTCACACTTTTATATTTATTCTTGATTCTTACGTTTACCGTTTTAACAGAGAATACCCCCACTTTAGGCTTGCTAAATGGGGGTACTTCAATTAAATAGACCTAAAAGGCAAGCTGCACAATACTCTCCAGAGCACCTATCGTGTAGAATGGAAACGCAGCTGATCTTGATGAGAAACATACTTCTTGCGCGGATGCTTATCTAAGTATTGTTTAGCAGTTTGTAAACATCGGCGCGCAAACTCTTCATATCCTAATTCGTTGGCACGTTTTACATTTGGTAACTCTATAGAATAAGGAACCTGCGGGATACGATTAATCATACTTGCAACATCAATACCTTCTTCATTTAAATACAATCGTTCTTCTCTAAGAACTCGCGTCATCTCCTCCTTTGAACTTGGAATTTCCGCAGAAGCATTGCAAAGATGAAGATAGCGAAACCACTCACGAGGCACGTCGTCCAAATCTTCCACCTTATCTCCTGATCGATGAAAATGGTGAATATCAATCATAAGACCTGCATTTTCACGGTTAGCGGTATGAAGAACATCCATTGCGCCTTTAAGGTTGTATACGCTCGCAATAGGAACAAATTCTAATTCAATGGTTAACCCAAAAGGCTTAGCTAGATCACAGAGTTCAGCAAAGCATTCGATACCAAAATTGCGATCGTCCGTCCAAATGCTGCTAAGGACGTGACGTCCTCCAAGTTCAGCAGCTGCTTCCATTGCAGGTAAGTAACGTTTTGGATCAACTCCTTCATAGATACGTGCTAACTCTATATCAAGGAGCTTCACTCCTGTCTCTGCCATGGCAGATTTTGTTTCTCGCATCAGCTGCTTATTTTCAGCTAACGCATAATTAGGCTCTCCAGGCAACCCCATGTAAATAGGCCTTAAACTAACAAAATCATACCCTGCCTTTGCAGCCATATACGTCATTTCAGGCGGTGAACATCCAAGAACAGTAAGGTATGCAAGGGAAAATTGATTAGGCATTTTATAAATTCCTCCTTTATTCAAACGGATTAGATCGATCTAATCAAAATGACGATATATATTTATAAGCGTCCTACATATTGATTTGGTTTTAATTCTCCGTAGGCAGTCTTAATACAATCATCTTCGTTTCAGTCATTTCTTCAACGGCGTAACGTGGGCCTTCTCTGCCAATACCGCTGTTTTTCACTCCGCCATATGGCCAATGATCTAATCTAAAGTTAGATGTTCCATTAATAACTACACCGCCCATTTCAAGAGAATGAGCCACTTTATAAGCCAAATCCATTTTGTTCGTAAAAATCCCTGCTTGAAGACCAAAAGCAGAATCATTTGTCTCTTCAATAGCTTCTTCAATCGTACCGTACGGGACAATACTAATAATAGGACCAAATACTTCTTCACAAATAACTTTACTTTCTTTAGAAGGGTTTAGTAGAACAGTAGGTTCCACCGTAGCTCCGCGGCGCTTTCCTCCGCATATCACTTGTGCTCCCGATTGTACGGCCTCATCAATCCAGCTCGTCACTCGCTCAGCTGCATGGACATCTACTACACACCCTACATCCGTATCAGGCAATAAAGGATCTCCGATTTTAAGTTTCAGCACCTCGTCTTTTAAAAGATTGGTAAACTCAGAGACCACAGATTGATGTACATAAATTCTCTGAACAGAGATACAGCTCTGGCCAGAATTGCTAAATCCGGTTTTCGCACACATAGCGGCAGCACGATTTAAATCTGCGTCGTTATGGACGATCGTTGCAGCATTTCCTCCTAGCTCTAGCAATACTTTTTTCATTCCAGCTAGCTCACAGATGTTCTTACTAGCTACTGTTCCACCTGTAAATGAAATAATATTCACACGATCATCTTTTACAATTTGCTGTGCAACCTGTCTTCGACCAAGCACCATATTTACAGCATTTTTAGGGAAGCCGGCCCGCAGCAGCAGCTTTAAGAGCTCTGTTGCAATTAAAGTTGTTTGCGAAGATGGCTTTAAAATCACGCTATTCCCAGCAGCAAAAGCCGGCCCAATTTTATGACATACAAGATTTAAAGGGGCGTTAAATGGTGTGATAGCCGCTACAACACCAACAGGCACTCGGAAAGTAGATGCAATAGCTTGTGCCCCCCGTTCTGAAACGTCGCCAGGCAATGTTTCACCAATCAATCTTTTTGCCTCTTCCCCTGACAGTTCCAATGTTTCGATTGAACGGGCCACTTCGTCCAGCGTGTTTTTCAAAGGCTTTCCTAATTCTAAAGAAATAAGTCGAGCAAATTTTTCTTTCTCTTGTTCTAGTAATAGAGCCGCTTTCTTTAAAATTTTAGAACGCTGGTAAGAAGAAAGGACGGCGACATGTTTTTTTGCTTCATAGGCTGATGCTAATGCTTTTTCAACATCTTCTTCATTCGCTAATAGCTGCTCACCTATGACTTCTCCAGAATAGGGGTTTTTTATTAAAGCTACTTCTCGATCTTCAATAATCCATTCACCGTTAATATAAGGCTGTGATTTCTTTTCAATAGTTTCTATCATGTTTAGCACCAACTTTTCATTTTTATTAAACAAACTTTTATATAAAACAAGGCCTGAACGTTTTTACATGAGAGGGAAATAGATCGATCTAATTCATTTTAATTTAAACGCTATCATCACCTCCTAAAAGGCTATCATGTTCACGGCTTAGTTATACTAATTTCTCTTGAACCTTTGGCTTGGCATGAAGTTCTGAACAAGGACCTGCTTGTAGCATATAGCTTCCACCGTCATGACCAATTACGTGCTTCACCTCTTTTGCTGCTTGAATAAGCTTGTTAAGATCAATGCCCGTATGAATTCCCATTTCACTTAATCCATGAACCAGGTCTTCTGTAGCTATATTTCCAGTGGCGCCTGGAGCGTAGGGACACCCTCCTAAACCGATAATAGAACTATCAAAATGAATAACACCCTGCTGCAAAGCAGCCACTACATTAGAAAATGCCATTCCTCTCGTATTGTGCAAATGCATAGAGAAAATAGTGCCGGGATAATTTTGTTTAAGAAACCCTAGCATACGATACACTTGCTGAGGATTTGCCATCCCCGTTGTATCCGCTAAAGAAATTTCTTCGACACCCATCATTCTGTATCGTTCTACAATAGAAGAAATGCGTTCTATAGCAACTTTACCTTCATAAGGACATCCAAACGCTACCGAAATTGAACCTCCCACTTTAACGTTATGCTTTTCTGCTAATTCGATAATAGGGTAAAAACCTTTTTGGGCTTCTTCTACAGAACAATTTGCGTTAGATAAGCTGTGAGAATCTGTAGCTGAAAGCATAAGCTTTAACTTTTTCACTCCGGCGTCAATGGCTCTCTGTGCACCTTTTACATTTGGCACTAACGCGCGAAATTTGATATTGGTTAAATCTTGAACACTTTCTACGACCTGCTCGGCATCCTTTAACTGAGGAATCGCTCTCGGATGTACAAAAGACGTGATTTCCATTGATTGAATGCCTGTCTTGGCTAGCTGACGAATAATAGATATTTTTTCTTCTGTAGGAATCCACTCATGTTCAGCTTGAAACCCATCCCTTGGAGCTACTTCACAGATTATGACTTTTTCCGGTAATTCTATTTTTTGAATAGTATTCATTAAATAACCCCCTTTTCTTTTAACACCGCTAAGTCTTCACTTGATAACCCCAGTTTTCCACCTAGAATTTCTTCATTATGTTCTCCCAATTCAGGGGCACGATGACGAATTGCTCCCGGTGTATGTGAAAACTTTGGCACTACTCCCGGAACCTTAATTTTTCCTAGGCGGGGGTGCTCTACTTCTACAATGTTTTCTCGTTCTCTATATTGAGGATCATTAAATATATCTTCAATGCTGTAGATAGGACTAACTGGCACACCAAATGAATCTAACTTTGCCTGCAGCTCGTCTTGAGTGAAGGACTTAATCCAATTTGACACAATTTCCTGAACTTCATGATCATGCTTTAGACGCTCTACGTTTGTATAGTATCGCGGATCCTTTAACATATCTTTTCTTTCCATTGCCTCTGCAAGACGATCAAAGGTAGAGTCTGTACTGCATACTAATACAACAAACTTTCCGTCTTTTGTTTCATATGTGCCTGCAGGGCTTGAGTGACCTGCAAGTCCAGGGCTTCTCTCTCTTACTTTTCCGTTTTGATCATACTCAGCGATTAAAAACTCCATCATTCGAAAAATAGATTCATATAATCCCATTTCTACTACTTGACCTTCCGGCTGTTCGTTTACATCCCTATGATAGATAGCGCTTACACAAGCGAACGCAGCATATATGCCCGTTACATAATCTAGTAAAGAGTAAGAAGGACTGACTGGCGGACGATCTGAATATCCTTGTAAATAAGTATGTCCGCTAAACGCTGTCCCCGGTGTACCGAATCCAGCTTTTTCTCGATAAGGACCTGTTTGCCCATAGCCTGATACGCGCACCATTACTAGCTTAGGGTTAACTTTTTTAAGCTCCTCATATCCCAAGTTCCATTTTTCCAGTGTACCGGGGCGAAAATTTTCAATTAAAATGTCTACTCCACTAATTAACTTTTTGAAAATTTCTGCTCCTTCTTCTGATCGAATGTCCAGCGTAACAGACTTTTTATTGCGAGCAAGTCCGGGCCACCTTAAAGGTTCAGTCCCTTTCCAAGGCCCTACAGTCCGAAGCGTATCTCCTTTTCCCGGAAGTTCAATTTTGGTTACTTCCGCCCCCAAGTCCGCTAATAAAGTAGCTCCAAAGGGAGCAGCAATCATAGTAGAAATATCTAGTATTTGAACTCCTGTTAAAGGTCCATAATTTTTGGTTAACACGTTGAATCCCCTCCGGTAATAACTGTTTGTATGCTTAGTTAAGATAATTAATTAGTAGATTTCTTTTGATATGTTAAAAACGAATATTATTAGTCAAAATATTAAGATTATTTATTTTTCTAAAGTTAACTCTTTTTCTTCTAATAGAATAGACTCTTTGCTTTCAATCGGGTCTAAATCTGTTAATAAGAACGTATAGCTTAAAATTCCAATCACTAAAAAAACAGCTGCTAAAAGGAACGCATACATAAATGAACCCGTGGCCTGAACAATAAACCCAGTCGTAATAGGTGCAACAATAGCCATCGAGTTATTTCCAAATGTTAAAAGTCCCGTTAATGTTCCTACCGTTCCTTTTGGTGCAATAAATGTAGGAATGCTGTAGGCAACAGCAGATGTGACAACAAGACCTCCAAGTGCTGTTGAAATCCAAAATACAGCTACGTTCGCACTGTGAGTAAACGCTGCCCCAATAATTGACAAACCAAATACCATACCTATTACTAGAAAAAATTTGCTGACACGCGTCCGGTTATACCCTTTGTTAATAAGACGATCAACAAGCCAGCCCCCAATTACTATTTCAGTAATGGTACCTACAATCCAAGGTATAGCCGAGTACCAGCCTGATTTTAAAATAGACATGTTCATTTCTGTTGCTAAATATCCGGGAAGCCAAGTCAAGAACAAAAACCATGAATAGCCGTACGCCGCAAACCCAATGAATACTGCCCAGACTTTTCTTTTAGTTAGCAAATAGCGAATGTTCTCCATTGCACTGCCTTTAACTTCTTCTGAACTTTGAGAACCGCCTTGAACAATGTAGTCATATTCTTCTTTCGTCAAACGCTCATCTTCATGAGGTTCACGATACCAGATCCAATAAACAATAGCATATATGAAACTAAGAATAGCAGTTGCTAAGAAACCACCTCGCCAGCCCCACTCTGTTACAATTAGTGCTAATATAGGCGCCCCGATGGCGTTGGAAAGTTTGGATTGAGAATCATAAGCTGCGATAGCTTTTCCGCGTTCCTGACGCGGAACCCAATGGCTAACTGCTTTGGAAGCAGACGGAAAGAATGGTGCTTCTCCAACTCCTAACAGCACCCGAGATAAAATAATTAACCCCCATCCATTTGCTACTGCAGTTAAAAGACAAGCTACTGTCCATATCACGGTCGCTACACGCGTTACCCATTTTACGCCTATTTTATCTAGCAAAGGCCCTATAGGAAGTTGAAGTAAAGCGTAAGACCATGCAAATGCTGATAGGAAAATCCCCATCTGACCTGCTGTCAAGTTAAATTCTTTTTGTAACAATGGCATAGCAATGGACATATTAATTCGATCAAAATAGTTTACAACTACACCAACCGCAATCAAGAATACAATCGACCAACGATGTTTTTTCATTATCTTCCCTCACTCATAAGATTTTAAGTATGCGCTTTCATTTTTATGAAATATTTCTTTGCTCAGATCCCATTTACAATTGCTTACTTACATAAAGTCTGCCTGAACTAAAGTTGAAAGATGGCAATGCTGAAAACCTAATCCTCTAGCTATTTACTTGTTCTCTTATCCTTTCCGTAAAACTTTTATTAGTGGAATTAAAAAGATTAATAGAAAGTTCTAATTAGAACGATCTAATAAATTTTTATTAGAACGATCTAATTCCATTGGGAATCTCTTCACATATTGCGGAACGATGCCGTATATTTTATGATCTACTCGAATATCCGAACATGATGTGATTAATGTCTGCTTTTTTAATTTCTCATTGTAACACCTGCCTTTTTTTCGCTAAGCTTCGTCTTTTAACACAGCCTAATATAAAATCAATTCAAACCTGAGTTTTAGTATACTGAATTACATTTTTCTGCGCAATATATATTTTTAATTTTTAGAAAATTGAAATATATACTTTTTTAATATAACAAAACCTTTTATATATTAATCGTCTAGAATCATTTTTTTATTGTGCTAGAGGAAAAGAAGATATAGTCCCTTCATTTATACAAATTTCTAGCAAAGTTAAAAAATACGCGTTTTTAATACTGTAAGCTCGGTTCAAACATTTGTTCCTTAATATACTCCACAGGCATCTCTTTTCCTGTCCACAATTCAAACGCCATGGCCCCTTGCCAGATCATCATTCCTATTCCATTAACGGTGTGACATCCGATTGATTCAGCTTGTTCTAACAGTTTTGATTTCATAGGCATATACACGACATCTGTTACAATTAAATCAGGACGCAGCATTGATATATCTTCAATAATGCTGAATTCTTCTAACGGTTTCATTCCTACTCCTGTTCCATTTGTCAAAATATCGCTCGTTCTAATTTCTTCTCTTAACCTGTCTGTATCCTCAAGAGAATACAGCTTCGCCTTACATGAAACATGTTTCATCTCTTCATTAATAATTTTTACGTTTTCTACAGCTTTTGAATAAAATTCATCATGACGAGCAAAAATTGTTAATTCTTCAAGGCCTTCCAAAGCCGCTTGAATAGCAATAGGCGTTGCTGCTCCGCCCGAACCGACCAACGTCATTTTTTTCCCTGTGATATCCACGCCGTTCTCTTTTAAATTTCGAATGTAGCCCATACCGTCTGTGCTATGCCCAACTAGTACGCCATTATCGTTTACGACGGTATTGACAGCTCCTGAAAATTTGGCGCTGTCTGCTAATTCATCAAGAAACGGGAGAATTTTTGTTTTATTTGGCATGGATACATTAAAACCTTTAACATTTAACGCTCTCAGTCCTTTAATCGCATCTTCTAACGAGTCATTTCCTACCTCAAAAGCTAAATAAGCATAATTCAATCCCAGTTTTTTAAAGGCCATATTATGCATAGATGGTGACAATGAATGTCCAATTGGAGTTGCTAAAAGGCCTATGAGCTGAGTTTTGCCATTAATACGCCCTACGTTCTTCATGATTTTACCTCCTGTTTTATTAAAATTTCAGAAATACTTGGGGTACCTAACCTGTAATTTTTAAGCTTATTTTCATTTCCGATCAAACACATTTCACATTCATATAGTACGGGTAATTAGATCGATCCAATTTTAAGCTATATTCATTATTTAACCAATCTGTAACAAGCTGCATTCAAAACGAAAGCTGCTCTACTCACATGTAAAAAGAAAGAAATCGCTTACAAATTTATGGTTTTAATAACATACGTTGGACGCGTGCTGTACGTCTTACCTCCCTTCGCAAGGCAGCATTTCTCAACATTACTAGAAACAAAGCTTTCACCTATACCTAGCTTCTTTTATTAAATGACTGCAGTAAACACCCGGTGAACCAAGACAACTCTTAGCGACCTTATGTACCATAGTATCACATTTTTTTAAAAGGAAAAATGTTTTTTTGTAACTTTTCAGAAAAATGTTTTTATTTAAATAATTTCTTTATATTAAAATAAAGCTATAACCATCATTATAGCTTTATTCTTGAGCTTGGCTTTCTCTTTTTTTTTTCATCCACCAGCCTGCACCAACTATCACTCCGATTATAAGAATAACAAATATTAAACGATCTACATCATGCAAATATTTTTGGATTTTTTCAATATCTCCAAGTCCTCCTACATAGAGCAAAAAAACAAACCACGGAAAAATTCCTAAGGTGCTGTATAAAACAAAGTCCTTAGATTTGATTTTACTAAGTCCTGCCAAATAGGTTATATAGTTTGCGATACTGATGGGACGAGAAATCGTAATACTCCATTTTCCATATTTATGAAACCATTTTTGGGCACGCTTTATATTTTTTTCACCAAACCAGCGCTTGGTAATAGATTCAAACCTGTATCCCATAACGAACGGAATATAGTTGAATGCGATATAAATAACGGTATTGACAGCTGAAACAATAAGGATTTTCCATATTGAAAGCTGCAGCACCGAGCCAATGAGCAAAATCGATAACGTACACGGAAAAGGAATTGCCGCAGCTTCGATTGCTGTAGCAATAAAGATGCCCACTATGCCTAAATTTTGTACAAAATCAATAAACCCTTGCACCTTTTTTCTCCTTTCAATCATACAAATTTCACGTTCTTTCATCATAACTCAAACTATTCAAAATTTCACGATTTCAAAGCAATTTTACTAGTAAAAAAAGCTTATACGCACCCGTTTGCTATATTTGATTATCTTCTATCATATGCAGTTCATAAGTGAAGTAACGCAAAAAAAGAAAATAGCAGAAAAAAACTCTTTTATTAGTTGTAATAAAAGAGTCTTTTCTGTCCTGCTATTATTTAATTTTAGCAATGATTTTCCCTTTCACATGGCGTTTTGAAAGCTCTTCTAATGCATTTGGCACTTCTTTTAACGAGATGATGCGCTCAATCATCGGAGCTACTTTCTTCTCTGCTACTAATGCTAAAAGCTCATCGCCCATTTTTGCTAAATCCGCTTGCGCCATCATGTCATCAATGTGGTGTGCAGCATTTAAAGCTACTTCATGATAAGAAATCACCTTTGTAAAAGGCTTTACTTTTGTATAGTCAGGTGCACCAGCAATATGTGCTAAATGTCCTCTATAGGCAATCATATCTAAAGAATCCGTTGCGTTCTTTGCGCTCACCGTGTCAAGCACAGCATCTACGCCGCGGCCATTTGTCAGCTCCAATACTTTTTCTGCGACGTTTTCCTCGCGATAATCAATTACATAATCAGCTCCTAACGACTTCACATACTCATGATTATGTGCTGAAGCTGTTGAGAAAACGGTTTTTCCAGCGTTTTTAGCAAGCTGCACGCCAAAGCCCCCTACGCCTCCAGCTCCTCCGTGAATTAAGATGGTTTGAATATGGTTCATTGGAAGTTTACGAAATAGTGCTTCATACGCCGTGTAACCTGCAGTAGGCAAAGCAGCAGCTTCTTCAAATGTAACAGCATCAGGAATGCGCGAAATTGAATGAGCAGTTGTGACCGCATATTCAGCATATCCGCCTTTTTTCATAAAGTCCCCGTGATAGACAACGCGGTCTCCTTTTTTCCAGTCAACTACTCCTTCTCCAACTTCATCGATTGTCCCAGCTACATCCAAACCTAGAATGTGAGGATATGTCCAATGAGGATTTCCATTAGTAGCCGTTTTATAATCCACTGGATTAAGTCCCACTGCGTGAACTTCAACTACTACTTCCCCTTTATTTGGAAGAGGTTTTTCTATTTCTTCTACTTTCATTTCTGTCCATTTATTTTTATCTTGCAATAATAATGCTTTCACAGTCTAACTCTCCTTTTTAAATCATTTGCTTAGCGTTACTTTTATTATTTTATCTAAAAATGATTTGCTTACTATTTTTATTTTAAAGAGAGCTTGTCTATAATACAAATTAGAAAATAAATAGATATCCATAAATAAATTTATAAGAAAGGATAGCATAAATGATTGATTTTGAATGGTATCGCAGCTTTATTAGCATTTACAAATATCGATCCGTTTCTGAAGCAGCCAGAGCGAGGATCTTAACGCAGCCGGCCATGAGTCAGCACTTAGCTGCTTTAGAAGCTGAAATAGGCGAAGGTTTATTTATCCGTGCACCAAGAAAGATGATTCCAACAGAAAAAGGTAAAGAACTGTACACGCGTATTGTGCCGTTAATTGAAAGTCTAGAAGCTGCTTCAATTGAATTAAAAATGACCGCTTCATCTCCCGACGCGCTGCCGGTCGTAAAAATTGGTTCTCCCGTAGAGTATTTTACCGAACAAGCTTTAGAAAGAATAAAAGATGCAGGTATCCGCTGCTACAGCCAGTTTGGTATTGCTTCTGTTTTACTGGAAAAGATACAAAACGACGAAATTGATATTGCGATTACAACCCAAAGATTGCAAATACCAGGAGTCGAATATACGGTCATTGAAGAAGAAGAGTTTGTCTTAACCGTCCCTCCTTCTTTTGAAATGACACCCAATGAAGACATAGAGGATTTTTTATACAATCAGCGGTGGATTAGCTATGGCCTTGAACTTCCTATTATCAGGCGTTTTTGGCGACAGCATTTTAAAAAACGGCCTGAAATTCAGCCTCATCACGTGATTCCAAATCTTCAAACGTTGTTAAAAGCCATTCAGCATCACATGGGAATCAGCCTGCTTCCCCGCTATTTGATTCAAGAAGCGCTCCAAGAAAAAAAGGTGAAAATCGAACTTGAACATTTAGCGGTAAAAAATCAGATCTTTCTTGCTTATAAACTTAAGCATCGAGATCATCCAGTCATTCAAAAAACGATACGCTCGTTAAAAAAAGAAACGAACCACTAATCAAACATCTTGATTAGTGGTTCGTTTTTCACCTCGTCTAAAATCATTTTGTCCCAGTCTCTTCTTTTTTTGACAATTGCTGTGCTGAATCTACTCCTACGAGATCTAAAAAGAAAATAAAAATAGGAATACCAAGAATCAGCCCCCATACGCCCAAGAAATGTTCACCAAATACTAAAATGATAAACGTAATGAATGTTGGCAAGTTTGTTTTAGATGACATAAGCTTTGGATTTAATACATAGCTTTCAAGTGCGTGAAGTACTACCACCATAATTAACACAGATAGTACTTTTACACCGCCTCCTAAACTGTAAGCGATTGTACAAAGCGGAATGAGTGAAACAAATACCCCAAGAACCGGCACTAGCCCTAGTAGAAAGACCATAACGCCAAGCGCAAGCAAATTAGGAAACCCTAACACCCACAGGGCAATAACGGATAAAATGCTGTTCACAAAAGCGATAATAAACTGAACTTCTATTACCTTGCCGAAGGAATTAACAAATTTTCTCCCCAAATAGCCAGCTTCTTTGAAAAACCAGCCCAGCCTAGATTGTTCCAGTTGGACAAATAATCGGTGAATCCGCGACTTTTCAAGTAAAAAGAATAGGCTTAACAAGAGTGCTAAGAAAACTTGTGCACTTACTTTTCCAATATTAGATAAATAGCTGTATACTAAATCAATATTCTGCTGAATATTTTCTGGTGATTTAAATCTCTTTAGATTATCGATAATATAGGTGACGAATGTATTATCAGGGGGGTGCTTGTAAAAATACATCAGCTTCTGTACAAGCTCAGTAACTTGCGTCATAATAACCGGGATATATACATATCCTACAATACCGAGAGCACCAATCAGTGCGATATAGATGACGATGAGTATAAGCGTTGAATTAAGCGGAAGCTTTCTTCTTAACGTTTGTTGAAGACGACCAATTAAAAAGGTAAAAATAAACGTAAATAACAGCAGCTGAAGCATACTTCTAATGCTGACAAGTAAAACTGTAATAATAATAAGCGTAATGATGCGAACAGTAAGTTTGTTGTGAAGCCAACTTCTTGCAATATTCATGAAACCTTCAATTCTCCTATCTCTCTTTTTCCCAAGTCATTTGTATACATATAAATAAAACGGATACGCTAGACGCTCATATCCGCTTTCGCTATATATAGTGTATCATTTAATATTCAAATTTTACTATATTTCGGCGCTTTTTAGTATGTCTTTATTTTCTCTCCGCTATTCTTTTTCATTTTCCCATACATTATGATAAATTAGCTTGTCTAAATCCCTTCTTTTTTCCCAGTTAGCTTGTTCTAAGATTGGTTTCTCAGGGTATTTATCTGTATAGCCAATTGACATGAGCGCTACAGGATCAATATGAGGAGGAATATGTAAAATGTCACGTACATCATTTTTTTTATAAAAACTTACCCATCCCATTGCCAGTCCTTCTGCATATGAAGCAAGCCACATATTTTGAATCGCACACGCAGTTGACATCATATCAGTTTCTGGAATTGAGTTTCTTCCGAGAACATGAGAGCCCCCTCTTGTTGGATCACACGTTACGCAAATAGTTAACGGCGCTTCTTTTAATCCTTGAATCTTTAGCTCTAAAAAATCTTCTTTCTTTTCACCTTCATAATGAATAGCCAGTGCTCTTCTCTCTTTATCTGCTGCCCAGGCAAGTTTATTTTTCACTTCTGTATCAGATACTAATATAAAATTCCAAGGCTGCATAAACCCGACGGAAGGTCCGCTGTGAGCAGCCTGTAGAATGTTATAAACCGTTTCATTCGGAATCTCATCAGACAAAAATGTGCGTACATCTCTTCTTCCGTAAATCGCTTTGTATACCGCTTGCTTTTCGTCGTTTGTAAACGAATTCATCTTTTTCAACCTCCATTAAACTCTTTTTTTAACTATTTTTCTAAAAAAACATTAAAAAAATGTGATCCAAACTTTATGTTTTCTCGTATTACTATATGAATCTATCATAAAGGAGGTTGCAAACATGTTCAACGACGTTTTAATGAACTTATTTAACGCGGTAAGCAGCATCATTAACACAATTGGATAATTTGATTGTACATATTGAGTAAGAGAGGAGGCATATTACATGCTAAACGAGGTACTTATGAACTTTTTTAACGCAGTAAGCAGCATCATCAACACAATCGGATAAAAAAAGCACAAAGAAAAGGGTAACTGCCATTACCACCGTCTTTATGCTTGACTAGTTCAAAATCATATATTTTACAATAAAAAGAACTCTTTGATTAGGAGTTCTTTTTATTTATCCTAACATGTTCCCTTTTATTTGTATATATACCTTGCCATTTCAACAGATTCACTTATATGTTGCAAGCATACACGTAGGTTTGCAGCTCGTAGTGCAGTTCTTTTAAGTCTTCAGCTGCTTGAGTCAATAACTTCTTTCGCTGAGCTGTATACACATCTAGAATCGCTCTTTCTACTTTTACCTTTTCTTCATATAAAATATCTAACTTATCTTCATTTCCTTCAAGGGAAATAGGCTTTAACATAGCAAATTGATAAATGGGTTGTCCATAATCCAATTTTGTTAAAATAGAACCTACTAATACATCCTGCGAGCATTCATATACGAAGTTTAACAGCGTACTTAATTCTTCTAGACGAGAAATATCCAGCTCTGCATTTTCATTGATCACAGTCCCTATATATTGAAAGCACTCTTCTTCTAACTCATTGTAAATAGTTGTGATGCGGTGCAGTACTTCATTCAACTTCATAAAGTTCCCCCTTCACACACGCTTCTTGATACAACCATATGACAAAACTTGGTGTTTTATACTAACGAAAAAGCGAGGAATATAAACCTCGCTTTTTCTCTTTATCGATACATACTGGCAATGTCTTCAATAAACATAAGCGGTTCTTCTTCTGTTAGTTGTTTAATTGGAGAATAATCCTCTCCACCAAAACTTTGATCTATGTCTTCAATAAACGAAGAAACTTCTTCTGACTCTTCACGATTAGCCGGCACTTCGTATTTCTGTAATTCTGTACGGTGCACGACGGATAAAATATGGCGAGGAAATTGCTGCTTCGTTTTTCCAAAACAGTATACCGGCTTGTGTTTCAAAAAGCGTTCTACTTCCTCTTGCCGGTTATAAATGCTTCCATGATCACCCCAAGCTACCACAACTAGTTCAGCATCTTCCACAGCCTTTTGAATATATTCACCTGTTCTTGTTCCAACAGCTTCTTCTTTTGAAAGCATGCGTAAAAACGAAACATGATCGGTTTGATAGCTGAATAAATAAACGATTTCTAAAACTCCAAATCCCCACTTTTGTGCCAGGTCGATGCATTTGGATACAGCTGTATCATCGCTGTATTCATACGTATTTTCTGGAAAGGACAAGATAAACGTAAGTTTACGTTCGTTTACTTCACTCCATTTGCATAATAGAGAATATTTGTATGTGCCTGTTTCATCAAAAATAACTTCTTTTTTCACTGCTTCCATCCCCCTGCCTTCTTACAATCTTGTTACTTATCTATTGCAAATGAGCTAAGCAGTAATCGTAACCTTGACTGTTAAAAGTTTTATTTTATATGTATTTCAAAATCATGCCTTCATGACAACTTTTCTGCCATTTTTTCAAAAAGCATTTTTTTCTTCTATACATGCTTTTTACAGCTAGTGAACATTCACATATACATCTTTCCTCTTTTCGGACCTCCAGTCAGAATAGATAAAATCAAAAGAATGGTCTATAATAAAGAAATAACCAATGAACTTTTCACTCATGTTTTTGACCGTTACGGATTTTTTCTCAGCAGGTATGTTCAAAACTGATCCTCTGAGAAAATAGAAGATAAATTTGTGTAAAGAAAGGATTTTGTAAATGGCTACTACACACACATTTACAAGAGGAGAAGAAATTGCAAATGCGATTACACACGGCGTTGGAGCCGTACTCAGCATTGTGGGATTAACGCTTTTAATCGTACTTTCTTCGTTAGAAGGAACGCCTTGGCATGTTATCAGTTTTACTATTTACGGAGTAACCATGCTGCTTCTCTATGTCTCCTCTACGCTTGTCCATAGCTTTCCGGAAGGTAAGGTAAAAGATCTTTTTGAGATATTTGACCACTCTTCTATTTACTTGTTTATTGCCGGTACGTACACTCCATTTTTATTTATCGCAGTAAAAGGAACCACCGGCTGGACACTTTTTGGAATTGTATGGGGCATCGCTCTTGCAGGAATTGTATTCAAAGCTTTTTTTGTGAAGAAATTCCTTTTTATTTCCACCATTCTTTACGTATTTATGGGATGGATGATTGTGTTTGCGTGGGATTCGTTAACTCAAAACATTGCCCATCAAGGAATTGTCCTTCTTGTAGTTGGAGGCGTGTTGTATACAATCGGAGCCGTTTTTTACGTATGGCGAGGATTTCGTTTTCACCATATGATTTGGCATATGTTTGTTCTTGGCGGAACCGTACTTCACTTTTTAGCAATCATTTTATATGTATTGCCTATAACCAATTAAAAAAGGGCCTTCTGGCCCTTTTTTAATTGGTTATAGAATTTCTTACCACAGTTTTGCCATTTGAGTGACAAGCGTATAGACTCCTAGCACAGCCATAATAACGACCACAAAACCGCCAAAAACGGTAAGCCAAGTCGGATGCTTGTAATCCCCTACTATCTTCTTTTTATACGCCGCTATAAGCATTGTACCGAGTGTAATAGGTAAGATTAACCCATTTAATGCTCCAGCTAAAATGAGCAGCGTGACCGGCTGACCAATCGTTAAGAAAACCAGGGTTGAAATCGTAATAAATGCAATGATAATCCAGTTTTCATATTTCTCAATCCTTTTGCTGAAGGATTTAATAAAGGAAACCGATGTATATGCCGAACCAATAACTGAAGTGATAGCCGCTGCTGCCATGACGACACCGAATAATTTATAGCCAATATCCCCTGCGGCTAACTGAAAAACAGAGGCTGGTGGATTATCGGGATTCAGTTTTAACCCTTGACTCAACACACCTAATGTCGCCAAAAATAGAAAAATTCGAATGATCGAAGCGATCGTAATGCCGGATACTGCTCCTCTTGTTACTTCCGGAATCGCGGCTTTTCCTTTGATTCCTGCATCTAATAAACGGTGACCTCCTGCAAATGTAATATATCCTCCTACCGTTCCTCCTACAAGAGTAACAATCGCCATTACGTCGATGTGATCCGGCCAAAATGTTTTAGATACCGCTTCTCCTACTGGCGGAGCGGAAGAAACCGCAACATACACCATTAAAATAATTAATATTCCGCCCATTAATTGAGCAAAACGATCCATTAATTTTCCGGCTTCTTTGACTAAAAAGATGGCAATAGAAATAATGGCTGTAATGACTGCACCAACTTTAGGAGAAATACCAAATAGCGCATTGAAGCCAAGACCCGCTCCTCCTACATTTCCAATATTAAATGCTAAGCCTCCGATTACAATTAAAATAGCAATAAATAAACCGAGACCTGGGAAAACACTGTTAGCAATATCCTGTGCTCTTTTTTCTGAGACGGCAATAATACGCCATACGTTTAGCTGAACGCCAATGTCTAATAAAATCGACAGTAAAATGACAAAACCAAAACTTGCGGCGAGAGCTTGTGTAAAGACCGTTGTTTGAGTTAAAAAACCTGGACCCACTGCTGAAGTAGCCATTAAAAATGCTGCTCCGAGGAGCACGCTCCAGTTGCGTTCTTTTTTCATGATGTCACCTCATTGTGGTTGAATAATGATTTGTTCTTCTTTTAGCTTGTCACAAATAGCTTTGGCAAATTCAACAGCATGTGCACCGTCTCCATGAATACAGACGGTATCTGCCTGAATCGGAATCTCTTCATTTTGCACAGTGAATACTTTCTTTTCTTTGACCATTTTAATTACTTGAGAAATAGCTGCTTTCTCATCTTGAATCACGGCGTTTTCAACGTTTCTCGGCGTCAGCATGCCGTTCTGTTGATAGGTTCGATCTGCAAATACTTCCTGAGACGTACGCAAGCCGATTTCGTTTCCAGCTTTAATCGATTCACTTCCAGCAAGACCATATAGAATAGCTTCCTCACTAACATTATAAACAGCTTCAGCAATAGCTTTAGCTATGTCTCGATCCCCTGCAGCCATATTATATAAAGCACCATGAGGTTTCACATGATGAAGGGCCCCTCCTTCTGCACGTATAAAAGCTGAAAGAGCCCCCATTTGATACACCATCAAATCATAAGCTTCTCGAGGCGTAATTTTCATATATCTACGTCCAAATCCAGCTAAATCTTGCAATCCGGGGTGCGCGCCGATCGCCACATTTTCACTCAAAGCCAGCTTTACTGTTTCTCTCATAACCGAAGGATCTCCGGCATGAAAGCCACAAGCAATGTTTGCTGACGTTACATAGCGTAAAATTTCTTTATCATTTCCTAATCTATAGTTCCCAAAGCTCTCCCCTAAGTCACAGTTCAAATCAACGGTAGCCATTTTCTTCCCCCTTATATTTTCATTCGAAGTGCTCTTTTAATATGATTGATTTTCTTTTCCTGCTCCATATATAAATGCTGCGCTTCATCCAGTGAAACGAATTGAAAAGAAACCTTTTGCCCTGGAGAAACTTGTGCCAGCGCCGAAAAATCGGCAGTTGCTACCTGCCCTATTCTAGGGTATCCTCCTGTCGTTTGATGATCTGCTAATAAAACAATGGGCTGTCCTTCTTTTGGTACTTGAATTGTACCAAACGTCACAGCGCTAGAAAGCAGCTCCTTTTCCTGCTGAAGGACTAGTTTCTTCCCTTTTAGTCTATAGCCCATTCGGTCAGATTGCGGCGTAACGTCAAATTCTTGATTAAAGAAATGTTGTTGACTTTCTTTCGTAAACCAATCAAATTCCGCACCTTTCATCGTGCGGATAATAGGCGTCTCGTATGAAGGAAGAAGTTTGGGATGAATGGTCCAAAAAGCCTGCTGAAAAGAGCGGTCCGTTTGCTTTTTCACCAGTTTCTTTATAATTGCTTCCCCTATTTCTGTAGGAGGATGGCTTAATACTTCGTCTCCTGACTGTAATGCTTTACCGTGCAGCCCTCCTATCCGAGCGCGAAGCGAAGTAGATGTACTTCCCATAACTGCAGGAACGTTAAAGGCACCGGAAACCGATAAATAAGAACGGCAACCTAAAGTCGGAACACCAAACTGCAGCACGCTCCCTTTTTTCACATATAAAGGCCGCCACATCTTTACGGCTTCATCATTAACAGTTGGCGATAAATCCCCTCCTGTCAGGGCAATTAAAGCATCTTGCTGAAATTCAATTTTTGGTCCCATTAACGTAATTTCAATAACCGGCTGATTTTCTTGATTTCCTACTAATAAGTTGGCAATCCTTAAAGCAACTTTGTCCATTGCCCCGCTGACAATCATGCCGTCCTTTTGATATCCATGTCTGCCGATATCTTGAATCGTTGTTAATAAACCAGGACGCATCACTTTAATACTCATCTTCATCCACCTCCTTTTGTGCTTCATATTCCGTTTCAGAAATGGAAACAAATCGGATACGATCACCTGCTTGAAGTAAGCTTGGCGAGTCTTTTTCTGGGTTAAATAGTGTAAGAGGAGTACGCCCGATTAACTGCCATCCTCCAGGTGTTTCAATTGGGTACACGCCGGTTTGCATTCCTGCGATGCCAACTGACCCTTTTGGGATGCTGTTTCTCGGTGATTCTTTCCTTGGAGTCGCAATTTTTTCACTCATCCCTCCTAAGTAAGGAAAACCAGGAGCAAAGCCTATCATATACACCAAATATTCTCCGTTTGTATGAATGGAGATAACTTCATCAGGCGTTAATGAATGAAAAGCAGCTACTCTCTCTAAGTCCGGGCCGTACTTTCCTCCGTAACACACCGGAATATCAATTTGTCTAGCGACCGCTTCAGATTTTTCTTCCTGGCGGAAAAGCAGTTCTTCAATATATGTAGATATTGCTTTGTAAGGATTTCTTCTTCCTTTTTCACTCATTATCCAAGGATCATAATAGATTGTAACAGTCGTAAAAGCCGGCACATATTCAATCATTCCCTTACATAATGATTGCTCTAGCACCTCAGTAAATTGCTGAATACGTTTATGTATACCGAAATTAATTTCGTCTCCAAATGAAACGACAATGCCGCTATCACCAAGAGGATAAAGTCGATAATCGTTACTCATTCCGTCTCCTCCTTTTTACTTAGTATTGTTTGAGCAGCTCCCTTTAATGCTGTAGTTAGACAGATTTATTAGAATTACTAATGAAGTTATCATTTTCAAATAACATTTTCTTATATATCTAATAAAAAAAGATCAATAAATCTGTATACCGTATGAATAACATTATACAAATATAAAATAATCTTATGTTCTACTAAAACAAACTCTAAATAAAAATTCAACCTTTTTAGAATTTTATCGTCAAAAGGATCACGTTTTTTCAGTTTTCCTCATAAGAAAACTGCTTTGTTTTTTATACCAAAGCAGTTTTTTTGTAAACATGTACAAAAAGGAAAAACTCATGGGCAGTAAACCATTATATACCTCTGCGAGCAAAATCTACAAAACGAAACTTATCAAGACGATGACGTGATTCCGTATATTGAAAAAGACTTGCATCTTCTAAATACACATAGTTTCTTACTACCACAATATGTTCATAGTCTTTTAAATCTAAGTAACACTTATCTTCATCCGTCAGCTCATCAACGGAAATTTCTTTTTTTGCAAAGCTGATTTTCAGCCCAAGATCTTTTTCTAAGTATTCATAAATAGAGCCTTTGCATATGTCTTTTGTGAGGTGAGGAACATACTTTTTATGAAAAAAATCTTTATCTAAAATAATTTTTTCTCCATCGATTTCACGCGCTCGAACTACTTTCCATATGAGATCTTTTTTCGTCGCCCCAAGCTGTGTGCACAGATCTTGATCGGCCTTGACTAATTCAAACTCTTTTACAATAGTAGTCGATGTATGTCCTAGCTTTTCCGCGACTTCTTTGAAGCTAACAAGTCCTGATACTGGAAAATCAAAGCGTGATACGTCTAATACAAAAGAACCTTTTCCTTTCATTTTTTGAATGTACCCATTTTGCGAGAGTAAATTTAACGCTTTCCGTATCGTTTCACGGGACGTTTGATACTGTTCAACAAGCTCATTTTCAGAAGGAAGTTTTGTATTAGGACGCCAGTCACCGCGTTTAATTTTATCGACTAACTGTTCGTAAATGCTGATAAATTTATTTTCTTTCAATTGCCATCACCTATTTTACTTTCTATATATACCCAATTGTATAAAAAGAACGATAGATTGTCACCCATCGTTCTTTTCACTTTTTCTCTATTTTTTTAAATGATACACGATTGATTCATACGGCCGAAGTAAGACTCGCTTGAATTCCTTTGGTGAATCTTCGTAGTTAGACAGCAATATTTCACTATGATATCCTTCAAAAGTTAGATTTTCTGGCAGTTCAAAGGCTGTTTCGCTGCCGTAGAAATTGTTTATTACGAGCAGCTTTTCATCTGCTCCATTTCGGATATAAGCGAAAATCTGCTCGTCTTCTCCAAGAATCAATTCATAGTTTCCATAGGTGATAATCTCGTACTGCTTGCGCAGTGCAATAAGCTTTTGATAAAAATAAAAGATTGAATCTTTATCCTCTAACGCTTTTTCTACATTAATTTTACGGTAGTTATCGGCCGGATTAATCCATGGCTTTCCTTTTGTAAAACCTGCATTCGGCTTATCGTTCCATTGCACCGGTGTACGGGAATTATCTCTTGATTTATGTTTTAAAATTTCCAAAATTTCATTTTCGTCCATTCCTTGTGCACGTTTTATTTCATACACATTTAATGACTCCACATCTCTATATTCATCAATAGAGGAAAACTTCGGGTTTGTCATACCTATTTCTTCGCCTTGATAGATATAAGGCGTTCCCTGCATCAAATGAATCGTTGTAGCGAGCATTTTAGCAGATTTATTATGATAGAGTTCGTCGTCTCCATAGCGTGAAACAACGCGAGGCTGATCATGGTTGCACCAAAATAATGCATTCCATCCCCCACCTTTATTCATTTCCGTTTGCCAAGTTGATAGAATCTCTTTTAATTTAATAAAATCAAAATCTGCTAGGGCCCACTTTTCTCCATTCGGGTAATCGACTTTCAAATGATGAAAATTAAACGTCATACTAAGCTCGCGTCGGTCCGGATGAGAGTACTGAATACAGTGGTCAACAGTTGTGGACGACATTTCTCCAACGGTCATACTATCATATTTTGAAAAAACTTCTTGATTCATTTCCCGCATATATTCGTGCACGCGAGGACCGTCGGTGTAGAATTTCCGGCCATCTCCTGGTGCAACGGAACCATCATCATCTAAAAAACGCTGATCTTTTGAAATTAAATTAATAACGTCCAGACGAAATCCATCTACTCCTTTTTCAAACCAAAACGTCATCATGTCATACACGCTGCGGCGCACACGCTCGTTTTCCCAGTTCAAATCCGCTTGCGTAACATCAAACAAATGCAGATACGATTGTTCTGTGAGGTTATCATGCTCCCACGCGGATCCCCCAAATTTTGAAACCCAATTCGTCGGAGCACTTCCATCTTCTTTTTGATCTTTCCAAATATAAAAATCTCTGTACGGGTTATCTTTCGATTTTTTAGCTTCTTGAAACCATTCATGTTCAGTTGATGTATGATTAACGACAATATCCATGATGACTTTAAGCCCCCGCTTATGCGCTTCTGTTACTAAACGATCAAAGTCCTCCATTGTTCCGTATTCTTCTTGAATAACAAAATAATCACTTATATCATATCCATTATCCCGCTGTGGTGATTTATAAATTGGCGTTAGCCACAGAACATCTACCCCGAGCTTTTTCAAATAATCTAGCTTTTCAATAATGCCAGCTATATCACCCACGCCGTTTCCAGTCGTATCATAAAAACTTTTTGGATAAATTTGATAAACAACCGATTTTTTCCACCAAGGTTCTTGCATCTTTAACACCACCATTTAATTCTTAGAATTATGTTGAAATGAGTCTGTACCCGCGACCGTTGATGTAACGGTTGATTTTTTCTGAAGCTTTCCGAGCGTTAACGTTAAAAGAAACGGCACAACGATTACGATGACCATTCCAATAATAAAAGGCGGCCAGCTCTGTGGAACAATTGATAACGGAGCTGGTATACCCCCAATTCCTACCGACGCTGCTTTCACTCCGGCTACAGATATGACAATACCGGCAATAGCTGAACCAATCACTGCAGAAATAAAAGCAAATCTAAAACGCAAATTCACACCAAACATTGCAGGTTCCGTAATGCCAAGCCACGCTGAAACCCCTGACGTTAAAGATAATCCTTTTAATTTCTCATCATCTTTTGAAAGAACCATTATCGCGAAAGCCGCAGAGCCCTGTGCAATATTCGATAATGCTACCATTGGCCATAAGAACGTACTCCCTATGCTTCCAATCAGCTGTAAATCTACGGCCAAAAATGTATGGTGCATCCCTGTAATAACAAGAGGAGCGTATAAACCTCCATATACAAGCCCTCCAATAAATGGAGCCGTTTTAAACAGCCATACAACTGCATCTGTAATAACATTTCCTATTGCAAATGTAATTGGACCAATTACAATAAAAGCGAGAAACCCTGTTACTAAAAGAGCTACAGGTGCTACAATCAAAAGTTGAAATCCATCCGGTATGCGTTTTCGTAAGAATAATTCGATTTTTGCCAAGACGAATGAAGCAACTAACACGGGTAAAACCTGTCCTTGATAGCCTACTTTCTCAACATGCAGGCCAAATAAATTCCACGTATCAATACTTCCTTTTTTTAATGCTTCTCCGTAAGACCAAGCATTTAGCAAGTCAGGATGTACAAGCATGAGCCCAAGGACAATTCCAAATAAAGGACTTCCTCCAAAACGCGTAACAGCTGACCACCCAATAAGAGCTGGCAAAAAGGCAAAAGCCGTATTCGCAATTAAATTAATCATGCTTGCGAAGTCTTTCCACTGTGTATGAACATCTACGATTGATTTATCATCGTAAAAAATTCCGGCTCCTGTTAGTACATTATTGATTCCCATCAATAAACCCGCGGTTACGATGGCCGGTAAAATAGGAATAAAAATGTCAGCTAATGTTTTTATTGCGCGCTGCAGCGGATTTAAGTTTTTAGCCGCTTCGTTTTTCACTTCTTCTTTTGATAGCTCGCCTATACCTGTAAGCGCCACCATTTCTTTATATACTTTATCCACCGTGCCTTGACCAATGACAACTTGAAACTGGCCGTTTGTAGAAAAAGATCCTTTTACTAATTCGTGCTCATCTAGCATACGTTGATTGACTTTACCTTCATCTTTTAAAACAAGTCGAAGGCGCGTTACACAGTGCGTTGCAGCAGAGATATTTTCTTTTCCGCCAACGGCTTCTACAATGCGTTCAACAGATTCTCGATTCATGTCTTTTCCCCCTTGTTTCCGCTTTCATTTTACTCCTATATCTCCTATCCCCCATATAAATCTCACCACAAACCTGTATATACAAGTTTTATATTTTTATTCTAACCTGTATATACAAGTCCGTCAACAAAAATAAAATTACTTCTTTTTCATTTCATGATATAGTCAAAAAGCAAAGTGTATGGAAGGAGACATTACAATGCTGCAAGTAAGATTAATGGGAACACAAGAAGAAATTAATGAAGCAATCAAACAATTTGAACAGAACTACCATATAGAACATCAGTCAAAAGAATATACGCGAAGCGCTAATCCAAAATATGAGCACAAAAAAGATACTCGCGTTTATCTTTCAATGCATTTAAAGGATAAATAAAAAGAACAAGAGCATAGCATGCTCTTGTTCTTTTTATTTTATATCGAACCAATTTGATGGAAAGGGTTGCTCTCAGGATCCGTAACTTTTTTTGTTAACTGAATTATTTTTCGTAATTCATCAATTGGAACTTGCCCAGGAGCTGAGCTGCTTTTCCCTACAGCGAAAGTAACAGACGAGCCGTACATCCATCCGACAATTCGGCTAATAGCTCCTAACCCTCCCATCGACATGGTAATGAGAGGAATGCTGAGCTCTTTTTCAGCCTCTCTTGTAGCTTCCAATAAAGTTAAAACATCTTGATTGTTCTGAGGCATGACAGCTGCTTTTGCTGCATCTGCTCCGTAAAATTCAGCTAGAAATAAGCTTTTAAAAATTTCCGCTTTAGGAGGCGTAAAAGAAAAATTATGATAAGAAAGCACAAGTTTCTTGTTATTTTCCTTGGACACTTCACGCAAATAGCGGATGTGATCCGGTTGATTTGATACTTCAAAATCAATAATTGCTACATACGGGTGTTTACATACCTCTGCAAGTATGGCTACTACTTCCTTTTCTGATAAAGAAATAGGCTGTCCTCCTTCCTTTTGAGAACGTACAGTAAGCAAAATAGGAGTGCGCTCACTATTTTCATATATATCTTTAGCTGCAGAAAGGACGCTGTTCATATCTTGAATTTCTTCATAAAAATCTAGGCGCCATTCAATTATATCCGGCTTTTTTAATAGAATGTCCGCCAGCTCTGTTAAAAGCTCTTTGTGATTTTTGCCTACTAGAGGCGTACAAATAGATGGAGAATGAGTTCCTTCCACACTCTCTAACATAGGAACAGCTCCTTTTTATCAAAGTTAAATGTTTCCGTTTTCATTTCAGCATTTGTTCCATACTTGTTAAACAGATACATGGTGTACTTTCTTATCCGGTGAGTAAATATCCATGATGTTCCAATGTCCTGATGTTGGTACAGGATTGTTTAACATCGCTACATCAATTACAACTGGTTTATTAGAAGCAATAGCTCTTTGCAGTGCAGGTTTGAACTCTTCGGCTGATTGAATTTTTATACCTTCTACTCCATAAGCTTTAGCGATACTTGCAAAGTCAGGAGAATAAACCTCTCCATCTTTTTCAAATACCGTGCCTAGAGTGGTTCCAAAATGTGCTTTTTGCAGTCCAGCGATCGTACCAAACGCAAAGTTATTCATAACGATCCAAACCACAGGAATATTCTCTTCAGCTGCCGTAGCAAGCACAGCTGGATTTTGGCCGAATCCCCCGTCTCCTACTAGAGAAACAACTACTTTATCAGGCTGAGCTACCTTTGCTCCTAAAGCTGCCGGCGCTCCAAATCCCATTGTAGCAAAACCTCCTGGAGTTAATATACTTCCAGCTTCATAGATTGGAAACTGTTGTCCTACCCCGTTCTTATTCCAGCCTACATCAGTAGTAATATAGGCATCTTTCGGCAGGACTTCACGAACTTCATTTAAAATTCGCTGCGGCTGCATTGGAAATGAATTGTCGTGAATATACTCTTCATTGCTAGCTTTGAACTCTTCACGATAAGAAGCAATCTCTTTTATTAATGCTTCGTTTTTTACTCCTTCCGGAATAAGCTGTTTAGCCACGCGATTCAAGACTTTAAGGGCTTGTTTTAAATCCGCCACTACACCAATTTCGGCAGGATAATTACGCCCTATCTCACTAGGATCAATATCAATATGAATTAATTTTGTTTGTGAAAAATCAAACGTATATTCCGGCTCCCAGGAGCTAGAATCTGCTTCTGCAAATCGTGTTCCTAATGCTAAAATATAATCGGCAGTCCGACACTTTTCATTAATAAACTTCGTACCCCAAAAACCAGTCATCCCTAGAGTCAAGTCATGATCATCTGAAAGTGCTCCTTTGCCCATTAAGGAGTGGGCTACCGGAATGTTCAAGTGATCCACAAGCTCTTTTAATTCATTTGCTGCATCTGCTAATAGGATACCTCCGCCTACATATAACACTGGATTTTTGGCATTAACTAATTTTTGTACAATACTCTTTGCCGTTTCATCATCGATAGAAGGTTTTTGCAAAGATTTCGTTTGACGATGCAGTCGATCAAATAAAGAAACATCGATCTTTTTTGAAAAGATATCCATTGGTACAGATACTAATACGGGGCCAGGATTTCCACTTTCCGCTAGTAAAAATGCTTTCTCTAATATTTCCGGAAATAAATCTGGACGGTCAACTCTCCATGCACGCTTAACGAATGGACGATAAATTTCATATTGCGAAGCATCAGCATGTAAATTTACCTCTTGATGCGGATGCTTTCCATAATAATGAGTAGGAACATCACCAGCGATGACAACCATTGGAATTGAATCTAACGCTGCATTGGCTACACCTGTAGCAGCATTTGTTAATCCAGGACCTAAGTGACTTAATACTACTGCTGCTTTTTTCGTCACACGCGCATAGCCATCAGCTGCGTGCGCTGCAATTTGTTCATGTCGAACGTTGATAAATTTAATTTTGCTTTCTTCTAAGGCTGTTAATACCGCTATGTTTGTATGACCACACAAACCAAAAATATGCTCGATGCCTCGTTCCTCAAGATAATTTACTAATTGATGTGATATTAATTTTTCCATTGTATATCCTCCTTTAAATTCACTGTATATTTTGTCAAGTAATAAACTCAGCTACGATAGGTGTAGGACAATCATTTTTGTTTCTGTCATATCTTCAATCGCAAATCGAGGTCCTTCTCTACCAACGCCGCTGTCTTTTATTCCACCGTACGGCCAATGGTCGAGTCGAAAATTAGAGGTTCCATTAATCACAACTCCTCCTACTTCTAGAGATTCAGCCACACGGTAAGCTAAATCCATTTGATTTGTAAACAGCCCTGCTTGCAAACCGAATGATGAATCATTTGTTTCCCGAATAGCTTCTTCAATATTTTGATAAGGAATGATGCTCACCACAGGTCCAAACACTTCTTGACATACTACTTTGCTTTGTTTAGGAGGATTTAATAGAACAGTAGGTTCTATAGAAGCCCCTGTCTTTTTGCCGCCGCATATCAGTTTTGCACCTAAATCGACTGCTTCTTCAATCCAAGCCAAAACTCGGTTTGCTGCTTTTTCATCTACTAAACATCCAACATCCGTCTGCGGCAGCAGAGGATCACCAACTTTTAAAGACGTTACCTCATTCTTCAGAAGCTCTGTAAATTCAGAAACAACTGAGTCATGTACATAAATACGCTGAACTGAAATACAGCTTTGACCGGAGTTGCTAAACCCTGTTCTCCCACACATTTCAGCAGCTTTTTTAATATCAGCATCTTCATGAACAATTGTTGAAGCATTTCCTCCTAACTCTAGAAGGACTTTTTTCATTCCAGCCAGTTCACATATATTTCTGCTTGCCACTGTTCCACCAGTAAAAGAAATTATATTTACACGGTCATCTTTTACGATTTGCTGCCCTGTTTCTACTCCCCCTAAAACCATGTTAATAGCGCATTCAGGCATTCCAGCTTCTAATAATAGAGCTATAAACTCTGAAGCAACTAAAGTTGTTTGCGGAGCTGGTTTTAAAATAACACTGTTGCCAGCAGCAAAAGCTGGTCCAATTTTGTGGCATACTAAATTCAAAGGTGCATTAAAAGGAGTAATAGCGGCAACAACTCCGACTGGTACACGAAATGTGGAAGCTATCGCTTTTCCTCCTCGTTCGGAAGCATCTCCTGGTATCGTCTCACCGATAAGCCTTTTTGCTTCTTCCGCAGATTGCTCTAATGTTTCTACAGATCGAGATACTTCGTCCAACGTATTCTTCATCGGTTTTCCTAACTCATTTGAGATGAGAGAAGCAAATTTTTCTTTTTGCTTTTCCAAAAGCCGTGCTGCTTCTTTTAAAATTTTGGCCCTTTCATAAGAAGACAGACTCGCAATTGTTTTTTTGGCTTCATAGGCAGCTGATAGCGCTTGTTCCACATCTTCTGGCGTTGCTATAATTTGTTCACCAATTACTTCCTGCGAATACGGACTTTTAATACTTACTGCTGATCGATTACCTTCAAGCCATTCTGTATTTACATAAGGCCTTGCTCGTCTAAAGCTCATTGAGATCTCTCCTTTTAACAATTGACCTGATTGCCTTTTTAGATCGATCTAATTTTAATTTTAGATCGATCTAAAATTTGACGCAGTTTTCTATAAATTCTACTGATTTAAAGTAATAACTCGTTTTGTAAACGTTATCATAATCCTACAACAGAAATTTTAATCTAGCAATAGAAAATTAAAGAATTTTCTAAAAATATTTATTAATATTGATTATAATCTCTTAAGCAGCGTCACATTCACTTCCCTTTTTTTCTAACATACACTGTAGAAATATCAAAGATAGCAGTATTATCAATATAATAAAGGTTTATGATCTTGATCGAGCTGAACTATTGCTTTTTTGTTTTACTCACAGCTGATCCCATCTGTTGACTAACAGAAATTTTATAAATGTAAGCTGATACTTGTTTCTTAGGACATAATATCCTTTCACTGTTTTTACAAACAGTAAAATTTGTATTATAATTCTAATAACTCAAATACAAAATAATAAGTTTTTTATTGTTAAAAACAGAAAGAGGCTTTGAAAAATGACTTACAGCGAGATGTCTCTTAGAGAAAAAAGCATTGTATTTATTGGCTTTATGGGCGTAGGTAAAACAACAATCGGCGAACTAGTCGCTAAGAAATTATACAGAGATTTTGTCGATATAGACCAAGAAATCGAAAAAATGTTTCAAATGCCTACCTCACAAATCTTTAAAGAGTTTGGTGAAGAGTTTTTCCGAAATAAAGAAAAAGAAGTAATTAGCCAGTTATCTCAGCAGCGTTTAAAAATTATATCCGTTGGCGGAGGCGCATTTCTTCAAGAAGAAATTCAAAAAATATGCTTATCAAATTGTATTGTATTCTTTTTAGACCTTTCATGGGATTCATGGAAAGAGCGCATCAGCCTCATTATTGACAGTCGCCCTGTTTTACAAGGAAGAAGTCTAGAGGATATTGAAAAATTATTTTATACGCGACAAGCAATTTATTCCAACCACCACTCCAAAGTAGAAACTGACAATTTGGATATTGAAGAAGTAGCAAATTATATCGTTGATTCCTTGAAAATGGCTTGGGATATTTACGAACCGTCTAAATAATTCACAAGGAAAAGAAGCAGTTCATTAACTGCTTCTTTTTTTTGATGACGATTCTCGAACAACTAACTGAGGTGTTAAAATAATGCGATGATGATGTTCTTTTTTATCAACAATTTGGTTATGAAGACACCGTGCAGCATCTTTTCCTATTTGTCTTGCAAAAGAAGAGACGGTTGTTAGAGTAGGGTGACATACAGATGATTCCATGACATTATCAAATCCTACTACCGCTATATCTTCTCCGAGAACAATCCCTTTCTCTTTTAAACCTTGCATAACACCAAATGCAACTAAGTCGCTAAAACAAAAAACTGCTGTTGGAGGCTCAGAAATGTTCAGTACTTGATGTGCAGCTTCTACACCGCCGCTTCTTGTCGGACCGCTCGGAATAACAAGCTCTTCATCAATAGAAATTCCTGCGTTCTTTAGTGCCGAACGGTAACCTTCCATTCTTTCTTTCCACGTTGTAGAACCGGTTGTTCCTCCTAAAAATGCAATTCTTTTGTGTCCCTGTTCAAGTAAGTGTTGAACCGCTTTTTGAACGCCTAAGCTATAATCTACCCCTACATAATCTGACTCCACCTCAGGCAATTCCCTTACTGCTAGTACTGAAGGAACATCTAGATGCTGAATTTTTCTTATCGTATCTTCCGATGTACCCGCAACAGGACATAAAATAATGCCTCCTACCCGGTGCTCCAGCATTGTAGAAAGCAGCTGATCCTGTCGATTATCCGAATCAAACGTCGTACCTAAAAACACCGTATATCCGTCTTTCTCGAGCTCCTCGTGTACTCCAATTAACAATTCTGTAAAAAACGTATTAGATATATCCGTAATAATAACTCCGATTGTTGATGAAGTTTGAGATCTTAAATTTGCCGCAATTCGGTCATACACGTATCCTAACTCTTTCATCGAAGCTAGAACTTTTTCCCTTGTTTTTTCAGAAACACTTGGACTATTTCGCACAATAAGCGAAGCAGTAGCTCGAGATACTCCCGCGTGTTCTGCCACTTGTTGTAAGGTTACACGTTTGCGTTTACTTTGTTTCAATTTATTCCACCAACCCTTTATAACGCACCTTTTATAATTATTTTACAATTATCTAAAATAAAAGAAAAGCTTCATTCTTTCACGATGTTCTCTGACAAGGACTCAGTAACAAAAAAAGACGTAGCTTAATGCTACGTCTTTTCTTCCTAATGGGAACTCATATAAAAATTGATAAAAAAGGCAATGGTGATTACATACATCATCCAATGAATTTCGCGATGGCGTCCTGTAAACAGTTTAATCGCTGTGTATGAAATGAAGCCGAATGCTAACCCTTCTGCAATGCTGTAGGTTAACGGCATCATGACAATTGTTAAGAAAGCGGGAACAACTTCAGTGAAATCGTCGAAGTTAACGTTTCGAATGTCACTTAGCATAAGCGAACCAATAATAATGAGTGCTGGAGCAGTAGCAACGCTTGGGATAAATTGAATAAGCGGTGCAAAAAACAAGGTAAATATAAATAATATGGCAACCGTTAATGCCTTTAAGCCGGTACGCCCTCCTTCTGCAATACCTGTTGCATTTTCAATATACGTATTTAACGCAGTGCTTCCAAAAATAGCACTCGCCATTGTACCAATTGAATCTGCTGCAAGCGCGCGATTTAAACCTGGAATTTTACCGTTTTTATCTACTAAGTTTGCTTTTTTAGATAGTCCAATCAATGTCGCTAGCGTATCAAATAATTCTACGATGGTGAAAGAAAATACAACTGAAAAAATGCCGTAGGCAACTGCACCCTTTAAATCCATTTGAAAGAATGTTTCTCCAACGCTTGGCGGCGTAGCTGAAAAGACGTCTTTCAGAGAATGAGGAACTGCTTGTACTCCTACAATCATTGCTAATATTGTGGTAGCAAAAATACTTATAATAAGAGCACCTTTTACATTTTTAGCCATCAGTACAGCTGCTAATATCAGCCCAAAAATAGCAAGTAACGGGCCTTTATCCATGACATTTCCAAGCCCTACAAAAGTAGACTCGTTTGCCACAACTAATCCAGCGTTTTTCAAACCGATAAACGCAACAAAAAGACCAATTCCAACTGCTATTGAAGACTTTAATACGTTCGGAATGGCATCAATAATCTTTCCGCGTATTCCTGTTACCGTTAAAACAAAAAATAAGACCCCGGATATAAAAACTGCTCCAAGTGCCGTTTGCCATGACAATCCTTGTCCTAATACTACTGAATACGTAAAAAACGCATTTAAACCCATCCCTGGACCGGTTACAATCGGGAAGTTTGCCCATAGAGCCATCAGTAACGTACTAAATACAATGGCATAAATGGTAGCTGCAAGAGCCGCTTCTCGAGGGATACCCGCGTCAGACATGATAATGGGATTGACGATTACCATATAACTGACCGTCATAAAAGTTGTAAGTCCTGCTAGTATTTCTTGTTTTGGTGTTGTGTTGCGCTCTGATAGTTTAAACAAGCGCTCTAATATTCCGTTACGCTCCAACACGCGCGCCTCCCTACTTCTAAAAAAAATAAAAAATCCTACCTATTCAAATGTCCTAAAAAGGACACGATTTAGGAGGATTTTACGTTTCAAAGTAAAATCTTTTGTCCTATTATAGTCTTAATTTGTAGATATGCAAAGGTGGAAAACGCTATCATTATAAAAATTTTTATCTTCCGTTAGTTTGGAATTTTGAAAATTTATTTCTCTTATCTTTTTAGTCTGTTGCAAGAGTACTCTTTTTACTCATTTATACAAAAAAGAGATTGAGACATAACTAAATAAATCCATTCTAAAGACAAATAAATGGAATAACCGCAGAAGTCTACGCCTTGTCCTCCAATCAACAGCTAGAAGCAACTAAACAGATGAAACCTACGTTCACCTTGACAACAAAAAACTCAAATTATTAATCAATAACTCCGATTAATAATTCGAGTTTTACTTTTGTTAAAATACTTTTATCCCAGCCTCTTCTTCGTTTTACATCTTACGAAATTAAAAGTGGAATTCTTTTTAAAAGACGATCTATCGAATGATTTGCCTCTTTCAGCACAATTCCTTGGTCAATGGTTTTTAACTGGCGATTCTCCATCACAATTTCACCGTCAACCATTGTTAGTTCTACATCTCCTCGCGTTGCTGAATACACAACTCTGGAAATAGGGTCTACGCCGTAAGATGGAAAAGTATGAAGCTGATTTAAATTTAAAATGGCAAGATCCGCTTTTTTCCCAACCTCTAAACTTCCAATTTCTTTTTCAAGCCCAACTGCTTTCGCTCCGCCGATTGTAGCCATTTCGAGCACGTGCTTTGCATTCATGGCTGTTGGTCCGTAAGAGGGTTTATGAATCGTAGCGGCCAGCCTCATTTCGTTGAACATATCCAAATTATTATTACAAGGAGCACCATCAGCGCCAAGGCTTAAAAATACACCTTGCTCTAATAAACTGGGCACATCTGCGATTCCCGATGCAAGTTTTAAGTTTGAGCCTGGGCAATGACTGACTTTTACTCCTTGATTCTTAATAATTTGCTTTTCTTGATCGTTTAGCCACACACAGTGCGCTAAAATAAGGCGCTCATTGGCTAATCCTAAATGGTCTAAGTACATGATATTTCTCATACCTGTTTCAGCTTCTACAATGCGAATTTCTTCTTGATTCTCAGAAGCATGAGTATGGACATGAACATTATAGGCAGCTGATAAATGGCTCACTTCACGCAGCAAATCTTCCGTACACGACAGCACAAATCTTGGGGAGAATGCGTATCGAATACGACCGTTATTTGAATTATGCCATTTTTCAAGCAGCTCTACGCTTTCTTTAATCGAGTCAGCCGTTGTCTCCTGCAGAGCTTTTGGCAGATCGTCGCCTTTTTTATCCATCATTACTTTTCCTGCAAGAGCTCGGATTCCACTCTTAGATATAGCTTGAAAAGCACAGTCTGTATGATGAACAGTTTCCATATCGACAATTGTTGTAGTCCCGCTTTGAATGAGTTCACCGATCCCTAACAGTGCTGAATAATAGATAGATTCTTCATCATGCGAAGCTTCAAGCGGCCATATTTTCTTCTTTAGCCAGTCTAGCAGCTCTAAATCATCTGCTTGCCCTCTAAAAAGCGTTTGACATAAATGAATATGAGTATGTATAAAGCCCGGCACAATCGTTTTATTTGCTGCGTCAATGACTTTATCTACCTTTTCCGGATGCAGATTTTTCCCGATGGCTGCAATACGATTTCCAACAATATAAAGGTCACCGTAAATAATATCATTCTTCTCATTCATCGTAATAATCTCTGCATTTTTAATTAATGTGTGCGTCATACCTTCTTTCCCCTCTTTCGTAACATCTATCTATTTCTAGCTCAAACCGAACACTAACATCTTCAAGCAATCTTTCTTACACTGGTCTTAAATATATATGGTGCATGCTCTGAGTTGAATAAGTGCAGGTAACCTCATGGGCGATAGAGACTTTGGGTAAAAAAAATTCCTAGCTGATTATACAGCTAGGAGGTTGGATTTATGATAAAATCCCAAGTCCCTTTTTCAAGAGGTTATACGAAATCGCAGGAGAATAATGTGATCTTGTATTTATAATATGGTGTTTTCAGTCTATATACCAGCTTTTTGTCAGAAGTTCTAACATTGTTTTTTTATTCTTTTTCACTATGTGACTTTTCTTGACACCCTTAATTTTCATGTTATGCAATTTATTCTCGTTTCTTCTATGTAATATTTACTAAAAATAAAGAATCTATCTTCTGTTTCTATACAAAACAGAAAAGTTATTTTATGATTTGTATGATTAAAAAACTACAAATCTATATTTTAGGGGTGATTAACTTGGAAAAAATAAATGTTGGCTGTCGTTTTACGCTTTCCGTTATGAGCGATAACTTCATCGATATTATTTTAAGCGCACTAAACGAAGTGGATATGTCTAAAGTTCAGCGAAAAACGGACCGTGTTAGTACGTTTATTGAAGGAACTGCCAAAGACGTATTTGAAGTTGTACAGGCCATTTATAAAAGTGCTGGAAAATCAGAAAAGCATATTGTGCTGAATGCCACGTTTTCAACAGGGCGTCACGAAGAATATTTCGAAGAAAGAAAAATAAACTCAAAAGAAAACATACCTTTAAACCAACAGCTTTGTGCTTCGTTCCCTGTATCCACTCAATTTTCTTTGTATCCATTAGATACGCCGCATTATGTAGACATCATCAAAAGCGGAATTGGCGCAGTTAAACAACAGGGAGTATTTGCCGAAACCGTGCCTTTTGCAACAGCTCTAGAAGGAGATGTGGACAAAGTATTCGCTTCTCTATACGAATGCTTTATGAAATCTGTACAGCAAGCTCGTGTCGTGATGACAGTTAATATGTCAGCACACAGCCCTTCTTCAAAACGATAAATTACTTCTTATCTATTTATAAAGATAGAGTACTAGAAAGGATTTATATGAATATGGCTACAAAAAGAACGTTTTTTGCTTTTTCCCTGATAGGTGCATTATTATGTCTATTAGTCGTACCAAACTCTGTTCAGGCTAGTGAAAAACCTGCTCATTTAACGGTTGCTTCTTACACGCAGTTCTTGAAAGGGCAAGGTGATAAAAGTTCACTGTATGAATTTTCAAAACTGTCGCGTCAACAAAAACAAAAAGTTGTACAATCACTAAGGGATCCATCTCTGTTCAAAATGGATATTGAAGAGAGCAGCGGCACGGTCGAAGCTGCAAGTACAGCAGCATACGGAGCAAAAACGGCTTCACCTTTATTCAAAACAGCAGCTTATACGGCTTCTTATAAAGCGGCTGGATTTACAACAACAAAACTAACGGTGTATGTAGATTATTACACAAAAAGCTCCTCAGTAACTTCAGTCAAAAGTGTACGAGGTGTGGTCACAAAAAACGTAAACCCCCTTGTGTCTATTTCAAAAAAGAGCTCAAAATCTTGGGTACAAAATAATCGAGCCTACGGGCGAATTGACTGGCAGTGGAAAGTTGCAGCTAAAAATGCTGGAATCAAAAGACAAACCGCTTATGGTACGGCTTCCGGCGCTTCTGGCGGATCTACAGCTACAGTCAATTGATAATGAGGAATAAACGATGAAAAAAATGATGTGGTGGATTATTGGTATTACGGCCGGGGTGCTTTTACTAGGAATTCTGGTAGGTTATTTATCATTTTACAGCATATAAAAACAGCAGGTAATTTCACCTGCTGTTTTTTATCTAAATGTCATATTCTTGTCATAAAATTAAAACCTCCACTTACAGTGTCTAAGTGCCTGTAAGAAGAGGTTGGGATCACAATTGTTAGTAAGCCTGGTCTCTTCTCATCTTTCAAGCACTGCTTGTGGGAGTTGGCACGGTTCTATAAAGTCCGTTGCCGAGGTTTCACAGGGCCTATCCCTCCGCCTCTCTTGATAAGAAGTTTGTCGAATTTTGTTGATAATTGTTGATAAGATAAATATTATGTTACATGCTGCACAAACAGATGTCAACTACTTTTCAGAAAATTGTTTTCCCTCTAAAACTATGATATCGCTACCATTACTATGACAACTAGGTTACAAATATATAAATTTTTTATATTTTTTTATTACGCTTTTACAGCTGACTTTTTCTCAAAAGAAGTAATAGCCTCATCTAGCATACGAATGCCGTCATCTATCTGTTCTTTTGTCACAGTAAGCGGAGGTACCATGCGAATAACTTCACTTGCATTTCCGCAAAAATAAAATAACACGCCTTTTTCTAAAGCTAAGTCCAAAATCTCGAATAAAGCGTCTCCATCTCCTTCTCCCGTATGCGGATTAACAATTTCAATTCCAATCATAAGTCCTAAACCACGGATATCTCCAATAACTGAATGTTTTTCCTTTAAAAGATGCAGCTTTTCTAATGCATAAGCGCCCATTTTTTTCGTGTTATCCAGCAGCTGTTCTTCTTTCATCACTTCAAGAGTTGCAAGAGCTGCTGAGCATCCGATAGGATTCCCTCCAAATGTTGTACTATGTGTGCCAAGAGGCCACTGCTTCATTAATTCTTGAGAAGCGACCGTTGCGCTAAGCGGAATTCCAGAAGCAATTCCTTTTGCTATAGCCATAATATCTGGTACAACATCAAAGGTTTGGCCAGCAAACCATTCACCGGTACGGCCAAACCCTGTTTGCACTTCATCAAAAATAAGTAATATTCCGTGACGATCACAAATCTCTCTTAACTTCTTCATCCAGCTTTTCGGAGGGATAATATAGCCGCCTTCACCTAATACTGGTTCCAAAATAACGGCAGCCACTTCTTCAGGAGTGACTTGGTGCTTAAAGAGTATTTCAAAATCTTTTTCAAGCTTTTCAGTGAAGTATACATCGCTGTCTAGCTCCGCAGAGCACTCTTTTGGATTGGCATATGGAAGTTGATACGTCAGTCCCGAAGGCTGCTGAAATTGTCTATATTTGCTTTTCGATGTTGTAACACTTAAAGCTCCCATCGAGCGTCCATGAAAACATCCTAAAAAAGAAATAACATACGGACGCTTTGTGACATGTCTCGCTAATTTTAAGGCTCCTTCAATTGCTTCTGTGCCGCTATTTCCAAAGAAAAAGCAGTCTAAATTGCCCGGCGTTACTTTTCCTAACTCATCGGCTAACTTTAATATCGATTCGTACATAATGACACCTGAGGGACCGTGCAATAATTGATCTGCTCCGTCTTTGATTGCTTTTACTACTTTCGGATGTCTGTGTCCTACATTTGTCGTAGCGATTCCGGAAGTAAAATCGAGATATTCTTTACCATCCAATCCATAATAATAGCATCCTTCTTCTTTCACAACGGGCAAATTCGGATGATCTTTAGCCATTGTCGGTGCTAGCAATTCAGGCATTCTTTCAAATAAGTGACTCCAATCTTTAGACATACTACATCCTCCTTGAAATTATACAAATCAATTAATCTTATTCCGAAATATAGTTACTTATTAAACAATATTAGGAAATCCAGTTATACTAAACGCTTTAATAGAATAGTAATAAAACTTATTTTACTATGCATTTTTATTAAAATCAATTGTATAAATATTTATATATAAAATTAATATGCGGGGTCTCATCCCTTCCGCTTTTCCCATAGGAGTCTTCGCCTTTCCCTCCAATCAACAGCCAGAAGTACTTACATATATGAAACCTGTGTTCACCATAACCATAAAAAAATCCGAACGATTAATCGTTCGGATCCTCCCTCAACTAAAATACTACTGTCACAACCTCTTTAAGTATATTTATTCAAGATGTTTGGCATCATTGATTGTTTCAAGACGCCATTTTCCACTTTCATAAGCAAAAGTTGTAATCGATGTATTTTGTAAAATAGTAGTCCCTGTTCCTTGTTCTCCGCTTGTTACATGATGAATGAATGTATTAATTGCCGCCCCGTGACTAACAACTGCTACTTTCTTTCCAATAGACTCCTTCATAATTTCCGTTAAACGCCGAACCATCCGTTCTTGAGCGGCTTCGAGTGTTTCAATATTATATAAAGGTTCTTCTCCCCAATTTGTCGCATAGTTTGGCACAAGCTCATGCAGCACTTCTACGTTCTTTGATTCTAATTCTCCAAAAGAGCGCTCGCGCAGCTGCTCACAAACCTCGACTTTCTCTACTTTAGCGACTGCGGCAATTTTCCTAGCCGTCTCCTGCGCACGAAGCAAATCGCTTGTGTAGACTACATCAATATGGATATCTTTAAAACGTTCCGCTACGCGTTTGGCTTGTTGCTTTCCTGTTTCGTTGAGCGGAATATCAGCATGCCCTTGAATAAGTTTGTTTTTATTCCAATCTGTTTGGCCGTGTCTAATTAAGTAAAGCATCGTAATCCCCCTTTAATCTCGTTTTAAAAATTGATAAACAGCTTTATCAACCTCTGAGCTTTCATGTAAATCCGAATGTGCTTCATGAAACGTTTGGAGATGAATGTGTTCGGTAAACTCTTGCAGTCCGTATGCACTTTCTACTGTTACCACTCCATCTGTCTTATCTCCCACATCTCCTGCTCCTGAAAAAACGTCGATCTCTTTTGAGAAATCTTGACGACTTTCGTATAGCTTGTTTAACGCTATAGAGTGAAAAGCTAAATCACGAGCCCCCATAGATTCAATATGATTGCGTGCATGAGGATACATCTCCATTAATTCCTGATAATCTAATCCTTGAATTGGCGATCCTAACGTAACTAACTTTTGAATATATTGAGGGTTAGCCAAACTAACTGCTGCTGCTGTTACTCCTCCCATACTATGTCCAACTAAATCCACAGAAGATGCTTTATATGTATCACGTACATCTTGCATAATAGCTTCAATCCATTTTTGCTGCTGTGCAATACTGGCATCTGGCTTTTTAAAGACGATATGAATAAGCGGAAGTTTTCCCTCTTTTGCTTTCATAATGTGCTTCCACTGAATAGCTCCATCTTTTTGAACGACGCAGTAAGCTACTTTAGTTCCCCATCCGTTTTGTTCAAATCGTTTAATCATTTTCCCTAAGCTTTTTTGACTGCCTAAATAGCCATGAATAAATAAAACCGGCACATTTTTCGATTGGGCACCTCGTTTTATTTGTGGGGCAAAAATATAAAAACAAAGCGAAATAAATAGTATGATACTGATCAATAAAATTAACAGCCGCAAGTTCTCACCCTCCGATCGTCTGGTCCACTACACTCATTAATAAAAAAATTTGGAGTAAATTTTATTCTGATACGTCCTGTAAGCTGCAGAACTTGTCATCTTTTTCTTGTCAACGAGCTGCTCAAAGCGCAAACGCTTTTCCGTAAGCATCTCTGTTAGCCTTTGTTCTTCATTAGCATCCGTGCATATAGAAATCAATTCTTCTATTGTAGCCATATCTCGTTTTAGCTCTTGTTCATCACTTATCATATTTGCATTTTTTAACATCCTATACGCTTGGCGCAGTTCTTCAGGTATATGTGATAAATCTTCTAACTTTAATGGTTTTCCTTCCCCAGGCAGCTTATCAAAGTCACCGTCTTTTATTGCTTGTCTAATTCTTTCTTCAGCAATTATATACGCAATATCCAAGGAAAGACCTCCTTTAAGAAAATATAAAATTCAATCTTACCTTCTATATAAAAGATGTATAAAAAACACAGCTTTTATAACCGTATTTTTTATTATACTATGATTATAAAAATTGAACTACCTTCACTTCTTGGAGAGACTATCCTCCCTTTGTGAAATCGTTTCTAGAGCTTCACTCCTTTCATTATCAAACTTTCTTGAGCAGTTTCTTAACTAGCTGAAATTCAATAAACGATTCTGCATAAGGTTTTGTTATCTTATCTTACTATATTTATACAAAAAAGCCTCCTTACGCATGTAAGGAGGTGGAAAAAGGTAATTCTAAGGTCATCATGTTATGCCTACTTTCTATAAAACCACATTTTGATAGCGTTTTCAATGTTTTTTTATTACTTTACTAATTTTCTTTTCGTTTAATGAGACTCCGTACATATAACGAAGCCTCACCAAATTTCTACTCTTCTTTATCTGATGGAATCATAATTTCTCCTTCATGCTCTTGTTTTTTCAAAAGCAGCTGGAGAATCGTTTTAGATAGTTTACTAGGCTGATAGGGTTTAATCAGAAACTCACACACTCCAAGCTCTAATCCTTTGCTTCTTTCGTCTAAAGCAGATGAGATTAAGATAGGAATTTTTTCTGTCTCTGTATTTTCTTTGAGATGCCTTAAAACATCCCAGCCGTCTAACTTATTTTCTCCTAGCATGATATCTAGAACAACCACTTCAGGCTTTTGCTGATGAATAGAGTTTAATGCGTCTTCTCCGTTATTAAAATACCGAACGTGAAAGCCGCTTTCTTTTAATTCTACCTGTAAAAGCGTCGCTAAACTTTTATCATCTTCTACAATCACTACGCTTTTACGGTTATCATTCGCACTTATCATCATTTCTTCATCGTACTGAACTTCATGTAGAAGCGGGAGAACAACCGTGAATGTTGTTCCTTTTTTCCATTCTGATTGTACAGTAATGTCTCCACCATGAGCTTTTACAATTTCTTTTACAATTGCTAACCCTAGACCCGTTCCGCCAATTTTGCGCATATCGGAGTTATCTACTCTGTAGAATTTGGTAAACAAATGTCCTAGCGCTTCACTTGGTATACCAATTCCTTCATCTTGAATATCAATATAAACAGCGTGTTCCTTTTGATACACTTTAACTGTAACGTTCCCTCCCTCGGGCGAATATTTTACTGCATTGCTAATTACATTATTAAACAATTGCAGAAGCTTATCTTTATCTCCCATTACTGTAAAATGCTCTTGATCGGAAATCATATCAAATTCATGCTTACTTGTTTGTATGTTCTGGACCTCAATCACCTGCTTAATAAGCGGCAGAATGTCTTGATACTTTTTATCGTAGGTTTGTTTCCCCGCTTCCATTCTTTGGACATCCAAAAAATCGTTGATTAAAGAAGTCAACCGCTGTGCTTCCTGATAAATAGTAGTTAAATACTTCTTCTGTCTTTCTTCTTTTAATGTTTTGTTTAGCATAAGCTCAGTGAACCCTAATACACTTGCTAAAGGTGTGCGCAGCTCGTGACTCACAGTGCTTACAAATTCCGACTTCATCTGATCAACTTCAAATTCTTTCGTAATATCACGATGAACGAACAATACGCCAAACATCTGACGGTTTCGATATACGTATTCGCTATAAACTTTTATAACTTTTCGCTTACCTTCCGTATGCAGATAATAAACAAAAGACTTTTCTACTTGCTCTCCCTTACAAATGGCTTTAACGTATTGTCTTAGCTCCTCTATATTTTCGACTTTTTGAGAGAGAGCATCTAGCCATTGATCACGAGAAAGCTGAAGAAGCCCGCTTTGATGCTCATATTGAAACAATTCGCTAGTCTTCGTATTCACTTGTAGAATCGTACCGCTTGTATCTACAAGCTGCATTCCTTCTTGAATCGAATTTAAAATATCTTGAGATAGCAGTCTGTCATGCTCAGACTCTTCGTAAATATAAATTTTTTCAAGAGCAATCGTAATTTGTTTGGCCAATATTTCAAATGTCTGTAATTCATGTTCTGTGTATTCATCCGCGTAGCGGCTGTAAAACATATAGGCTAGCATATCTCCCTGTGAAGACAGCACCGGTACGATAACATCATACAAATAAAACGTTTGCCGGTGATATAGGCGCTCATGTTCTCTACACTCTCTTTTTACTACCATACATTTTTTCGTCTTTTGCACATGATCAATGTAATTATTATGAAGGTTTTCCATCATCTGTTTAACACTTGATGAAGATAGACCAAATGAAGCATGTGTCTTTTTATCGGTTAGCATAATAAAACCGTGATCAGCTTTCATCACCCGGCTCATGTTTGTGACAGCACTCGTGAGAACTTCTTGCTTGTGAAGAGAATTTGTTAGTCCATGCACAAATAAATTGCGCAATTCTAACTCGCCTTCTCGTTCCTTTGTCAATTCCAATGCGTGCTGAAGTTCATCTTGCTGACTGTGCAACTCATCTTGCTGTGCAATCAGCTCTTCATTTTGAGCCGTTAACTCCTGTTCGTTATTTTGCAAAGTCGATACCATTTTGTAAAAGGCCTGAGATAGCATACCGATTTCATCTCTTCTATGTTCATCAAATGTCATAGGCATTTCTTTTCCCGCAGCAATTTCGCTTGCCGTATATGCTAGCTGACTCAGCGGCTTTACAAACTTATTTAGCAATACCCGTGTAAGCAATAATAAAATGACCACTGTAAACGCTAAAAATAAAATAAAGAACGTTTGACTTTTCTGCATGTCACTCGACGTGTCATCGTACTGTGTATTTAAGTCTTTAGTTAATTCATTTTGGTAGTCATCAAGTTCTTTTTGCATTTGTTCTATTGATTTAGAAGCAGCCTTCCGCTCAGGACTAGAGCGGACTCCTTCAATGCCTTTTTTGTCGTAAATATCTTTAAAATAAGGAAGCGTTTGATTAAAATACGTGTTTAGCATCACCGTCGCTTCATTTACAAACGTACGTTCACGTCTATCTGCCGCTAGACCTGAAAGTCGATCAAGATTTTCTTCGATACTTTTTTGCTGACTTGCAGCCTCGTTATACATATCCTCTGAATCAAATGCAATAAACCCACGAGCCTGCAAAAAAGCTCTGTTCATTGATTTATCAATTGTAGATAGCAGCTGTGCCTTTTCCCGTACTTGTGCCCTGTACTGGGCATAATCAGCTGTAATTTCTTTTTGCCGTACAACAAGTACAGTTGAACCCGCCGCAAAAGCAAGTAAAAGGATACTTGCTAAGAAGATGAACTGGGTTGAGATACTTTTTCGTTTTAGTTTATTGTTCATCTAAAATTTCCTCAACACGTTCGGCTAGCAATAGGGGACTAAACGGTTTAGACATAAAATACGCAGCCCCTGCTTCTAACACCCGGCTTTGATCAGCAGCTTGATTCTTAGCTGAAAGCATCAATACTTTTGTATGGCGCTTATCTTTCATTTCTTTCAGCTGCTGAATGACTTCAAGCCCGGTGAACACGGGCATCATATAATCCAAAATAATTAAGTCAAAATCACGTTCTTTAATAAATTCCAACGCTTCTTCGCCGTTTTCTGCTTCCGTCACTTCATGTCCTTCATCTTCAAGCGTATCTACCACTAACATACGAAGCACTTCTTCATCTTCCGCTAATAAAATTTTTGCCATTGTTATTCCTCCGCTTGTAGTCGTCCATACGTTTTTTGCAATATGAAGTAGGACGGCTTTATTCGTTCGTGAAAAGTTGGATACTCCCAATTTTTCCACTTGTATAAGTAAAAATCTTTTAATAAAAGTTCTCCTTTTTTCTGAGTCGGAAACGTATCTTCCACGTCATTGCTCTTCTTATTAACAGCTACGACTCCCACTTGAATTCCTTTCATTTTCTCGCTGGATTCTAATCCTTTTTTGGACCAAATATCTCCCATTATTTCTTTTTGACTCGGGTCTTTTACATTTAAAAGCGCCCAAGGAATGCGAAGTTCAGCAATTCCATTTGATTCATTCACTTTAAAATCTGCCAGCGAATCAAATGAAGAAGAGTTAGGATCGCTGTTTCCTTCTTGGAGCTTCCCAGTTTCATAGGCGTCAAAAGGAATGGTTCTCTTGTTTTTCCCCTCTCCAATCGCTAACTCTTTGTTAAGGGCGAGCCTGATTGGATTAAACATGCCGTTATCTTTTGTATCGGTTCCTTTTACAGATGGAATCATTTGAAGCTGATGGGCATACGAAAAATAATACGTATCGTAATAGCTGTCTATCCACAAGTGACTGTCTTCTTTCCCGTTTAATTCTGCTACAAAATCAATTCCTTTTGTTTTTAAAGAAGGAATTTGAGGAATCTTTGACTGTCCCTGATTGTTAATTGTGTTAAACAAGAAATAAAGCTTTTGATCTTCCAGCTCTTTTGCACTCACGTGTAGATATAGATAACCTTCATCACTTGTAATGTTCAATGCTTTTAACTTCTTAGACGGCTTATATACCGACTTGCTGTTCAGCTTTTCCCAATCATCTGATTTGCCGTCTACTTTGACTTTCAGCTTTGTTCCTGGATCAAAACTCAACAGGCCAAAATGCTGTTCTCCCGTTTGCAAATTCGTCCAAAATGGCCTGCGGTTCGGATTGTCGTACTCCATCGTATTCCACGTTCGCTTAAACCATTCATCTTGCCATGTAAAGACCATACCGCCAGCCATTTTTTCTTCAACAATATCTTCGTACAAGCGTGACAGAATCTTTCCTTGTTCTTGTTCCGTATGAAAGCCTTGATCCCATCCGTATACGTTTCTATGGGTGAGTCCTCGCGAAGCCGGAATGCCAAATTCAGCAACAAGCACGGGCATATGATGAACTTCTTTCATATTTTGCAAATAACCTGCGTAGTTATTTTTCTCTCCTCGATGATCGCGATAAGCGAGATAACGAGGTTCATAGTTTAAGAAATCAGGATAGTAAGGATAAATATGATAAGAAGCAAATAATCCCGGCTCAAATTTTTTAGTTGTGTGAATTAAATTAGGATTAACAGACACTTTATCTTCGTCTTCAGAAGGCTCATATGGATGAGTCAATAAATCCGTCGTCACCCAGTTCGTAAAGCTCATAGGCCGCTGCCAATCATATTTATCCTGCTCATAGGAAATTGTTTTTTCCATAAGCTGCGCAAGCCAAATTTCAAAGGGATTGCCTTTTTCCGTATAGATGTACTTCCCTTTAAAATCTTTCATTCCTTTATGTTTTTCATTTGTCGAAAGGGCTACCGTGGGATCCCATTCAACTCCTATAATCCAGCCTAAAACATAAGGAGACACGTCTGCTGTATACGTTCCGCTTGCATGTCCCGTCCGTTTTGGCAGTGTTGCATTTCCATGAATAACGTTTACAATCCTTTTCATTTCAGCTTCAAATTCTTTTGTATTTTCCTTTGCAAAAGCATCTTGTGAATCATAGAAAACTTCTTCATTCACCCATACTCCATGAAAAAGATAAATGGGTTCTTTGGCTTTTTGGTTATACTCAGCAAGCGCTTCATAAAAGCCGGGAGGGTGAATGGTGTATACGCGGATTGAGTTTGCATTCATCTTGCCAATTTCTTTAAACCAGCGCAAATATTCTTCTTTCGAAATAGCGGTCTCACCAGGGAAATGGCCTGGCTTACTAATGCCCATATTTACTCCTTTAATCAGCAAATCTTTCCACTTGCCGTTTTGATAAACTTGCAAATAATCTTTTCCTACTTTCCCTGCTACTTTACGGTCAGCATCTTCATAGATTTCCATATTTTCATTAAAAGTAACAGAAGCAGGCTGCGATGCATTTTGCTGTTGATCTATAATCTTATTCATAAGAGGCAGATAAACAGTCCAGTAAAAAGAAGACTCATCTTCTTTTCCGATTTTCTCTGTCCATTTCTTCCACACCGGGTAAAAAGAGGTTTGATAAATGGAAGGTACTTCTCCTTGATCTGCAAAATCTCCTGCAAAGTAATAAGTATCATATCGCTCTTTATTATGATGAACGACTGCTGGTATGGACAAAGGAATACCATTTTCCTTTAGCTTGTTTTTTCCTTCAGAATCCAAGTGAAAGACAAACTGAGCCTGCACATCACTTTTTTGCTGGGGTGTAATGACGTCAAACCAATATTGATAAGCAGATTCATCCTGTAAATTCAATGTTTTTTTTCCTTGTTTTGTATATTGAAACCATACTGGATTTTCTTTTAATTCTTTTTCCGTTATAATAACGAGCTTATTGGATTCATTAACAAACAGTAAGCCTTTGCCCGTAAGGTTCCATTCTTTGTTGTACTGCTTTTTGTAAGCACTTTTCACCCAAGCAGGAACTTCTTCACTGCCGAATTCATCAAAATAGCGACCAATCCAGCCGGACCACGTAACATTGTACAATTCATACAGTTCTTTGCGAACGTCTAGAGAAGTAGGACTTCCAAATGTATTAAACTCTCCAATCAACGTTTTTGTACGTCCATTCAGTGCTTTCTTAACGTAGCTCACGTCTTCAGAAGTCATGCCGCCATACACCAGCTGAGAACGATCTCCTCTTTTAGCTTTTACGCCTAAATCTTCTTTGTATACGCCATACGTGTCCGTGATATAAATCATATCTGCAGAGTTTGTTTTTGGCAGAGATTTAATGCTGTATGTTTTATCTCCATTCGGATAAAACCCTGCATAATCTTTTGAGATTTCATAATGCTTCCCGTCTTTGCGTACTTTCGCTTGATTCAGCATCCACATTAAGCCCTGATGCTCTCGAAACGTTTGATCTGGCACTGTTTTATCAATGACAAGCATATTCAAATCAGTTGGTTTCTTTAACTGCCAAATAAGAAATGGCGAAGCCGTTACTGCCATAACCAAAATAATGCCGCCGATTAATAACCATTTTTTCATTGTGAAACTCCTTTTCGCTGCATGTCTCCCCAGCCTTTTTTATTGCGAATAACGTCCAACAATCCATGACAGCGCCATATAACAGTTAGAGGGCGATACCAAAAGGATTCAGTCAGGGAAAAGACAAACAGCTTAGCGATATCAGATACTTTTGGATATTTGCGAAGGCTCCACTCTTCTAGCAAAACAGCCGCCATCGAATAAAGAGAACCATATACAACCATTAAGAGAAAAAGCAAATACGCAAATTCTACATAAATCCCGCCTACAACTAGAGAAATAACAATAAACAAATAGCCTAACATTTCCATGACCGGCCCGATTAGTTCAATAAACACAAAATAAGGCATAGAAATCATTCCGATACTTCCGTATTTCGGATTAAACAGCATCTCTTTATGCTTCCAAAGACTATCAAATAAACCGCGGTGCCAGCGGTTTCGCTGTCTTCGCAAATATTTGATTTCATCAGGTGCCTCTGTCCAGCATACAGGATCTGGAATATAAACAATTTGATTGTTGGCTTTTTTCTGTTTAATCAGTCGGTGGAGGCGAACAACAAGCTCCATGTCTTCGCCGACTGTATGAGAATAACCCCCAGCTTCAATCACCCAGCGTTTAGAAAATACGCCAAATGCTCCTGACACAATAAGTAATAAATTATGGCGACTGAGACCAATGCGCCCCATAAGAAAGGCACGTAAATATTCAATAATCTGCATCACAACAAGCGGCTGCGTATCAAGTCCAATCGATACGACCGCACCGTTTTCGATTTTACATCCGTTTGCAATTCGAATACTTCCTCCTGAAGCAATTACTTCTCCGTCTGAATCAATAATTGGCTTCATAACTTTTAAAAAAGCGTCTCTTTCCAACACTGAATCACCATCGATCGAACAAAAATAAGGATAGTTGGATAAATTAATTCCTGCATTTAATGCATCTGACTTTCCTCCATTTTGTTTATCGACTACATATAAATAATCGTATAATTTAGAACGATATACAGCTTTTACTTCTTTCGTCTCCACTTGCTTTCTCACAACTCGATTCATTTTCACAAGAGAAAACTCTTCGATGAGCTTTTCTAACGTATCATCTGAAGATCCATCATTTACTACAATTACTTCATATTCCGGATATTCAATTCCAAGCAGCGAACGCACGCTTCCAATAATCCCGACAGATTCGTTATAAGCAGGAACTAATATAGATAACGGCGTTGTATAGCTAACCGCAAGCAAATCTTCATAAGGTTCTTCATCATTTAATTGATATTGCTTTCGCAGTTGAAAAGCAGAGATGATAAACATCATAAAATAAAAACAAAGCACAAAAATCATATAAGCAAATACAGCCCATCCGCAAACGGACAAAAAAAGATGCCAAACACTATTCCACAACCGTAATTCCTCCCTTTTCAAGCCATTCTGCTGCCATATCTTTCGAAAACTTGTCATCAGTCGTTTCATATACATGAACTAAGTATTCCGTACCTGTTGGGATTTTCATCATTGACTGAGCAGCATTCGAACGCACAAGAAAATGAGAATCTTTCAGCGACTGCTCGAGAAGTGACAATCCCTTCTCATCTCTCGTTTTGCCTACTAGTTTGGTAGCCATCATTCTCTCTTGCCACATATCTGATTGAAGATGTTTCGTGAGCTCCTCTACTTTTAATGGAAAAGATAAAGCGTTAAGTGATTTCAACGAACGAATTCGCAGTTCTTCTGATGAACTTTTCATGTGCATTTTTAAGAAATCGATATACTCTAACTTATGATTGATACCGATCATATCGATAAGTGGCAGCTGAATTTCTTCTTGCAGGTCTTCAAATTTATTAATAAATTGCTGAAACTGCTCACTGTTCATAGTTCCAAACAAAGAGCGGTACATAAATTCAGACAGCGGTTTAGAGGCATTCGTCATATACACAACAAACTCAGGACGGTTTAGCTTAACTAAAATCTTTAAAATTTGATTTTTTTCAGCCGCTGTACTATTTTTTTTCTCATACATTTCTACTAATTGGTCTGTTAGCGTAGTAAGACCAAAATCTTCAATAGCATAAAGGGCATTCATTCTGACACTCCACCTAGAATGATGCAGCTCTTTTTTATATTTGGGTGTAAAAACCTTCTCCGCATAGAGCGTGATGTTATTTCGGATGTCATCACCTTGCACAGCTGCAGAAAAACCGCTCAATAGTTCCGCTACACCCGCCAGCTCTATTTTATTTTTAGGCTCTATCCGATGCTCTTCATCTTTTCTATATAAGTAAATGAAAAGAGATTCTTTAACACTCTCTTTATAGGATTCTACTTTTGCTCGAAAAGCGTTTAAACGCGCTTTTTGAATAAGTAAATAACTTAGAAAACAAACCAACAGCAATAGCAATCCGCTAAATAAGATATATACCACTTGAATTGACATCGCCATTTATTTCACCTTCTTCATTAAATGACGTACGCGCGCTTCAAGCTCCATTAACTTAAATGGCTTTGTCATGTAATCGTCTGCCCCAAGTTCTAATGCTCTTTGAATATCTTGTTCGCTGTTTCGTGATGTAAGCATAATAACCGTGTACTGATCGTGACGTTTCTGCTGCCTTAATTTTTGCAGCACTTCTAAGCCATCCATCTTAGGCATCATTCCATCTAAAATAACAAAGTAGTGATCGCTAGAGTGAATCCATTGGGACTCAAAAAACTCGATGCCGTCTTTAAACACTTCTATTTTCACTTCATAACGATCTCCTACATCAATCTTACTTAAAAGCTCTTTCAGCATCGTTCGAATGATAGAATCATCATCAATAATAGCCATACGAAGCGTTCGCTTTTTAACCAGCTTGCTTTGAGAAGAAGCTACAATTTTTTGACGTCCTGATTCCTTCGCTATATATAATGCTTCATCAGCTTGATGAAGCGCTTTTTCTAACGGCCATTCATTGTTATGAACTTCTACAACTCCGCCGGAAAAGCTGCAATAAAACGAATTGCTTTGATGTGTGAACACTTTTTTCACAAAGGAATCCAACAGTCTATTTAATACTGTTTCTGCCTCTTTTATATTGGTTTTTGGCAGTAAAAGAATAAATTCTTCGCCTCCATATCTAAAAATGTGATCTGTTGGACGAATTTCATGCTTCATATACTCTACAAATGCTTGCAGCACGCGGTCTCCCATAAGATGTCCATACTGATCATTTATTCTTTTAAAGAAATCTAAATCTAAAATCGCTAAACAAAAAGGATCTTTTAAGCGGTCGTAGCTGGATAGCTGCTGACTGTAGATTTCTTTTAAATACGTTCGGTTATAGGCTCCTGTTAATTCATCAAACATTAAATAGGAGTTAAACATCTGCTTTCGTTCAATATGATGACCAATTCGAAGTAGACTTTCTTCCATATCGAGAGGTTTAACAAGGAAGTCATCGGCCCCTAATTTAAAAGCCTTCAAACGCGTATCTCTTTGATTATCAACGCTCATCATGACAATCGGAACGAACAGTTGCTTTGTTTTATCGCGTAAAAATGAAAGAATGTCAAAGCCTGTACAGTCTTTCATATGTACATCAACAACAAAACAATCCGGCTTTAATTCGTAAAAAGCCGTAATGGCTTTTTCTTTAGATGCAGTTGCTAATACGTACCAGCCCTGTTTTTCAAACTGTTCTTTTAAATACATCAGCATTGAAAGATCGTCATCAACAAGTAAAATATTAGCTGTTTGTTCACTTATTTCTATCGGTTTATTTATATCTTCTGCGGATTGAATTTCATCTTGATAACAAATTTTAATAATATCTAATAAAAAAGTATTCAATTCGGCGTAATTCCAGGTTTTTTTCTGTTTTTTTTCAACAGCTTCCATTAACTCGCGGGAGCGATCTCCTAAATAATGCAGTCCAATAGTTGCAGACGTTCCAGAAATTGAATGCAAAAAGCGGTACACCTCTTCATGAAGTATTTCTTCATTTTGATCAGTCCACTCTTGCAGCCGCTTACGCACATTAGCTAATAATGCAATTTGATATTTATCCATCTTATACACCCTTTGTTCGATATAGTTAACACTTACCCCATATTACTCCATCCATTTTTCTATAATATTTTGTAAGTAAATGAAATATTTTCTTAATTTTATTTTAAGTATGTTTTTTCCAAATGAAAAGCAATTCCTTTTTAACCATACTTTTCCTCCAATGATTTTACTTTAAAATGATTCTTTTTTCACTCATTATTTTTCTTTCCAGATAAGTAAAATGTCCTGTTATCTTCTTTACAAATAGACCTGAAACCTTATTGACAAAATTAATGAGTCTTTGTTACCCTTATACACGTTGTAAAAAATTTAAAAGTGAATGTTAAGGAAAGCAGCCGTTTTGATGAACGATCAATCAAATCAGGTTCTTTCCTTTTTATATTTTTACTAAGGCAGATACTTTGCTAAATAAAGTTTCGCTTTATACACCGTGTCCTCTTTGTCATAGGCGCACTTAGACCGAAAACAGACGGAAAGGAGTATAAAATGTTTACTCAGCTTACAGAAAAAAACCAGAATGCAGAAGAACTGAAAGAAACACTTGATGATTTAGAGTTTCAGCTATTTCGCATGCAGGATAATTTAAAAGAAATTGCTAAAAAGTACGAAGTTATCGGTGTCGATCAGCCTGAAGATAATCAGTTAGTTATTGTATCGGCACAAAATGACGGAAACGCATGTAAAATTATGCTAAATGAATGCACAAAAGCCTATAGAGGGGCTTGGGATTTTGCCATCGATGGCGTATATGAAGATACTCACACGATTTTTATTGGTGATATTAAAGGTCCCGCTAATAAGGGATATGGCTCTGTATGTATGAATTATTTAAAAGAAGTAGCGGTTGATCAAAATGTTCATGTCATTAAAGGAGATATCGCTGAGCGCGACTGGGATCATCTCGAAAGATTAATTCATTTTTATGAAAAACATAACTTTGAAGTAAATATTGATTATACGAATAAGTGCGGAGAAATTGAATGGACTCCAGCTTATCAATAAAAAACGAACAGACAGCGTCTGTTCGTTTTTTTTATTTGATATATGCTAAGCTTTTTTTAATACTGCTAAGAGGATTTTCTATGCACTGATCTTGTTCAATGATCCACCATTTTACGCCTGCTTTATTGCCTTCTTTCATGACAGCCTTTACATTTACCCCTCCGGTACCAAGAGGAGCAAAGAATTGCTCGCCGTCTGTTGTCATATCTTTTAAATGGATAAAAGGCGTACGATTTCGATAGTGCTTCATCCACTCAACTGGATCTTCGCCTGCTTTAGTGAGCCAATAAATGTCCAGCTCTACATTTACCCCAGTTTCTTCTAGAATCGTTTGGAGAGCTGACTTTCCAGTTGACAATTTTTTTAGCTCAAAATCATGATGGTGATAGCTAAACGACATGCCTTCTTTTTTACAATAAGCATCAATGTAATTTAAAGAATCAATAAGTTCGAAATATCCTTTTTCAGTTTGTCGTTCAGGCATTAAATAAGGACAAACAATATGTGAATTTCCAACTTGCTGCTCAAAGTGAATCACTTGCTCTAAATTTGCTTCTAATTGTTCAAGCGGCACGTGACTAGAAGCTGGCTTCAGCTGCAAATCCATTAACCACGCTCTTACTTCTTGCGCTGTATATCCTTCGTACCCTGCAAATTCTACCCCTTGGTATCCTAAAGCAGCTACTTTTTGAAGAGTTCCTTTAAAGTCTTTTTTCGTTTCTTCACGCAGCGTATAAAGCTGTACTCCTACAGGTATTTCTCCCATCTTCTCTCCCCCTGTTCATTAAGAAAGTGATTGAACTATGGCTAAATCAACCCAATCTAAAGACGAACAAATTGAACTAGTATGAATTACTTGTTACACAGCTGTTGATTTCCGTGCAAGACTTCGCTTTCCGCGGGCGGCCGGTGAGCCTCCTCGTCGCTTACGCTCCTGCGGGGTCTCACCTGTTCCGCTTTTCCCGCAGGAGTCTTCGTCTTGCCCTCCAATCAACACCTAGAAGCAATTAACTACAATTAAATCTACGTTCATCCTAGAAAGGGAAAAATCCGAACGAATTTGATTCTCGATCAACAATCAGATTCTTTCGGATCCTCCTTTAACTAACATACTTTTTTCTCAACATCTGCTGCTTTTTATTTTACTGCACTTCCAAGCATTCCTGAAATAAAATGACGCTGAAGTGCTAGGAAGAAGACAATGATTGGAATGGTTGCAATCGTTACCCCCATCATTACTTGACCGTAATCAATAATCGATAACCCAATTAAGCTTGAAAGAGCAACTGGCAATGTAGCCATTTCGTTTGATGTAGTCGCAACTAAAGGCCACATAAAGTTATTCCACTGTGTCATAAATAAGAAAATAGCTGCTGCAGCCATCGCAGGCTTCATAGAAGGAAGCACAATGGTTAAAAAGATTCTCATCTCTCCAGCACCGTCCAAACGTGCTGCTTCAATCAGTTCCGTTGGAAAAGCTAAAAAGTTTTGACGTAATAAAAAGATAGCGAACGGAAAGCACAGCTGCGGAACAATAAGAGCAAAATACGTATCAAGCAAATTAAAATTCGACATCAGCTGAAAAAGCGGAATGAGCGTTGCTTGATATGGAATCATCATGGACAATAAAAGCGTCGTAAAAATTGCGTTTCGGCCTTTAAATTCAAATTTAGATAGCGCATATGCAGCTGTAGAACAAACCATTAAAGCTACAATCACATACACGACTGAAACAAATACTGAGTTAAAAAAGACCCGCCCTAAATCAATTGAAGCATTTAAATTTTGTAGATTTGTCATAAATTGATCGCCAGGCTTCAGCGTTGGAGGGTTTGTAAACATTTTTCCCGATTCATTCGTAGCGCCGATAATCATCCAGTAAAACGGAAAAATAGAGATAATCGTGAACAGCCCAAGCATGCTGTATAATCCTATTTTACGCATGATGTTGCTTTTCTTTTTAACCTTAGGCACGGTAGCTACTGCGGTTGCTTCTACTCTCTCTAATACACTCATGATTTATCACCCGTAAATTTAAATTGGAAGAACGTTAAAATACCGACTAATAATACAACAACGTACGCAATGGCTGAAGCATATCCAAAATCAAAATATTTAAAGCCATTTTGATAAATATATAAGCCTAGCGTCATCGTGGAATCAGCAGGGCCGCCTTTTGTTAAGTTAAAAGGTTCGTCAAACAATTGAAGCGTGCCAATTGTTGATAAAATAGTAGCAAACAAGATAACGGGTTTTAATTGTGGAACCGTTACGTGGAAAAACTTTTGAATACGATTTGCCCCGTCTAAATCAGCTGCTTCGTAAACTTCATGAGATAAACTTTGAAGAGCTGCTAGAAAAATAACCATATTATAACCTGTCCATCTCCAAGTCATCGCCACGATGATTGAGACTTTAGCCCAGAAAGGATCTCCCAGCCACTGAATGGCATCGATACCGAAAAACCCTAAAATAGTATTCATAATTCCTTCATCTTGAAGAATGATTGAAAACAAAATAGAATAGGCAACTAGCGACGTTACTGCGGGCAAGAAAAATGAAACTCGGAAAAAACCTTTTAGTCTTAAAAGCTGACTGTTTAACGCGTTAGCTAGTACAAGCGCTAATAAAATCATGACGGGTACTTGAACGATTAAAATAATCCCCGTATTTCCAAGCGCTTTCCAGAAAATATCATCTCCGAGCAAACGTGTATAGTTTGATAAACCGGTAAATACATACTTTCCGCCTTCCATACTCTGAAAGCTTAGAATAAACGATGAAAAAATAGGATAGATGGTAAACAGCGCGAACAGCAAAAGTGCTGGAGCAATAAATAAGTAAGGCAATGATTTATTTGTCTTCATGATGACCTCCTAGTACCGCAAGAAGAAGAGATAGAAGGCAATTTTCTAGAAATCACCTTCTATGCTTCTTGATTATTTTTGAATTCGGTTTTCTAAGCGTTTTTGAGCTGCTTCAAGCGAGTCTGTAACGCCCTTACCATTTGTTACCTCTGACACAGCTTTGACTGCTTCACTGTTTGCAACTGAGTAATTGCCTGTAAAATTAACCGGCTTAATATCTTTCATTTCATCTGCGAATGTTTTCCAAATCGTCTGATTGTTAAAGTACTCATCTTGTGCAGTGAATAATTTTGAAGAATATACGGTATTTAATGATGGGAATAATCCGCCCTTCATCGCTTCTTCTTGAACTTTATCTGTTGTTGAGAAATATTCCATAAATTTGTACGCTTCATCTGCTTTTTGGCTATTTGCTGAAATCACATAGTTGCTTCCGCCTAAGTTAGAAGCACGGTTGCCTCCTTCTTCAAACGAAGGTAATAAAAACACTCCCCATTTTCCTTTTAAATCTGGAGCCTGTTGCGTAATAGAACCAGATAGCCAAGCACCCGATGGTGAACTTGCTACTTTACCTTCTGCTAAAGCACTGATTGAAGCATCCCAGCCCACTGTATTTTTAACAATGCCTGCTTCTTTTAACTTCTTATTTAACTCCATCGCTTTTTTCGCTTCTTTAGAAGTTAAATTGAGCTTACCTTTGTTATTAAAATAGAACGTACCTTGCTGCGTTAGTGCCATTCGGAATAAGCCATCGTCATTATTAAAATCTAAACCTAGTAAATCAACGCCAACTTTTTCTTTAATTTTCTTACCAGCCGCAATGTAATCATCCCATGTTTTGATGCTGTTTGGATCTACACCTGCTTTTTCAAAGTAATCTGTGCGGTAGAAAACGCCTGTCGGACCTGCATCAAACGGGAAGCCGTACATGTCTCCATCCTTTGATAAAAGAGCTCTCTTAAACTCTGGAAATTTATCTTCTTGCTTATCAAATCCTTTTTTAGATAGGTTTAAAAATGCTTTTGGAAATGCATCCAAATATCCTTGGAAACGATCGTCTTCTACTAATACAATATCAGGAAGACCTTTTCCGCCAGCTTGCAATCCTGTTGTTAGTTTTGAATAAACGTCTTCACGTCCCATATCCACTACTTTTAATTTAAATCCTGGATTCTCTTTTTGATATTCTGCTGCTGCTTTCTTTAATACCGGTACGTTAATATTCCAAGCCCATGCAACAACTTCTTTTCCACCGCTACCACTTGTTTCATTAGCGGACTTTCCTCCGCATCCTGCAAGTACTAGGGTTAAAATGAGTGCAAAACTGATTAAACTAAACCAACGTTTCAATGAATACCCCTCCTATGATCTCGTCTCCTAGTGTGGCAAGTTTTTTTGTAAACGCTCACGTCTCTTTCTAGATAGAATTATTGAAAAATAATTCTGTATATTGAAAGCGTATACAATTTACTTAATCTAAATTATATGAATGAATACCCTTTTCCTCAATGGTAAATATAAAAGGCAAAAACCTTACATTTTTGCCTTTTTGTAAATTGATTTTGTTATTATGGTTTCTATTAACTTTTTCGTTCATAAAAAAAAGCGAATGTACTGTTATTGTTGAAACAGAACACAATCGCTTATTTAAAAAAATCCAATGTATACTATTTTTTTGCTACATAAGCAACACTTTCTTGCTTATTTGGGACGTTCTAAGGAAAATAATTGCCCCAATTTACTATAGTTAGAACCCGCAAGCCGGCTGACTGGCTTCACACGTTCTGCAGAAACGCGATCGTTTTCTATCACTTTTTCACTAATATGAAACATCACAACTTCACCGATAAACAAATCTGAGCTGTATGCCTCATCCGTTCCTAATGGAACAATTTGGTGAAGCTTACATTCCATTCGAATGCTGGCTTCTTGAATTCCGGGAACCTGCACTTTTTTGCTCGGTGCTAGTGTTAACCCTGTTTCCTCGACTTCACTCACGGAAGAAGGGTAAGAAGATGCCGCTTGATTCACCTGTTCCACTAAGTTTTCGTCTACAAGATGAACTACAAATTCTTTAGATGCACTAATATTTTTGGCCGTATCTTTCGTCATTTGACCTTCACTTCTCGAAACCGAAACGGCAATCAGCGGAGGCTCTGCCGCAACTACATTAAAAAAACTAAACGGCGCGGCATTTACTACACCGTCATCATTTTGACTTGTAATAAACGCAATTGGCCGGGGAATGACGACACCTGTTAGCAAATGATAATTATCTTTTGCACTTTGTACCGCTGGATCAACTACCTTCATTTTACCCACTCCTTTTCTTCCATTTACTTTATTGTATGGTAACGAAAAGAGCATAGATTAGCTAGCAACTTGCTCACCAAACATGCAAAGAAGAGGGTGAGACATAGCTGCATCCATCTCATCTGAAAACCAACAAAATGAAAAAATCCGAACGATAAATCGTTCGGATCTTCTCTTTAGTTTAGCACCGTTACTTTCACTGTACGACGTCCAAATGCTTTTGCAGCTGACTCAGAAGGTACTAATACGTCAATTCGATATCCTTTAATCGCACCGCCCGTATCACCTGCTGTTGCCACTCCGTATCCTTCTACATATACTTTTGAACCTAATGGAATAACGGATGGATCTACCGCAATAATTTTATGAGTGCCTGAACTTACATTTTGTCCAGTGGCTGTTACGCCGCTGCAGCCTGCACAATTAGCTGTATAAGCTGTTGCTTCTACATACATTTCTTTTCCAGAATGCTTTTGTGTGCTTTCTTCTTTTTTCGTTTCTTTTTCTTCTGAAGAAACGGCTGCTTTCTTCTCTGTAGCCGCAGCTGTTTTTACTTCTTGTTTCGGCTCTGTTTTTACTTCTTTTTTAGCTGTTGCTAATTCAGCTTGACGCTTTGCTTCTGCATCAGCCTCAGCCTTTTCAGCCGCCTGCTGTTTTGCCACTTGCTCAGCTTGCTTTTGAGCTGCTTCTTTTTCTTTTGCAATCTTATCTTGAATGCCTGTTAGTTCAGACTGAAGATTTGCTTTTTCTGAAGAAGCTGCATCAATTTCATTTACGACCGTACTGTATTTTTCTTGCATAGTTGTTAACGTTGCTGTTTGTTTCGCAACGTTTTTATCTAATTCAGCTTGTTTAGCCGCTAGGCTACTTTTTGCTGCTTCTAATACTTTTTCTTGCTTATCAATTTCTTTTTTATCTTTTTCAATTTGATCTAAGTCATTTTGATGCTGCTTTAAAATATCATTATCTGCTGACAATAAAGTTGTGACCGCACCCATACGTGCAACAAAATCTCCAAAGTTATCAGCATTCATTAATGTATCAATAACAACGCTTGTTTTATCGTCCTGCTGTAAAGCAACTAATCGATTTTCAATAATATCTTTACGACTTAACACTTTTTCCTGAAGCAAAACGATCTCTTTTTTCTTTTTCTCAATCATTTTGTTCGCTTCTGAAATCTGCTTTTCAGTCGATGCTAACTCTTTTTTATTGCTAGAGATTACTGTATGTAATGAATTTAATTGTGACTGTATGTTTTGAACATCTGAATTGATAGACTGTTTCTCTTTCTCTTTTTGTTGAACAGCCTTTTCTGTTTCTTTAATTTTATTTTCAGTAGTCTGGAGCGCTTCTTCATTCGATTGGGCGTGAGTCTCTGTAATGCCGGTCATGAAGAAAATTCCTGTGACTGCTGCAAGAGTCATACGCTTAAAAATTTTCATAAAGTAATAGTCCCCTTTCCTCATAGACATAGTTATACCATAAAAAACTAGCTGTTTATGTTACAATACAGTTAAAAGTTTCCCATAATCTGTATAACCAAGAATCTCTTTCTGGGAATTCACCACCAAAATCCCTTGATAGAGAGGTTTACTGTTTATTAAAAAAGATATATTTTTGTCACAAAGGGGGCAAAATTACTCTTTAAAAATCAAAATAAACGCTTATTATTACAGCTATATTACAAATTTTTCACAGAAAATTATGTGTTTTACCGCCTTTTTTCTGTGTTTTTTACTTTTTATTACATAAATTCCACCTACATAATTCCTACACTATTTATAAGGTTGTGACTTTTTCACTTCTTTTTTACACTTTATATATATAAAAAGACGCCCATAAATCAAATGAGCGTCTTTTTTCTTCACACGTATAAAGCCATTATTTTTCAGAGGTTACTAGTTTTAAAGGCACTGGAATTTGCTTATCTACTTTTTTGCCTTGAAGAACATTTTTAGCAGACTTTACGGCAAGTTTACCAATTAAAACAGGCTGCTGGGCTACAGTTGCTCCTAGTTTTCCTTCTTTTACTGCTTTAATTGCATCGTCGTTTCCATCAAACCCTACTACTAATACATCTTTTCCTGAGCTGTTAATCGCTTGAATAGCTCCTAATGCCATTTCATCATTGTGAGCAAATACGGCTTTGATACCAGGGTTTCCTTGAAGAACGTTCTCCATAACGTTTAAGCCTTTTGTACGGTCAAAATCAGCTGACTGTTTAGCCGTAATATCTAGCTTTTGATCTGCAACGTTGTGGAACCCTTTTCCTCGTTCACGAGTTGCTGAAGCTCCGGGCACGCCTTCAAGTTCTGCTACCTGAGCTTTTTCACCTACTTTTTTTACAATGTAATCAGCAGCCATTTGACCACCTTTTACATTATCTGAAGCTACCAGTGTTTCCACTTTTCCTTTTTCTGCTGAACGATCTAGCGTAATAACTGGAATCCCTACATTATTAGCCGATTGTACAGCTGTTGAAATAGCGGCTGAATCCGTTGGGTTAATAAGCAGAATGTTAACACCTTGCTGCATTAAATCTTCTACATCGTTAATTTGTTTTGCTGAATCATTTTGAGCATCTACTACAACTACTTCCATGCCCAGTTTTTTTGCTTCTTTTTGTACTCCTTCTTTTAGGGAAACAAAGAACGGATTGTTTAATGTAGACACGGATAAACCAATTTTAATATCTTTTAAATTCTTACTTTCAGATGGTTTCGCCCACTCAGGAGGCTGAAGTGAACAAGCCCCTAACAGTAATAATGAAAATGATAATAGCACGAGCCAAATTTTCTTCATGTTTTTCCCTCCTAAGCTGACTTTTTGCGATCAATTAATACCGCAATTAAAATAACAATTCCTTTTACGACCATTTGGTAAAACGACGAAACGCCGAGTAAGTTCAAACCGTTGTTTAATGTTCCGATAATCAGCGCACCAATTAACGTTCCAACAATGCGTCCACGTCCTCCGGAAAGGCTTGTGCCACCCAGTACTACTGCGGCGATAGCATCTAACTCGTAAGACGTACCTGCCGTTGGCTGAGCAGAATTCAAGCGAGAAGTCAAAATCGCTCCTGATAGCGCTGCCAATAATCCTGCTAGTGAGTAAATCATAACCTTAACTTTCGGAACTTTGATTCCTGAAATAAATGCTGCTTTTTCATTTCCACCGATTGCATATGTTCTACGGCCAAACGGTGTTTTATGCAAAATCACCCATAGGACAGCAAACGCTAGTACCATCGTAATTGCTGGAACAGGAATACCTAGGAAATAGCCTCGGCCAAATAACTGGAAGTAATAGTTTTCACCTAAGCCCGTAATCGGATTTCCATCTGTATAAACAAGCGTTAACCCTCTAAAAATTGTCATCGTCGCTAGCGTCGCAATAAACGGCGCCATTTTTCCTTTTGTAATAAGTAAGCCGTTAACCATACCCATTACAGCTCCTAACACACATCCTATTAAAATAGCTAAAATAGGATCTACACCTGACACAATCATACCTGCCATTAACGCACTTGATAGAGCAAGTATAGAGCCCACGGATAAATCAATTCCCCCTGTTAAAATAACAAATGTCATACCGAATGCAATTAAAGCATTAATAGCCACTTGACGCAGCAAGTTTAAAATATTTAAAGGTTCTAAAAAGCTTGGATTTAAAATCGATACAATGACAATAAGAATAAATAAACCTAGTAACGGACCTAGCTTTTGCATCACGTTATCAACGCGATTTTCTTTTATCGCTGTGTTTGCTTTCATTTTACTGACCTCCTGTTGCAAATGTCATAATTTTTTCTTGAGTTGCTTCTTCACTTGTCAGTTCACCTGTTATCTTTCCTTCATGCACAACCAAAATGCGATCACTCATGCCGAGTACTTCCGGAAGCTCTGAAGACACCATGATAATAGCCACGCCTCTGTCTGTCAGTTCATTCATAAGCTGATAAATTTCACGCTTCGCCCCGACGTCAACTCCTCGAGTTGGTTCATCTAAAATTAGCACTTTTGGTCCAATGCCAATCCACTTGGCAATAACTACTTTTTGCTGATTTCCTCCCGATAAATTAGCCGCACTCGTCTCAGACGACTCGGTTTTGATCGTTAAACGTTTAATAAGCAAATCTACAAATTGCTGCTCGCTTTTTTGTTCAATAAAGCCTTTTGGCGAAAAGCTGAATAGACTTGGAAGTGCAATATTTTCTCGAATAGAAAAATCCAGAACGAGCCCTTCTGTTTTACGATCTTCTGTAATGAACCCGAGACCTAATTTAATGGCTTGGTCTGGCTTTGTGATACTGACCCGTTTGCCATTTAAGATAATTTCGCCTTTTTCTAACGGATCAAGCCCGAAGATAGCGCGCATAATCTCGGTTCTTCCAGCTCCCATTAGCCCCGCAACGCCGACAATTTCTCCTGATCGCACTGAAAAATGAACGTCTTGAAACATACCTTTTCTCTCCAAGCCTTTTGCTTCAAAAACAACGTCTCCCTTAGGAGATGTCCTAGCAGGAAATCGATCCGTTAGCTCTCTTCCTACCATTTTGCGAACAACATCATCGAAGCTGGTTTCTGGAATCGGCTTTTTGTCTACCGTCTGTCCGTCACGCATGACCGTAATGGAATCACAAATAGCGAAAATCTCTTCCATACGATGTGAAATATAGACAATCGATACACCTTGTTTTCGCAGCGCATTAATTACGTCAAATAACTTTTGAATTTCTCTTTCAGTAAGCGCTGCGGTCGGCTCATCCATGATAATCACTTTTGCATTCGTCATCAGCGCTTTGGCTATCTCAATCATTTGCTGCTGTCCGACAGAACAAAGTCCTGCTTCTTGATCGAGAGGAATGGTGACAGCTAATTTTTCAAACTGCTTCTTTGCTAACGCTTTCATTTCTTTTGTTTTTAAAAAACCTAAAGGTGTTTTTAATTCTTTGCCGATAAATAAGTTTTCAAGCACCGTCATTTCAGGCCAAACGTTCAGCTCTTGATGAATAAAGGTAATTCCGTTTTGTTCTGCTTCTTTTGGGTTTTGAAAATATGTCTCTTTGCCATCAATCAGAATCTGTCCTTCATCTTTTTTATGAAGGCCGGTTAAAATATTCATCAGCGTAGATTTCCCTGCTCCGTTTTCCCCCATTAGTGCGTGAACTTCACCTTCATGTAATTCAAAATCCACGCCTCTTAGTACACGGTTTGCTCCAAAGGCTTTATGAATCCCTCTCATTGCAATATGCATGCTGTTCACCTCTTTTAAAAAATAACTCCCGCTTGTAAAATACAGTTTGCATAAGGAGTTGCTTCTCCTGTACGAATCACAACTTTCGCTTTGCTTGTCAACATTTTCAATTGTTCATGCGATACTTCTTCTACTAAGATGTTTTGCTTTTCTATCAACTCGTAAGCCTTTTGATTTCTTTCTTTCATTTCAGAAGCAATCACTATTTTTTCTGTAGCCATATCTTCTAACACAGCTACTACTACATCTTCAAAGCTAGGCACTCCTAGCTTTAAAGATAAATCAATTTTAGGCACGTCACTCGGAACAGGTAACCCTGCATCTGCAATGACAATAGTGTCTGTATGACCTAGATCTGTTAGTATTTTCGTAATATGACTGTTAATCATTCCGTGACGTTTCATTTACAGACTCTCCTCCACTTCTTTTCGAGTCGGCATGCCGCCTTGCGCACCAAATTTAGTGACGGATAGCGAAGCTGCGCGATTAGCAAACTGAATTCCTTTTTCAAAACCCATTCCTTCGGCAAGTGCCACAGCAAGCGCTGCGTTAAACGTATCTCCTGCTCCTGTTGTATCAATCGTTTCTACTTGATAAGAAGGAACCAATACTTCTTTCTCGCCGTTAAAATAGCGTACACCTTGTTTTCCTTCTGTAATAAACAATTTATTTGGATACTGTTTTAATACTTCTTCTTTTTCTTTTCCTTCAAATAAAAGCGCTGCTTCATGTTCATTTGGAGTGATGTAAGAAACTTGTTCAATCACTTCTGCTTTTAATGGTCTTGCAGGCGCTGGATTTAATAAAAGCGGTACTTTAAGTTCCTGACAAAGCTGAGCAACATATTCAACCGTTTCTTCTGGAATTTCTTGCTGAATAAGTACGATATCCGCTTCTTTAATTTTTTCTTTTGCTTTTTCTACGTAGTCGGGCGTAATATGGTCGTTTGCTCCTTTAACAACTACAATGCTGTTGTCTCCTTCAGCGAGTATAATGTGAGCTGTTCCGCTATCTGAATCTGTAACCGGTTTCACATTTTCCACAGATACACCGTTTGATTTGAAATTCTCCAGGATTGCTTTTCCGTAATGATCTTCGCCCACACATCCAATCATACTCACATCCGCTCCAAGCCGGGCTGCTGCAACAGCTTGGTTCGCTCCTTTTCCTCCCGGAACGGTTTTAAATGATTCTCCTAACACTGTTTCTCCAGCTCCAGGACGAATATTTGATGTTACTACTAAATCCATTGATGAACTTCCAATCACAGTTACTTTAGCCATGTTCCTCAACCTTTCGTGTCGTATTTCGTTCAATAAACGTAACGGGTAGTTGTACTTGCTTTTGAATTAAAGGTTCTTTCTTAATGCATTTCATTAACAGACCTGCTGCTTGCTTGCCCATTTCATAAGCAGGCTGACGAATTGTAGACAGGGCTGGAAACGAAAAGCGGCTTTGCGGAATATCATCAAAACCAATCACTTGAAGATCATCAGGCACGCTTTTCTCTAATCGAAACGCCTCATGTAAAACAGCTGTGGCTACAATGTCATTACTTGCGATAATCCCGTCTGTTTCAGGGTACTTTTGAAAGATTTCCTTTGCCCATTTCTGCGCATCGTCAAATGCTAGAGAATTTGTATTTAATACGTAAAAGTCTGCATCAGACTGACTCAAGACAGAAAGAGAGCCTTGAAAACGTTCCTGAGCAGGCTTTACATTTACTGGACCTTTGATAAGAGTAATTCTTTTACTTCCTCTTTTGATTATTTCTTCTGCAGCAATTTTCCCGCCTTCAAAACCATCAGCATAAACGGATGGATACTGATCAGAACTTTTATCTAAAAACACGACGGGAAATGTAAGACCTTCATATAGTTTCTGAGCTAAACTTGTTGTTGCCGTAATCATTCCTACTACATGATTTTGCGTAAACGTTTGGAGATATGTTAATTCTTTCTCTAACTGCTCATCACTATTGCCAAGAATTAAACGAAATCCATGGCTATGTACTTCATCTTCTATTCCTCGTGCGAGCTGAGGGAAAAAAGGGTTTGTGATGTCTGGAAGCAATAGACCAATCAAACGTGATTCACGTGTATAAAGCGAACGGGCTACTTCGTTAGGGCTGTAGTTTAATCTTTGAATTGTATTCATTACTCGCACACGCGTGTCTTCTTTTACATACCCTGTACTGTTTAAAACACGCGAAACGGTCGCAACGGACACGCCTGCTTCTTTTGCTACATCACGAATTGTTACCACTTTATTTCCCTCCCTCCATATATGTAACCGTTTACACAAATGATATCATGGAAAAGTGAAGTTGACAATCTTTTTATCAAAAAAAAATCACTCCATTAAGAAGTGATGTTTCTTTCATTAGATATTAGCGTCTAGTTTCTTAAATAATTTCAAAAATTGCTCTTGATCTTTCGGCTCATAGCAAGAAAAGAAATGAGCAATCATCTTTTGCACAATTTCATTTGCTTCTTCAATCACTTGTTCACCTTTAGCAGTTAACTCAATGTTTACCTTACGGCGATCCTCTTTAGAGTGATAGCGTGAAACTAACTCTAAATCTATTAAACGAGTAATAACAGGAGTAATCGCACTAGGCTTTACGCGCATCTCCTCTGCCAGCTTGGTTACTCCAATGTGACTGCATTTACCGATAATTAATAAGATATGATATTGAAAAGGCGTAATCCCTTGTGAAAGTAACCTTTCTTTTATCTCTGTCATTACCTTTTTGTTAAGGGATATCGAAATTCTCTGGACCTCTTCAATAAATGTGAGCTGTTCCATGTTTTGACGTCCCCTTTCTTATAATCAGGGAGTCGATTCTAACATGTCAGCCCCCTGCTGCACCCCAAGCGAAACCTAACCTGGGGAGAGCGGCTGGTTTCGCGGAATGCTTATAACCTATTTTCTATCTGTTTTATTCCGTACTATTATAATAGAAGAAACTCATTCATCATCGTTTTTCTTAAACGATCTTAAAGCTTTACGAAAAGCGTCATCATTCATAACGTCACGTTCTTCTTTTGTAAAAACCGTGTCGTCTTTTTCGCCTTCTCTAAACTTTTGCAGCACTTGACGATACATATCATCGTTCATGACATCTTTTTCTTTCTTATGTCTAGATGTTCTTGTTTCCGTCTTCGCCTGCGGCTCTTTTGGCTCTTCTTTTGGTGTTTCTTTTGGTGCTGCAGGTTTTTCTTCTGCTACTTTTTTCTCTGCTACTTTTGGCTCTTTAGGAGCATTTGAAGCAGCCGCTTCTTTTTTAGGTGGAACTGTACGCTGGCGCTTAGAAGATGATGCTTTAGCATTCATTGTAATAATTAGGACAACCAGAATCACAGCTACAACGATCAGTAAAATACCTAGCATACCGTCACCTACTGTCCTTGTGTCATTCGTTTAGTCACTTGAACAACACGTTCTCCTAACGCTTTACCTAGCGCTTGGTCGTTCTCTGTTAATAATTCGTCACCTTCGATTGGACAAGTAATTCCCACACCGTAATAAGTACCGTACAGCGCATTTTCTGGAATGTTACCTGGTAAGCCAGCGATAACCATTCCTTGGTGAAGCATTGGTGTAATTAAATTTAAAAGCGTTGCTTCTAAGCCACCGTGCGTTGTAGCTGTTGTACAGAACACCGCACCTACTTTATCAATTAATTTACCTTCTGCCCATAAATAACCTAATTTATCAATCCACGTTTTTAACCCTGAACTGATTGTTCCAAAATGCCCTGGACAGCCCCAAATAATAGCATCCATTTCAGGCAGTTCACGTACATCTGCTTCTTCTACATGCTTTACATATACAGTTGCTTCTCCAGACAGCTCAGCGCCAGAAGCAATCGCTTTGGCTAATGCCTCTGTATGTCCGCCTTCACTATCATATACGATACAAATTTTCATCCTTTATCCCTCCGTTGCTTATGAGTTCATATCTTTTGGTGCCGGTAACATACGAATATCGTCTGTTGTTTCTTTTTCTATTTCTTCCACTTCCACTACTGGATCTTTACGAACATCACGTAGGAAGAAACTTAAAATCAATCCAATAATGGCAATGATAACTGTCCAGTAAAACGCGTCGTTAATTCCTTGTACAGTTGCTTGAGCTTGAACTTTTCCAGCTAATGTTGTTAAAGCTTGTTTTTGCGCCTCTGTTTGAGAAAGGTGAAGCGTTTGAGCAATCTTTTGAACAAATACCTGGAAGTTATTCATAAAGAATGGATCAGATGTAGTCATTGAACTGCTCATTTCATTCACATGATATGTTGTGCGATTTGTAAAGATTGTAGTCATTAAACTAATACCGATTGAACCACTCACCTGACGAAGCGTGTTCGACATAGATGTACCATGGCTGCTTAATTTTGCCGGCAGCTGATTTAAACCAGCCGTCATAATTGGCATCATTAATAATGACATACCGAATGCACGAATCATATAAATAATAACAATATGACTAAACGGTGTTTCTAACGTTAATTTTGTAAATTCAAATGTTGTTACAACCGTAATCAACATCCCGACAATCCCTAGTGGACGCGGTCCTAATTTATCAAACAGCGTACCAGAAATCGGTGACATGACTAACATAACAAGTGCACCAGGCAAGATTAATAAGCCTGAGTCAAACGCTGAATAGCCACGGATGTTTTGCAAATAAATCGGTAATAAGAACATACCAGCATACATGCTGATTGTAATGGCAATACTGATGATATTAGATAATGAGAAAATATTGTATTTAAATACTCTCACATCAAGTAATGGACTTTTAAGTCGAAGCTGCTGTACAACAAAGATGATTAATAAGACAATACCGCCGATCATCGTTGATAATACAACTGAATCCGTCCAGCCATCGTTTCCAGCTTCACTGAAGCCGTATAGAAGTAAAGCCATACCTGCAAGAGATGTAAACACAGAAATTAGATCTACTTTTACATTTTGAGGCGGTTTAATATCTTTTAATTTAAAAGCTGCAATAATAAGTACGAGTGCACCTAGTGGCACCATTCCCGTAAATAAAATGTGCCAGTCATAGTTTTGAATAACCCATCCTGAAAGCGTCGGTCCAATTGCCGGAGCGAACATCATCGCTAAACCAAAGATACCCATTCCTTTTCCGCGCATATGAGGAGGGAAAATAAATACGATAATGGTCATAACTAGAGGTGCTAGCACTCCGCCCCCGACTGCTTGAACCAGACGTCCAATTAGCATAATTGAGAAAGTCGGCGCGATTCCGCAGACAAGCGCTCCAATTGTAAAGCAGGCCATCGCAAATAAGAATAAGCGACGAACGCCAAAACGTTCAATTAAATAGGCTGATAATGGAATAAGTGCACCATTTACAAGCATATATCCTGTAAGCAACCACTGTGCGGTATTAGCCGTAACGCCAAACTCTGTAATCAGATGCGGAATCGCAACATTTAGCAGCGTTTGGTTTAAAATTGCTAAGAACAATCCAAGCATAAGTACGACTAGTAGCGGGATATGCTTTTTAACTGAGCTTTCCTCTGGTTGTATCGTGTTTGCTGACATCAGTTCCTTCCTCCTTTCTTCTCTTCTTAATCATGTACGTTCTTAGTTTTTAGAGATTTTAACTTCTGCGTTCATACCTGGCAGTACGTTTTCAGAGTAGTTAGAAATAGAGATTTTAACAGGAACTGTTTGTGATACTTTCGTATAGTTGCCGTCTGAATTAGAGCTTGGCATTAATGAGAAAATTGAGTTTGTTGCATAACCGATTTCTTCTACTTTTCCATCGATTGTTGTTTTAGTATCTCCGTCAACTGTTACATCAACGTCATCGCCAGCTTCAATATCTTTTAATTTGTCTTCTTTAATGTTTGCAATGATGAATAAGTTATTCATATCTACTTCGCTAGCAATTTGTTGACCAGCTTGAACCATTTGATTTTCTTTTACCTGTGTTTTGATGATTTTACCATCCTCTGGTACTGTAACTGTTTTTTCTCCATCTTCTGATTGGATTTTAGCTACCTCATCGTCTTTTGAAACATCTTTACCTTCTTCAATATTCCAGCTTGCTACTTTACCTGCCGCTGGCGCTACTACTGTATAAAGATCGCCCGACACTTTTGCATTGTCTGTGGATACATAATTAGATTTTTGAATATAATAGTATCCCCCACCAATAATTAAAGCTAATACTACAATAATTCCGATAAAGTTCATTAAAATTAAACGCCCTCTTGACATTTATTTTACCTCCTTAATATTTCATTCAGTTAAGTATTACGCTAGATAACTTTATCACAAAGATATTTAGTTGTAAATAACTTTGATTTTAATTTATTTTTAAAACTAAACATTTATGTTTCATAAAGTTTTCCCGACTGAATACTTTACTACATCTTTAACTGAAATACAACTTAAAAGTTTTGGTTTCTTTACAAGTACTTTACTTTACTTTAAAGTTAGATATATAAGCATAGGGTTATACATAAAAACAGCTCCTTTTTTTGGAACAAACTCCCTATATACATAAACCACAATAGGTAACTAGCAGCAATTGTTTAACACCTATAATGATAAAGAAAAGGTGATTATGATGGATCAGCAGTTAATAGATAAACTAGAAAAACTTGACCAAGTTAAAACCTCGTTATTTGAACTCAAGCGAAAGCTCTTGGAAGATAAAATCAGTGAGCAGCCCTATAATTTGACCATTACAAAATTTTTAATTCTAAAATTCATTGGAATCAGCTCTAAACGTATGGTAGCCGAAATTTCTTCAAATCTAAAGCTAACCTCCGGGGCTACTACCATTTTATTAAATCAATTAGAAGATGATGCACTCATTAAGCGCGTACGTGACCAAAAAGACCGCCGAATTGTATGGATATCCTTAACAGAAGCTGGCGAAACATTAGTGAACTATGTAATTGAGCAGCGAAATTTATTTTGGCAAGACATGCTTTTTGCTCTAACTCCTGAAGAACAGGATGAGTACCTCCGCATGCTTGAGAAAATGGAAAAACGAATTAGACAAACCGTGGATCGTTAATGATAAAAAGCGTGTGTCCATTTATTTTATGGACACACGCTTTTTATGACCCGCTACCATTGAAGGCTTTAGAAACCTTTTTGCTTTCTGCCTTTAAAATTCAGGATTATTTTTCAAAAATCCCCTCCAAGCCTGTGCTGTAGCTTTCTCAATTTCTTCTTTGGAAGCTTGAAGCCTTTTAGCGCTGTCTCCATAGCCAATTTCGATTTTACCTTTTTTCAATTCTTCAAATATCGAATCAGCAAAGTCATCAAGCGGTGCTCCAAATGTATGAAGTCCCGGTCCTCCTAAATCCGTGTTCACGGCTGGAGGAAGAATTTCTATCACTTCGGTATTTGTTTCTTCTACTTGATGTCTTAAACTAATCGTAAACGACCTTAACGCCGCTTTTGTTGCGCTGTAAATTGGCACCCATGCTCCAGGTGTTAAAGACAGCCCCGACGTTACGTTAATAACCGCAGCACGTTCTTGTTGAACAAAATGAGGAATCAATAGCGAAGTTAAATGAATAGGAGCACTTACATTACTCATTAGTTCTTTTTCGTAATACTGCCACTCTTCGTGCATGTATAAAAGATTTACGCGCTGCTGAATGCCTGCATTATTCACAATAACATTTAATTTTGGGAACCTTTCAGTCGCCCATTTTACCAGCTCTACTCTGCTTTCTTCTATTGATACGTCGCACACTTTTGTATGTAACGAAGGGAATCTTTCTTTTGCTTCTTGCAGCTTTGATTCCCTTCTTCCACAAATAATAACTTCATTTCCTTCCTTTAAAAAACGTTCTGCAAGCGCCAATCCAATTCCAGACGCTCCGCCCGTAATTAAAATAGTGTTTCCTGACATTTTCATTACTTTTCCTCCTCGTTCAACCATCACATTTCCTAATTAATAAACAAAGCGCTACTGCATGAATGACAATAGCGCTTTGTTTATTATTTATCTTACAAGACGTTTTAGTCTTAATTTAACATTAAAAGTCAAAGTTATCTGGATCTGGACCTACGCGATGATTTTGATTTAATGCGTTAATTTTTTCAACTTCTTCTGCATTTAATTCAAAATCAAATACGTCTGCATTTTGGATAATACGATGTTCTTTTGTTGACTTAGGAATCGTTACTACTTCGTTTTGTAAGTCCCAACGTAAGATAACTTGAGCAGTTGATTTTCCGTGCTTTTCAGCAATTTGAGTTAACACTTCGTTATCAAGCAGCTCACCTTGTGCAAGCGGTGACCATGCTTCCACTTGGATTCCTTGTTTTTTGCAGTATTCACGCACTTCTGTTTGTGTTAAAAGTGGATGAAATTCGATTTGGTTTACCATCGGCTTAACTTCTGCATCTGCAATTAAGTCTTCTAGATGATGCACTTGGAAATTCGATACGCCGATTGCACGAATCTTCCCGTCTTTATAAAGCTTTTCAAGTGCTTTCCACGTATCTTTATACTTACCTTCAACCGGCCAGTGAATTAAGTATAAATCTAAATATTCAAGACCTAGCTTGTTTAAGCTTGTTTCAAACGCTTGAAGAGTTGTGTCATATCCTTGATCTGCATTCCACACTTTTGATGTAACAAATAGTTCTTCGCGAGAAACACCTGATTCTTTGATCGCTTGTCCCACGCCTTCTTCATTTTCATAAATTTTAGCCGTATCAATGCTTTTGTATCCAGCTTTGATTGCATATTTAACTGAATCTACAACTTCTTGACCATCTTCTACTTTATAAACACCTAAACCTAACCACGGCATTTTAACGCCGTTTGCTAAGGTCGTTGTTGACTGTAAGTTTTCCATGTTGCTGTTCATCCCCTTTTTTACTGTTGAATTATTCGTAAAGAGTAATTGCTTGTGAAATTTGTTCTGCGCACTGTTTAACAAGTGCAGCATGTTCTTCGTCTTTCTCTTCTGAAATACGAACGGATGGACCTGATAAAGCAATAGCTGCCATTATTTTTCCTTTTCTGAAAATAGGGGCTGCAATACAGCGAACGCCAGGCTCCCGTTCTTCATCATCGACAGCATATCCTCTTTCCTTACTTAAAGCTAAGTCAGCTTCCAGCTCGTCCAGCTCGGTGATCGTTCGATCTGTATAAGCTTCAAGCGAAAGTTCGTGAAGAATAGATTTTTGCACGCTGTCCTCTTGATAAGCAAGAATACACTTTCCAATAGCATTTGCATGAAGCGGCTTTTTATTTCCTACTTCGGAATGCGTACGAGTGCTATATTGCCCGTTCACCACCTGAGTTGTAACCATCTGTTTATGATGGAGAATTCCCGCGTAAATGGTCTCATTGGTCTCTTCACTCAGCTTCTGCATAGCAGGAACTGAGAGCCAATTCATTTCATAGTTCGTATGCATCGTATTTTGTACGAGTGCCAGCACCAGTTGTGGTGAAACCGTATAGCGGTTAGACGGGTTTCTTACAATAAATCCGTTTTGTTCAAGCGTGCTCACAAGACGATACATCGTACTCTTATTAAAACCGAGCGCTTCCATCATTTCCGGAATAGTCATATTCGGACGGTTTAAAAGCAAAGAGAAGATATCTAATCCTTTTTTTAAAGTTCCAACCTCGGACATGCCCTTCTTCCTCCTTTTATCCGAACAACAATTTTATTATAAAACAAAGCTCTTTATCGTATCAAATAAGGAAACTAAATCAACTTATTTTCCCTATATGAGAGAATACATAACGTAATTGTTCTTCTTAATCTATTCCACTGTTTTTTCTATTTAAACATAAAAAAAGCCGTAACAATAGAATTTTTTTACAGTTTTTTAAAATTAACTTTGCTTTTCATTCGTTAACTTCTTCAAATCGCTTCAGCTGCTCCAGCTGATTTTCCTTTTTCATAATTTCTTTCTGACGCTCGCCTAGTAAATCGAAATGAGGATAGCCGGATCGATTATCAATATACTTAGCGGGAATACCATACTTTTCTCCCCACTTAATCAGCTTATTTAAGTCACTGCAACCTACTTTTGTTACGGTAGTTGCGTGCGGAAAACGCTCATCGAGCCAGTAATGAGTTAAAAATGCGATCTCTCCTCGCTTAACAGCTGCTTTCCATGCGTTTAGTTCCGGGCGTTTGATTCCAAATGCCATTATTTCACCTTTTCTCTTTTATATAAGTAGTCACATTGTTTGTTTACTATAAAGAAAAAATATCATTCATATAGAAATCTTTCATAATATCTTGTCTATTTATAACCATCTCTAAATAATAGCGTACTTTCTTCACCTGTTTCCTATCTAACATTATTGTGTGCTTATGATTTTATCATCATCTTCTTTTATTTTTCAAAAAATCAAACAAAAAAATAACGTTTAGATAATAAAGAAAAGCCTTATATGTAAAAGAAACTAAGGGTTAATTTCAACATTTCTATTGTGAACGATTTCTCCTTTATACTGAATGTTGTTCTTTTTTTATTATGGCAGTATGCATTTAGTTTGAAGCTTTAGTATATTAAAAAACTTCCAAAGTTACCATTCTCACAAAAAGACAGAATTTACTTTTTATTCCGAAAATAATATAATTCAAGTGATATGGAGCTTTTTGCTTCATCTATTTATTATCAAAGGGGGAATTCCGCTTGGCGATGAATGAAAATTCTTTAAAGAAGGTAAACAACGCTTCTTCCTCTCCTGATTACACAGAAATTGTACAGTCTGCTTCATTTCAAAAACTTTTGAAACAAAAACGCAATTTTATTTTACCGCTCTCTCTGTTTTTTCTTGCTTTTTATTTTACCTTGCCCATCTTAACGGCTTACACAACCGTCTTAAACAAACCAGCTTTTGCTTCTATGACTTGGGCGTGGGTATTTGCTTTTGCACAGTTTGTTATGACTTGGGCCCTATGCATTTTATACACAAAAAGAGCCTCGAAATTTGATGAACTTGTTGACACGATAAAAAAAGAAGCTGCAAATTGAATAGGGGGTTAAATGAATGAACGTACTAGCTTTCTCACTTTTTTTAGCTATTGTAGGTCTTACGCTAATCATTACGTATGCGGCATCCAAGCGAACAAAAACGACCAGTGACTTTTATACAGCAGATGGAAGTTTAACCGGCTGGCAAAACGGCATGGCGATTGCCGGAGATTATATGTCTGCTGCGTCATTTTTAGGCATAGCTGGAATGGTAGCGCTTTCTGGATTTGACGGTTTTTTTTACAGCATCGGCTTTTTAGTTGCCTATCTCGTCGTGTTATACATTGTAGCTGAACCACTTCGCAACTTAGGAAAGTACACGATGGCAGATATGATAGCAGCTCGTTTTAACGAAAAGAAAGTGCGGGGAGTTGCCGCATTAAACACGATCACCATTTCCATTTTTTATATGATTGCGCAGCTTGTTGGAGCAGGAGCATTAATTCATTTATTACTTGGTCTAGATTACGTGTATTCTGTCTTGATTGTCGGCGTGTTGATGACGGTTTACGTTGTATTTGGAGGCATGACGGCGACCAGCTGGGTGCAGATTGTCAAAGCCTTGCTTCTCATGATTGGTACGTTCATTATTTCCATTATTGTATTTTCAAAATTTGATTTTAGCTTTGCTAAAATGTTTTCTGAGATGAAAACCGCAACTCCTCTTGGCGACGGATTTTTAAATCCAGGAAATAAATTCAAAAATCCGCTGGACATGATTTCGTTGAATTTAGCTCTTGTTCTTGGTACAGCAGGCCTTCCTCATATCCTTATTCGTTTCTTTACAGTAAAAGATGCCATCACCGCACGAAAGTCTGTTATTTATGCAACGTGGATCATTGGCGTTTTTTACATTATGACAATCTTTTTAGGGTTCGGTGCTGCTGCATTCGTAGGGTACGATGATATTATCAAAGCAAATGCAGCAGGAAACATGGCAGCTCCCCTGCTCGCTCAAGTTCTTGGCGGAGACTTTCTCTTTGCGTTTGTCTCAGCTGTAGCTTTTGCTACGATTTTAGCTGTTGTAGCTGGGCTGGTGCTCTCAGCAGCTTCAGCATTCGCTCACGACTTTTATAGTCATATTCTCCGTAAAGGGGCTGCAACTGAAAAAGAACAGGTAGTGGCTGCACGATGGGCTTCTATTGGGGTATCCATTCTATCTATTATTCTTGCATTATTTGCTCAAAACATGAACGTAGCATTTTTAGTTGCACTTGCATTTGCCGTAGCAGCGAGCGCTAACTTGCCAATTATTCTTCTTACTATTTTTTGGAAACGTTTTAATACAGCAGGAGCAGTCACTGGCATGCTGGTTGGACTATTCAGCTCACTGTTTTTAGTTGCCATTAGTCCAAACGTGTGGGCACCTGAGCCTGGAGCTGCTATCTTTGTAGGTGAACCGCTCATCACATTAACAAACCCTGGTATTATCTCCATTCCTCTAGGCTTCTTAGCTGCTTTTATAGGAACACTTCTTTCGTCTAAAAAAGCAGACGAAAAGAAATTTGATGAGATTTTAGTAAAAGCAAATACAGGTATGGGAATCGAAGAGCCTGTCAAACATTAATGCCAAAAAGCCTTGAAGCAGGTTGCTTCAAGGCTTTTTACTAGAATAAATCTTCTTGTAAGCCAATAGCGGCAATTTGTTCATTTCTAAACTTTACAGCTAACATATGCTCTTCTTCCCACGTACATTCAAAAAACAAACCAACTTCTCTTGTATCATGGGGTGCTTCAGGAACAAAGATTTGAATACACTCAACTAAAAAACCGATGTCTTTTCGCTTTTTTACATTCGGAACTAATAAGTCTACCACGTCTTTTTCAACTTGAGTTCTGTATTCATCTCGCACCTGTTGATAATAATCAAAAAGAGCTTTTTCCGTCCTCTTTAACAATAATTCGCTTTGAAGCCAAAATGCTTGAAAAGCCTCTTCTTGCCGTTTTTGAAATGGCTTCTCTTTATCTCCATCAATTGTCAGCAACACATGTTGTTGTTGTCCAAAGAAAGTGACCTGTTTTTCTCCAACCCAGGCCGAGTCATATAACAAAGATCCAAAAAGTGGATGATGTACTCGTAATGTTTGATTCATTGCATACCTGACCCTCTCAAAAAGTGGATTTCTGCTTGCATTGGCGTATAATAAATGGTGCTTGAAACAAACTTCTAAACTTATTCTATGTTACCATATTTTTTACAGAAAGGAGTGCCACAATGTGTGAATACAATTAAATCTTTATACCCTTACTTAAAACCTTACAAATGGCTCGCGCTGTTTGCCCCGCTATTGATGGTCATTGAAGTGTTAGCTGACCTTCTTCAGCCTACTATTATGCAGCATATCATTGATTATGGCATTGCAAACAACAATCAAACATATGTTATCACCCGAAGTATTCTTATGCTTATGTTAGCAATCATTGGCTTAGCTGCTGGTATCGTCTGCGCCATCCTTAGCACAAAAGCAGCAGTAAATTTTTCTACCGATATTCGAAAATCGCTTTTTGAAAAGATTGAAAACCTCTCAAACAGCAACAGAGATAAACTAGGGACTGGTCACTTAATCACCGTCATGACAAATGATGTAACGAGTGTTCAAAACGCATTGAATATGACGCTAAAAGTATTAGTTAGAGGACCTTTACTTTTTGCAGGAAGTATTGTGATCGTGTTATTAACCGCTCGTTCTTTGTTTCCTATTATCGTCGTGGTCGTCCCTATTTTATTTTTATGCATTTGGTTTGTGATCACGAAAGCCGGAAAACTTTTCAAAAAAGTTCAGCGAAGCGTTGATCGTGTAAACACAAAAGTCCAAGAAAATTTATCAGGGATGCGCGTAGTAAAAGCGTATGTAAGAGAATCATATGAAATCAATCAGTTTAAAGAAGCAAACAGCTCCTTGACGCAAGCTAATATGAGTGCTGTTCAGCTTATTTCGCTTTTAATGCCCGTTATTTTATTTGTAGTAAATATCGGCATGGTAGCTACTCTATGGCTGGGTGGACTTCAAGTTGAAGCAGGAAAAATTGAAGCAGGTGTGATTTTAGCTTTTATTAATTACTTAACGATTATTTTAAACGGACTTATGTCAAGCAGCATGGTGCTGATGCAAATTACACGTGCATTCCCTTCAGCTGAACGAATCGATTCTGTTTTAAAAACAAAAATAGACATTCCTCCAGCAAACTCTGCTGCTCAAATCAACAGGCTTAAAGGTGATCTATCGTTTCAAAACGTTACATACAGCTACAGTAAAAATGGAGAAAACGTATTAAAAGATATTTCATTTACTGCTAAACATGGGGAAACTATTGGCATTATCGGCTCTACTGGAAGCGGAAAATCGACGCTTGCAAAACTTATTTCGCGCTTATATGATCCTGATGGCGGCGAAATTTTTGTAGATGGAAAAAATCTGACAAACTATGACGTAAAAGAGCTTCGCTCATCCATTGGGTTTATTCCTCAAAAAGCTACACTGTTTACCGGAACGATTGATATGAATATTCGAATGGGAAACGATCATGCTTCTTCCTCAGAAATTGAAGATGCTGCAGCTTTTGCATGCGCAACGGAGTTTATTGAAAAACTCCCAGAAAAATATGAGTATCCTTTAACGCGAGGAGCAACCAACTTATCAGGAGGGCAAAAGCAGCGTCTTTCAATCGCGCGTGCATTTGTTAGAAAGCCTGCTATATTGGTCATTGATGATGCAACTTCCGCGTTGGATGCTGTCTCAGAAGCGCAGGTACTAACACATTTAAAAGAAGAGTTTTCCGATGCGACCGTCATTATTATTGCGTCTAAAATTTCGTCTCTTCTTCACGCTGATCATATTATCGTCATGGATGAAGGCAAAATTGCTGAACAAGGGACTCATGAAGAATTGCTTCGTCACCACTCTCTTTATTACGACATTTATCTAGCACAAGGCGGAAAAGAGGTGTTGCCTAGTGAATAATCAAGGTAAAAATCAAATGAGCTCTATTCGCGGCCCTAGAGGCATGATGAAGGGTCCTGTAGTGAAGCCAAAGAATGCGAAAAAAACACTATATAGAATCTGGTCATATATGGGAAAACGAAAGCCTCCGCTTGTGGCTGCGATCATCTTAGTTATTGTGACTTCCCTGCTTAATTTATTAGGCCCTTATTTAATTGGGGTTATTATTGACGAGCATATTATTCCCAAAGATATCAGCGGAACGATACGAATGTCACTCACTCTTGCAGGAATTTACATTACGACATCTTTGTTAACATGGCTGCAAACCTATTTAATGGTAAACGTTTCGTTTACGACCATCGGAATGCTCCGCCAAGATTTATTTGCAAAGCTTCAAACTCTCTCTCTTCGCTTTTTTGATAAGCGAGCTCACGGAGAGTTAATGAGCCGGGTTACGAATGATATTGATAACCTGAATAACGCTCTGAGTCAAAGCGTTATTCAGGCTCTGTCCTCTATTTTATCTCTAGTCGGTATTACCATTGCGATGTTCTCGCTCAACTGGATTCTTGCCATTATCACACTGATTGTTATTCCATTAATGGTTATAATCGTTCGACAAATATTAAAACGAAGCAGTGAAAATTTTGTCAAACGCCAAAAAGACTTAGGTGAGCTAAACGGCTTTGTAGAAGAAGCAATCTCTGGAGGAGAAGTTGTTACGCTTTTTAGTAAGGAAAAAGATTTTTTAACTGTTTTTAATGAACGAAATGAACAGCTGAGAAGTTCAGCAACAAAAGCAGAAACATTTTCAGGCTTTTTAGGTCCTGTCACAAACTTTATTAACAACTTAGGCTTAGCACTAGTGATTGGAGCAGGAGCATTTATGGCTGTTCAAGGTAGCGTTACAGTTGGGATGATCGCTTCATTTGTTAACTACTCACGTCAGTTCTCTCGCCCAATCAGTCAAATGGCAAACTTAGTAAACACTATTCTTTCGGCTATTGCCGGCGCAGAGCGCGTGTTTGCGATTATGGATGAGCAGCCGGACGTCACAAACAAGCCAAACGCTCTTTCTGTTACAAAATTTGCAGGAGACGTTGCTTTTGAGAACGTATCATTTGGCTATACTGACGAAAAAATGATTTTAAAAAATGTTACACTTACAGCAAAAAAAGGTGAAATGGTTGCTTTGGTCGGTCCTACAGGTTCTGGTAAAACAACAATCATTAACTTGCTCACACGATTTTATGACATCGCAAACGGAGACATTAAAATTGACGGCCGTTCCATCAGTGACTATAACATCCATGATTTACGAAATCGAATTGGCATTGTTCTTCAGGATACCTATTTATTTTCCGGTACGATTGCGGATAACATTCGATTCGGCCGGTTAGATGCCAGCGATGAAGAAGTGAAAAGCGCAGCAAAAATGGCAAATGCTCATTCTTTTATCAAGCACCTGCCGCAGCAATACGATACCGTGATTTCAGCCGGTGGAGGAAATTTAAGTGAAGGTCAAAAGCAACTCTTATCGATTGCCCGAGCCATGCTCTCTGACTGTGATATTTTAATTTTAGACGAAGCTACTTCCAATATTGATACAAAAACAGAAATTGATATTCAAAAAGGAATGAGTAATCTATTAAAAGGAAAAACAAGCTTTGTAATTGCCCACCGCCTCAAAACGATTGAAAATGCAAATCAAATTCTTGTCTTAAAAGACGGACAGATTATTGAAAAAGGAAATCATCACGAGCTATTAGAGAAACAAGGTTTTTACCACAAGCTCTATACGCAGCAGTTTACGATTTAAAAGAGGCTGGGACATAACTTAACCCAATCCAATCTAAAGACGAGAAAACGAACTATTGATCAATAGTTCGTTTTTTACTTCAACTAAAATACTTTTGTCTCAAGCTCTTTTTCGCTCTATCATTTATCTATCACAGCTACAATTTTCCCTTTTACTCGACGAGTCGCCAGTTCATCTAAAGCTGCCGGCACTTCGTCTAGTGAAATGACTTTTTCCACAAGAGCATTCAGCTTATTTTCTTGTAAAAGCAAAAGCATTTTATTTCCCATCTCCGCAAGTTTTTGCTGTTCTTTTACGTTGTTAGACTGATGTACGCTTCCTAATGCAACTTGATGAAACGATAGTGGATGCGCAAACGAAATCGCATCATTTACATTAGGAGGTCCTGCGATAAATGCAATTTGACCATTAAAAGCAAGAGCCTTTACCGACTCGTCTGCATTGTTACGCCCGACTGTATCCAAGACTAAATCTACACCGAGTCCATCGGTAAGCTCCAGCACTTTTTTCACAAAATCTTCTTTACGGTAGTCGATTGCATAGTCAGCACCTAAACTTTTTACAAACTCATGATTGGCAGAAGATGCGGTTGTAAGCACTGTAAGACCTGCATTTTTAGCAAGCTGAATGGCAAACCCTCCAACCCCTCCAGCACCTGCGTGAATTAAAATCGTTTGTCCTTTTGAAGCGTTCATTTTGTGAAACAATGCTTGATATGCTGTATACCCCGCACATGGAATAGCTGCAGCGTCTTCAAATGAAACTCCTTGTGGAATAAGGGAAACCGTATGAGCTGTTGTCACTCCGTACTGTGCAAACCCGCCTTTTTTTGATAAATCGCTATGATATACAACGCGGTCTCCGATTTTGACAGTTGTGACTTCTTCTCCCACTTCCTCGACAACGCCAGCTGAATCAAGTCCTAATACGTGAGGGTATGTCCAACTGGGATTACCGCCGTTTCCTGTTTTATAATCTACAGGGTTCAAGGCAGTAGCTTTAATTTTAACTAAAATTTCACCTTTAGCTGGATGCGGCTTTTGGATATTTCCGACTTTCATCTCACTTACTTTCCCTTTGCCTTCTAGCAGTAAAGCTTTCATCAAGATCTCCCCTTTTACATTTCTTCCTTCAATTAAAAGTTCTTTTTCAGTATAATAAATACATGTTGTTTACAAAAGACGGCACTTTCATGTAACCAGGTACCTTCCCGGTAACCTAGGTCTATGGATATTAAATTATTATATCCATATTTCATATCTGTTTATGAATGGAGGATTAGCGGTGAAAGCACCCCACTATAATGTACCTGTTGAAGCAACACTTGAAGTAATCGGCGGGAAATGGAAAGTCGTTATTTTATGCCTCTTAAAAGAAGGCGAAAAACGTTTTAGCGAACTTCAGCGAGCTATGCCTACTATTACTAAAAAAATGCTGTCTCAACAGCTAAAAGAATTAGAAAAAGACGGTGTAGTTAATAGAAAAGTATACAATGAAGTTCCTCCTAAAGTAGAGTACTCACTCAGTGAAGAAGGCGAGACCTTACGAGAAATTTTAAATATGATGTGCGCATGGGGAGATAGAAGAATGGGAAACACCCCAAATTGCAGCTAAGTTCTCCTAGCAGCTTTGTTAAAATAACCGAATAGCTGCTGGGAAGAGCTATTCGGTTGTTTTATCTATTTCCCTACTCTTTCTTATGAGTCGCCCTTGTGTAAGAACATCTGACAACACTATAGAATTCTTTCGCATTTTCATATATGATGATGTCGAACGATGCAGCCAGAATTGTCGAAATAAAACTCAAGAATGATAGGTGATTCAATGATGCAATTAGGTTTAGATTTATCTCAAAAACAACTATTAAAATTGGCCATGACACCTGAATTACGTCAGTCTATCAACATTTTAAATTATTCTACGGCCGATTTAGTTCATTATCTTCATGAGCAAGTCAATGAAAATCCTGTAATTAAACTGTCTGCTGGCGATTCTCAGCAAAAAAATTCATTTAACACTCGAGAACAGCGTTCATATTCAAAAGGTCACACCGATGACGAGTATAATCCGTTTAATTATATATCCGATCAAACTGTGACATTAGAGAGCCATTTATTAGAGCAGCTGTCTATGCTAAATCATTTACACTCACAGCAAAAACACATCGTTCAATTTCTAATTGGAAACTTAAATAAAAACGGCTTTTTAGCAATTGAACCAAAATTGGCAGCCGAACTGCTTAACGTTTCAATTGACGAAGTCAACGATATGATTCACGTTTTACAAAGCTTTGATCCAATCGGAGTGGGCGCTCAAAACTTTGTCGATTCACTGCTTATTCAAATTAAGGCCAAAAAGTCAAAGCCTCCTCTTTTATATGATGTGGTGAAACACGATATTGAAGATATTGCTAACAAAAAATATCGGAACATTTCAAAAAAATACTCTATTTCAATGCGCGAAGTACAAGAAATTGTTGACTGCTTGCGGACATTGAATCCTCGTCCAGCAGGAGATTTCTATGTTCCGCTTACGAAGTACATTTCGCCTGATGTAACGGTACAAAAAATAGACGGCCGCTATCATGTTATTCTTCATAGCGAGCTGCTTCCGCCCATCGAGATTAACAGCACCTACCAAAAACTGGTTCATCGCTCTGCATGCGTAACAACCGATCGATACGTACAGGAAAAAATCCATGAAGCTACTTGGCTAATTAATAGTATTGAGCAGCGTAATGCGACGATTTACAACGTGTCTAAAGCCATTGTGGAACATCAGCAAGATTTTTTTGAAATGGGTATTTCGGGGCTAAAGCCGCTTACCTTAAAAGATATTGCTCAAAAAGTAGACTGTCACGAATCAACGGTAAGCCGTGCAACTAACGGAAAGTATATTCAAACGCCGCGCGGACTGTTTGAACTAAAATACTTTTTCACTAATTCTTTAGAGAGAACCGATGGCGAACAAAGCAATTCTACCGCCTTTATAAAAGAGAAAATTAAAACATTAATTGCCGAAGAAAATAAATTAAAACCTCTTTCAGATCAAAAGCTCATGTCTCTTCTTTCCAGCGAAGGAATTCAAATTTCAAGAAGAACAGTAGCTAAATACCGTGAAGAAGCTGGAATTGAAAGTTCTTCTAAGCGGCGACGATTTTAATATTATTTATTCTAAATTACAGCTTTATCACTACTAAAAAGAACCCGTTGAATAAAAATCAACGGGTTCTTTTTATCGGTTTCCAATAAATAAAAGCCATATGATATTGATACGTATATTCATATGTGCCATTTATTTTCTTTACATGCTGTAAAATAATCTTCTCAGTTTCTAACTTGTCAATATCTTTAGAAAGCAGCTTTGTCGAGTTCTTCTTGATGAGATCTTCGTACGTCTCATAGGTTATCGTTTTGGTTATAGGAACCAGCTTACAATCTGCGTAAATACCCAGTTCATATAAAATATTTAGTAAGTCAATATATTCCTTACGACGCCATTTAATCTCGTACCCAAGTTTTCTATGTAACTCTACGTAATGAGGCTTTTCTGGACCCGCTGACATGCCGATAACCGCCAAACGATTAGCCGAATCATTCATATTTAAGAGACCATCGACAATATTATGCATACGATAAAAGCAGTTTATTCCTACTACCACGTCATAGTTATCTGTTAGACGCTCATACTCCCATTTACCTTCTATGAACTTTAGATTAGAGCGGGCATTTGATTGTTTTTGTAAGTAGCGGATGATGCTTGGCGAACAATCCATACACGTAAGTTCTTTTACATAATCCGCAATTGAAAACGTATAATTTCCCCAGCCAGGGCCAATTTCCATGACAGAGTCACTAGGATTCAAAAAAGCAAGAAGTTTTTGCTGAAGCTGTTTCACTACAGGATCATTTTCTGAATCAAAAGACATTTTTTCTAGATATTGCTGCCAAAATTCATCTTCAGCTTTGTCATTTATCATCCGTTCCGATATTGAACCGTCCCATTCTTTCAGCCCTTCCTGCCACTTTTTCACACAATCACTTTCATACACCGCAAATTTTGTAAGCTGCATGCATTCACATTCCCCTCTTTTACACGTAAACCTATACTAACATAAAGAAAAAGAGAGTTCCTTTTTAAACTGGAACTCTCTTTTTCTATTAGTTAAATTAGGCTGCTGCCTCTTCCTCTGTGTGATGCTTCTCTTTTCTGGCATTGATATAAAACATTATCAATGAAAGAGTGATGAAGATTGCTGCAAAGATTCCAAGTACGCCAGCCTGATGCCATACATAGCCGAAATCATCACCAATTGAAATAATTTCACGGAAACCGCGAATTGCATAGGTCATAGGCAAGTATGGATTGATTGCCTGGAAGAATTCCGGCACAAGTGCTTTAGGGAATGTACCTGCACTGCCGCCAATTTGAAGCAGCAGAATAATAAAGGCTAAATACTGCCCTACTTTTCCTAACCCTGTTGTTAAGAACAAGATCAGTGTAAAGAACGTTACACCTGTAATCATGGTAAAGATATAGAAGTGCCAAATGCTTGTTACGTTTAAATGCAAGCCCCAAAGAAGAGCTGTAACAGCAATCGCTGCTTGCAGCATACCTACAATAGTGATGACACTAAACTTACTTAAGAACCACGAAATACCTGATGTCGGTCGAATTGATGGCTCTTTCATTGGGTACACCGCTGAAAACATTAATGTTCCCGCAAACAAGCCAATACATAAGATGTATGGAGCTAATCCGACACCATACTTATCTACGTTATTTTGTTTATCTGATTTTAAATCCGTTGGATTTGAAAACATGCTGTATGTTTTATCATCTGCTTTAACATCTTTTGCATCTTTTGCACCATCCGCTAAAGATGAATGAAGCTCGCTTGTTCCATCTGATAATTTAGATGAACCGTCATATAGTTTGGATGAACCATTTGTTAACTCTTTAGAACCATTTGCTAATTTGGTTGCCCCGTTTTCTAACTGCGTTAAACCATTTGCTAGCGCTGCGCTTCCTTGTTCAGACTTCTTAAGCCCATCCACAAGTTGCTGCTGCCCATCAGCAAGCTTTCCAGCTCCTGTATGAGCGTCAGCTATACCGCTGTTTAGCTCTGCAAATTTGCTGTTGAACTGCTTTTCACCGTCTGCTAGTTTAACAGCACCGTTATATAATTGAGTTTGACCATTGTATAACTGAGTCTGTGCGTTGTATAACTGAGTTTGACCATTGTACAACTGATTTTGACCGTCAGCAATTTTATTAATGGCGCTTTGAATATCTTCTCCGCCTTTAGACAGCTTTTGAAGCGCCGCTGATAACTCTTGCACTTTATCTACTTTTGCTTTTAGCTGCTCTGCTTTTTGCTGCTGTTCATCCATAAACTGCTGAGATGTTAGCTTTTTAATTCCTGCAATCAGCGTTTGTTTTTGCTCATCGGGAATAGATTCGTTGCTGTTAATGCTGTCAATGAGAGCTTGCTGCTGCTGTTCAAACTCCGCTTTTTTTGAGTCTACTTGCTGTTTAATCTGAGTGATTTCCTGTTCCGCTTGATTAATTTGCTGCGTAACATTGCTCACTTCAGCATCTACTTGATTTAAGCCGCTTGTGAACTGCGGTAGTTTCCCTTGAAGTGTTTTTGTTCCTTCATTAAGTTGCTTTGTAGCATCTTGGAGTTTTTTGGTCCCACCTTGCAGTTTTTCAGTTCCGTCTTGTAGTTTTCCCAACCCAGTGCTAAGCTTTCCTGCACCTGTTTCAAGTTCTTTAGAAGCCGCATAAAGCTGTCCGCTTCCACTTTCTAGCTTCCCTAAACCGCTGTTTAGGCTGCCTAAGTTTTCATTAATTGTGTCCGCACCGTTTAGTAGCTTAGCTGCACCGGCATCTAGATCAGTTGCTCCTTTTCGTGCATCTGCTAATCCATTTGCCAATTTAGCTGTACCGTCTTCAAACGTAACCGTGCTGTCTGCTAGTTTCTTCATGTTATCTCGCAGCGTTTTCGAGCCATCTTCTAGCTCTCCTGCACCGTCACTTGCTTTTTGAAGACCGTCCGCTACTTGCTTAAAGCTGTCAAATACCGTTTCAGCATACTGCTTTGTGACTGCTTCTTTAATCTGATCATTGATTTTAGCTACTGCATTTGAGCTAATTTGAGCGCCTGAATAGTTCTTTCCGGCATTTGTATGGTAGATAAATTTCATTTTTTTAGGATTCTCATCCATTAATGTTGTTGCATTTTTGGAGAAATTCTTTGGAATTTCCAAAACTAAGTAGTAGTCCTCATTTTTTAAGCCTTCTAACGCTTTTTCTTTGTTCGTAAATTTCCAGTCAAATTTATCGTTTTTCTTTAAATCATCAACAAAATCACGACCGACATTCAATTTCTTTCCATCTAACGTAGCACCTTTATCTTCATTTACCACTGCAACTGGAATTTGATCTGTTTTTCCATATGGATCCCAGTAAGCAGATAAAAAGATGACATTATAAAGTAATGGAACAAATAACAATCCGCAAATCACAACAATAGTCATTGGTTTGGAAAAGATTTTTTTCCATTCTCCTTTAATCATATTCATGTTTTTTAGCCTCCAATAATCCTTACTTCCGCCTGACTGTTTGACCGAAAAACATTTTCGGTCATGAAGTTCTGATTAATGTTACCATATTCACAAGAATAAGGTCAATCGTTATTCTGTAATTAAAAGCTGATTTTAGCAGAAAGTTTAAAATCAGCTTTTTAAGATAACGTTCACACTAAATATCAGGCTTAAATCATGAGTTTCATTCGCATCGTTCTTAGTAAATGCCCGTCAAATTCATCATCAAATTCATCCACAAGCTGGAAACCTTTTGATTGATAAAATGCACGGCCTATTCCGTTTTCCCTTTCTACGTTAATGTAAACGATTTTTAATTCCTTCGAGCGCTTCATTCCTTTTTCTAACAATTGCGAACCGATTCCTTTTCCTTGATAAGCAGGCAGTATATAGATAGATCCTAGTTCTATTTCCCCTCTGTTTTGTAGTCGGAAAAAGTTAGCGTATCCTACGATTTTCTCATCAATAGTTGCTACATAAATGAACGAATTACGCAAGCGCCACAGCAGCCTTTTATTGGAGTATGCTTCTGAAAGAAACCGATTCTGAACGCTTCTAGGAATAATTCCTTCATATGTATCATACCAACTCATCTTTGCGACGTATTGAACAGACGTAATATCTTCTTTTCTCATTTTGCGAATGATTACCTCCACTCACATCCCTCCTGACAATTTACTGCTAAAATCGTACATAATTTCACCTGAAAAATATAGTTATAAATATATATTTTTAATTGTAACGCTCTAGAAGCATTGATTGATTTTAGAACCTTATGTATAATCGAGATAGATACAAATTGAAAATGATTATCATTAACAGGAGTGCTGAATGATGAATTTAACTACCGTGAGTATTGGCGACAAAGTAAAAGTTAAAAACATTGAATTTTTAGATAGATCATTAGAACGCCGCCTTCTTTCTTTTGGAGTAAAAAAAGGCTGCGAACTATGCATGAAGCAAAAAACCATCTTAGGAGGACCTTGTATTATTGAATGTCAAGGTCAAATGATTAGCATCCGAAAACGCGATGCGGCCAAAATTGAGGTTGAGACAGCATGAGTACAATTGCACTTTTAGGAAATCCAAACACAGGAAAAACTTCTTTATTCAATATATTAACAGATTCCTATGAATACGTAGGAAACTGGAGCGGTGTAACCGTTGAAAAGAAAGTTGGATCTATTAAAAAGCAAAACAGCCAGCTGGTTGATTTGCCGGGTGTGTATGACTTTACTCCTCTTTCTTCAGATGAAGCAGTGGTAACTAACTTTTTGTTAACCGGAGAATTTAACAGTATGCTGAATATTGTAGACGCTTCTCAGTTTGAAAGAAGCATGCATCTCACTATTCAAGCATTGGAATATGGAAAGCCATTAGTAATCGGCTTAAATATGATTGATGTAGCGGAAAAACGCGGATTGACTTTTAATTTGGAGAAGCTTAGCAAATCATTACATATTCCGGTTTCAGCGATTATTGCCCGCAATGGAAAAGGAATTAACGATCTGCTCTCTACTTTGAAGCAAGATTTAAAAGCCCCTTCATTTCAATTAAATTATGGGGAAACCGCTGAACAAGCAATTCATATGATTCAAACAAAAGCGGACGTCAGCAGATGGATGGCCATTCAGTTCTTAGCGGAAAATAGCGTAATCGAATCAACATTAAAAGAAAAAACGAGTTACTCAGAGCTGCTTGAGCTTCGAAAAGCCGCTGCACAAAAAATAAACAAGCGGCTTAGTGAGCATTTCTTTGACGTGCGTACGACATTTATTGAACGCATTTCGAGCGAGTGTATCATAAAGGGCAGCGAAACACCTTTAACTTTCACGGATCGAATCGATCGAATTGTGACGCATAAGTGGCTTGGTCTCCCTATTTTTCTTGGCTTAATGTATTTGATTTTTAATATTACGTTTACGTGGATTGGCGTTCCGCTTTCTGATAAACTGGACGGCTTCTTTGGCGGAACGCTTAGTGAAGGCGCTGATTCTCTTTTAAATGCAGCTGGTGCTGCTCCATTTATTCACGATTTAATTGTGGATGGCATTATTGCAGGAGTAGGCGGCGTACTGGTATTTGTACCACAAATTTTTGTCCTGTTCTTTTTCATTTCACTGCTTGAAGATTCAGGATACATGGCTAGAATTGCTGTAGTAATGGATCGTATAATGGAATTTTTCGGTTTGAACGGAAAAGCATTTATTCCGATGATTATTAGCTTTGGATGTAACGTACCGGGGATTATGGCCGCGCGTACAATTGAACAGCGAAAAGAGCGCCTTATGACCATTTTAGTCAATCCATTTATGAGCTGCTCAGCACGTCTTCCTGTATACGCTTTGTTTGTAGGTGCGTTTTTTGTGCAAAACGGAGCAGCTGTGGTGTTTTCTATGTACTTGCTTGGCATTATTTTAGCACTTGTTGTAACGAAAATTTTATCAGTAACGCTTCTTAAAGACGAACAATCAACTTTTATTGTTGAACTTCCTCCTTACCGCGTACCTCAAGCCAAGACTCTTTGGAGAAGCACGTGGGAAAAAGGCCGAAATTTCGTCCGAAAAGCAGGTACGGTTATTTTAGCTGGCTCTGTATTTATCTGGCTATCATCTTACGCTGGCCCTGGCGGTTTTGGAGTAGATATGGAAAATAGCTTTATGGCTATTATTGGAGGTGCTATCGCTCCTCTATTTATCCCTTTAGGTTTTGCGACATGGCAAGCTGTAGCATCACTGATTACAGGCTTCCTAGCGAAAGAAGTGGTTGTTTCAACTATGAGCATCATTTATAAAGTACAAGAAGGACAGCTTGGCGACACAATGAAGACATTCTTTACACCGCTAACAGCCTATACGTTTATGGTGTTTGTTCTTCTTTACGTTCCGTGTCTAGCAACCGTCGCTGTTATTCGACGAGAAACCGGCTCATTAAAATGGACAGCATTTGCTGTGGCCTACCCTTTGGTTGTCGCTTATCTCGTAGCTTTGCTTGTACACACTATTGGAAAAGTACTTGGTTTTTCTTAAAAGGAGTGAATAACATTGATTATTAACATTTTAATTGGGGTTTTGATTTTTGGGTATGCCCTTTATCATATGACAAAATTCTTCCGCAAGAGTACTCAGGGAAAATGTGCAAGCTGCGCACAGCAATCTTCTTGTGCAACGGATGATTGCGGTATTGACTGGGATAAAACGATTCAAGAGGCTCAAAATCAATCATCTTAATACATTAAAAAAGCATCCTGATAGACGGGATGCTTTTTTAATGTTACGCAACTAGTTTTAAAATGAGATGAGAAAGGACTTCCTTTTCCTCTTCACTGCTGACTTTCCATAACTCATGAAGGACTTTTTCTTCTCGGTTTCGAGGCTCCTCATTTTTGGCTAAATAGCTAGCCACTTTTTTTGTAGCAGCTGCTAATTGTTCCTCATTTAACCCGAGCTTTTTACCGACATGAACTTTTTGAGTTAAATAATCAGTAAACGTATCAAAATTCTGCAAAATTGCTTCTTTTTTCTCCGTCCCTAAATTATCTACCGTTTCTTCAATTTTATTCATGTCTTTTGTAGTTCCTTCATTCATTTGACTCACAGTTAACATCTCCTTCTTAGTGAATAGACTGATATGTTCTTTCACGCTCAGATTCTGGTTTTTCGTCCGGCGTCATCTTTTCCTTACTTATTTCAGAAGTTGCATCTTTCACTTTTTCACCAATTTGCTGTAAATCACTTTTAGCATCTTCTACCGTTGATTTTGCATCATGCGTAACGCTTTTCACATCTTCTGCTTGCTTAAAGAAATCTTCATTTACACGCTCGTACAAATGTTTGGCATCATTAATTGCATCTTTTAAAAGATTCGATGCATTTTTCATTTGCTGCACCATTTTTTCTTTTGTTTCTTGAGGGTTCTCTTTTACTTGATTAATCATGTTTGCAGAAGAGTCCTTTAATGTAACGGCTCTTCTTTTAACAGATGAGCGAGTTTTATTATCAAGTAATGTTATACATCCACCTACAACTGCCCCGACAACAACACCTTTTACTAGCTTGCTGCTGTAGCTTTTCCCCGTGGTGCTAACAGCAGCAGTGCTATTAGCTGTCTGTGGATTGTTATTAATTCCTACATCGTTGTTGATGCCTGCGCTGTTGCTTAAAGCAGGGTTTTGTAATTCAGATCGGTTTCTTTCCATTTTTACTGCCTCCTTTAGCATCGTTATTGAGTGATTTCCCATCTTTTTTTATATTTAAACAATTGAATTCATTAAAAATAAAAAACATGACTAAAGGCCACCTTTTATATCTCACTAGTCAAGAATAACTATATAGTAAAAAAAGCTAAATTTTTTAATGGAAAGATACAAGCCGGATTTTTGTAAAAGGATTGTCAGCACCGGTATAATAAGAAGTACTGTAAAAGAAATTTTATACTATTGGTCATAGGGGTGAAACAATTGAGCCAGCTTAATAAGGAATTTAACTGTGAAAAAGAATTAACGCTTGCTATTATCGGCGGAAAATGGAAGATGCTGATACTATGGCACTTAGGACGTGAAGGAACAAAACGGTTCGGGGAACTAAAATCGCTTATTCCTGATATTACGCCGCGCATGCTGGTTAACCAGCTGCGGGAACTGGAAGAAGATCTAATTGTTAACCGTAAAGTTTATCCTGTCGTACCACCTAAAGTCGAATACTCACTTACAAAAGAAGGAGAAAGTTTAATGCCTATTTTGACAGCCATGTACGATTGGGGTAAAAATTACCGTGATACAGTGCTGGTCAATCAAGAACAAAAGGCAGAAACGTTAATTAAATGATGGAAACGAATCCTTCTATTCCATAGTTTTTATTTTTTTATGCGGATGATATTACTCAATATCATCCGCATTTTTAATGAAAATTAAGCGGTTACAAGACTGATATGTCCATTAGTATACTTCTGTATACTATCATTCCCCACACTATTTGTGGGAAAAGTGCGTACTTTTAAGAACCTCAAACTGCGGGTACAATAACTACACCAGCTGCTTTTTATGTAAAAAGGCACAAAAGGTATCTATAGATTTCTGTAAGGAGTGGAGTAGAATGGAATTACAATTAGCATTAGATCTTGTTAATATTTCTCAAGCAAAAGAGGTAGTAAAAGAAGTTGAAGAACATATTGATATCGTGGAAATCGGTACACCTGTTGTAATCAATGAAGGGCTTCGCGCCGTTAAAGAAATTAAAGAAGCATTTCCTAATTTAAAAGTATTAGCTGACCTAAAAATCATGGATGCAGCTGGTTATGAAGTACAGCAAGCTTCTCAAGCTGGAGCAGACATCATTACCATCTTAGGTGTGGCTGAAGATATGTCAATTAAAGGTGCAGTTGAAGAAGCGAAAAAACAAGGTAAAAAAATTCTAGTCGATATGATTGGTGTAAAAGATATTAAAGGACGCGCAAAAGAGCTAGACGAATTTGGCGTTGACTATATCTGCGTACACACAGGATACGATCTTCAAGCAGTTGGTCAAAACTCTTTTGAAGATTTAGTAACAATCAAAAGCGTTGTAAAAAATGCAAAAACAGCCGTTGCTGGCGGCATTAAATTAGAATCTTTACCTGAAGTAGTAAAAGCACAGCCTGATCTTGTTATCGTTGGCGGAGGCATCACGAGCCAAGATGATAAAAAATCAGTTGCTTCTCAAATGAAAGAGCTTATTACAAATTAAGGAGCTTTCTATGCAGACGAGCGAACATTTAAAAACGGTTATGAATGAGCTTTTACAAACAACAGCTCTAATCGCTGACGATGAAGCTGAACAGCTTGTAAATGGCATCATCTCATCTAAAAAAGTGTTTGTCACAGGAGCAGGCCGTTCAGGTCTTATGGGCAAGTCGTTTGCTATGCGTATGATGCATATGGGCATTGATGCTTATGTCATTGGAGAAACCGTGACGTCCACTTTCACGCAGGATGATTTATTAATCATCGGATCAGGTTCTGGCGAAACGAAGAGCTTGATTCCTATTGCTCAAAAAGCAAAAGAACTTGGAGGAAAAGTTGGAGTAGTCACGATTTCCCCCGATTCCACGCTTGGCAAGCTGGCTGACTTCATCGTGAAGCTGCCCGGCGCTCCGAAGGATCAAGAACAAAGCAGTTATCAAACCGTACAGCCTATGGCGTCACTGTTTGAACAAACGCTTCTTCTTTTTTACGATGCGCTGATTCTTCGCTTCATGGAGAAGAAAGAACTTGATACTCATACGATGTACGGAAAGCATGCAAATTTAGAGTAGAAAAAGGTCTTGCCTAGGCAAGACCTTTTTTGTTTTGGAACTTTCTATATAACCAAATATTCACTTATCAGATAACTAAATGTACTTTATCATTATTTATTTTTTCAAAAGCCCTATTCGAATTTTGCTGCATCTCCATAAAACGGCTGCTCTGCAACTTTAATCGAGTCTGTTGGACACCTTTCGTACGCTTCCATCATCTCATCTTGCTGATGCTCAGGAACTTCTTTTGTTCCTTCGTTGTTATCTAATACGGCATAAGCAAGACCTTCTGAATCATAATCATAAAGATCTGGCGCACTCCCTCCACATGCTCCGCAAGCAATACATGTTTCCTTCTCTACTATCGTAAAAGCCATAAAAAAACCTCCTTGACCTTTTCACTTTCTCTTTCAGAAAGTTACGTTCAGTATAAGGAGGTTTTTTTAAATTCGTCTTAAATTATTTACTGAGATTCCCCAATATTCTCAAACATCTCATCTACATTTGGCTTTTTCTTAATTAACCCTGACTCTTTTAACCAGTTAACATTTGATTGCCATGATTCTTTCGTTTGACTGCCGAATCCTTGTTCAGACTTCATTTTTGGAAGTAAGATATTCAAACTTTTTGTTTCCACATCTTTTTCAAGCGGGAAGTTTGATTTATCTTGATTATCTAACAAAATTTGAAGTGATTCTTTTGGATGTTTCTCCGTGTATTCATACCCTTTTGTCGCGGCACGCCAAAACGCTTTAATCGTATCAGAATCTTTTGCCCACGTTTGATCCCCTGTAACGGCCACTAGCTCGTAATAAGATGGCACGCCGTAATCTGACGGATCAATGTCAACCGTTTTGTATCCTTTTTTGTGAAGCAATGGTACTTCGTGGTTAATATACGCACCTATTACAGCATCTACTTTTTTGCTAATCAGCGATGAATTTAACTCAAACCCTACGTCTACTAGTTTTACTTTATTCGGATCTCCTCCATCACTTTTCACCATTTTCTTTAGAACAGATTCACTTAATGGTGTTCCGCTGTATCCTACTACTTTTCCTTCTAAATCTTTAGGACGCTTAATACCGCTATCTTTCAATGCCACAACCCGGTTTAGCGGAGATCTTACAATCGCTCCTACCGACTTTACCGGCACATCTTCATTTGCTCGTGCCATTGCTACATCAGGCTGATAGTAAAGGCCGAGCGTGACTTTCCCTGCAGCTGCTAAATTAAGCGAGTCTGTTGGATTAGCAGGAAATTGTACTTTTACATTCAGCCCTTCTTTTTTGAAATATCCTTTTTCTTGTGCAGCGTAAATGAAGCTGTGCACTGCATTTGGATACCAATCAAGCATAATTGTAACGTCTTTTAATTTTTTACTGTCACCAGCTTTATTTTCCTTGTCCTGACCGCAAGCAGCGAGCATCAAAACAAGCAGCAGGCTTAAGCTAATCGCAAACCATTTTTTCATTCTGTTTTCCTCCACTTTAATGAACGTTTTTCGAAACCTACTACAATAATAAAAAATAAAATACCGAGCGCGGATAAAATCACAATTGGTGCAAATACACCAGCTGCATCAAACTGTGTCATCATGCGACGACTGAAATATCCTAAGCCTGCTTGCGCACCCAACCATTCCCCAATGGCAGCACCTATTATACTAAAGGTAACCGCTACTTTGAGTCCCGAATAAAAATGAGGCAGTGCAGAAGGAATGTTCAACTTAAAGAAAATATCTTTTTTTGTTGCTCCCATCGTTAACATGAGTTCTTTTAACTCTTTGTTTGTAGAACGAAGCCCGTCAAATGTGCTAACGGTAATGGGAAAAAACGTAATTAATACGGTCACAATCACTTTGCTCCAAATGGAGTAGCCAAACCACAGCACAAATACAGGAGCAATGGCAATGGTCGGAATCATTTGTGACGCAATAATAAGCGGATAAAAAGCACGCTCAATAAGCGGACTCCAATTCATCCACACAGCCAGCAGAACCCCTAGCACAACGGATATTACAAGCCCAATTACGACAATAGATAACGTAGCTGGTAAATGCTTAAACAATAAATCCATTCGCAGCTCCCAAAGCTTCGTTAAAATACCGCTGGGCGTTGGTAAAATAAACGGATAGTTTACAATGCGTGCTCCAATTTCCCAAGCAGCCAGCAAAATGACTACTAAAATCACTGAAGCCCCGTACTTTTTCATGTGTTCACCTTCGATCTTAGCTGTTCAATTAAATAATCTTTCACATCAAGCACTCGCTGTTGATTCAGATCTTTTTGCGTTCGAGGTCTGCTAAGCGGCACTTGAATTTCTTCAAGACAACTTACTGGCTTGTCTGAAAAGATAAAAATGCGATCTGATAAAAAAAGCGCTTCATTGACGTCATGAGTGATAAATAAGATGCTATGCTTACGCTTTTGCCATTGGTCAAGCAGCCATTCCTGCATCGATAAACGTGTGATTGCATCAAGTGCACTAAAAGGCTCATCTAAAAGCAGCACGTTAGAACCGCTTAATACCGTCCGAAGAAAAGAAACGCGCTGCTTCATCCCTCCGGATAAATCACTTGGAAAACGGTTTTCATACCCTTTTAGGCCAAACTCTTCAAGCAGCTGAGACACTTGCTTATGAGCACTTGCTTTTGATACATTGTGAAGCTCAAGAGGCAGTGCTGCATTGTCTAGAATCGTACGCCACGGAAGCAGCAAATCTTGCTGCGGCATATAGCCTACTTTTCCTAGTCGCTTTTCATAAGACTTTCCGTTAATCACGATATCGCCTTCACTCTGCTGTTCAAGACCTGTAATGAGACGAAACAACGTACTTTTCCCAGAGCCGCTCGCTCCAACGATACTGACAAACTCGCCTTCTTTCACGTCTAAGTTTAATGATTTTAAAATCGCTTGATCACCGTTCTTGTACGTAAAACTGACGTTTTGAAAAGATAACACAGACCTATTCATGAATTGGCCACATCGCTTCGTTATAAGCCATATCCCAGAACATATACTCAAAACGCGTCGTATTCAAGAAAATTTCTTCAAGCTTTTCTAATTCCACTTCTGATTTATCTTCAGTAAGTGAGTCAAATAAATTGATACACCATGTCGCCAGTTCTCCAAATTCTTCTGAGCTGTACATTTCAATCCACTCACGGTAAAACTCATTGTTAGCTCCAGGCTTTTCACTAAGTTCTTTTCCTATTTCCCAGTAGCTCCACATACAAGGCAAAAGAGCGGCTACTAATTCAGCTAATGTTCCACTTTGACCAACGTGCAGCATATAGTGCGTGTATGCAAGCGTTGTAGGAGATGGCTGCGCTTTTTCTAATTCTTTTTCGCTGATTTCAAATTTCTTGGCATACTCACGGTGCAGACTCATTTCTTCGTTTAATGTAGAATCTAAAAGGGCTGCAAATTTCCCCATCGTTTGAAGATCGGTAGCTTTCATGGCTCCAATCGCAAATAATTTGGCATAATCAATTAGGTAAAGGTAATCTTGAATCATGTAGAAGCGAAACTTCTCCTTTTCAAGCGTTCCATCTCCCATCCCCTGTACGAAGGGATGATTATGATTTTGACGCCAAATAGGCTGCAGCTTTTCGTATAATCGTTCACTAAATTTCATGATGATCACTCCTTATGCGTATGCAGCCACGTATAAATGAACTGCACTATCACTTTTGTATATTGAACAAGCTGATTAATATCTAATTGTTCGTTCACAGCATGTGCATTTGCTAAATTTCCCGGACCGTAAATAGCAGCGGGAATTCCCGCATCAGCTAGCCATCCCCCGTCTGTTACGCTAGTTGACACATCAATTGGAGGCTTTTTCCCTTCCATTTGTTCATGAGTATTTGCAAGCAGCTGCACTCCTGCATGATTTTCATCAATTTCTAATGACGGAAAGATTTCTCCTCTGTCTTCAATCATTGATGTGCCTCCCCATTCAAAGGTTGGCAGATTATCTTTTAACCATGGATCTGCTTTTGCAATAGCTATAATATATTCTTCCACTTCTTTTGATACTTGGTCGTACGATTCATTAGGATAATAGTGAACGGTGATCCACAGCCTGCATTCATCTGCAATAAAAGCAGCATGTCTTCCGCCTTCGATTACTGCTGGATTAATCGTATTTGTCCCTGGCAAAAATCCTGGATAGCTCTTTGTAACAGCCCAGTGACGCTCCAATTCTTGTAGCCCTCCGATCACTTTTGCCATCTTTTCAATAGCGCTTGCGGCTAACAGCCCTCCTCCAGCATGAATCATACTTCGGCGTGTACCGTCATGATAGGTTTTACTGCTTTTTATCGTAATCCATCCCGTGATCACTCCGCCTTGACCTTGAATATGTAAATCACTTGTATCGACTACAAGCGCAAAATCAGCTGTATACCCTTTCTGACAGCATTGCAGCGTACCTGCCTCTCCTACTTCTTCTCCTACAACGGATTCAAAAATCAAGTCTCCTGGCAGCTCGATTCCTGTTTCTGTTAAAAGCTGAACTGCAAATAATGCTCCCGCCAAACCGCCTTTCATATCAGCAACTCCGCGTCCAATTATCATATTGTCTTTCACAACAGCTTCAAACGGATTGGTTTCCCAATTTTCATTTTCTTGTACCTCAGCAACATCCATATGGCCGTTAATAATCAAGCTTTGATAGTCAGCCGATTTTTGTCCTTTTAACGTTCCCACTACGATAGGGTCGTTAGAATATAAGTCCCACATATCAATGGAAAAACCGCAGTTTTTAAGAAAATCCGCTACGTACAGCTGCGCTTCATGAGAATTTCGTGCAGGAGGCGCTGGCGTTTTATACGAAACAAGCGTTGTTAATAACTGGATTAACTCTCCTTTGCGCTCCTCTACCTGTTTGACAAGCAAATCAATTGTTTCTTTCATGTATGACACCTTCCTTTACGCATAAAAAAACACTTCTTTCGCAGGAAAGAAGTGTTTTTGTTTATGTACACAAAATTATTATAACGAGTTCGTAAGGAAATCCCATACAAAACATCCATTACAATACCTCTTTCCTACGCTAGTATTACCTAGTTCAGGTTATAAGGGTTAAGACTTATCGTCTCTCTCAGCTTCGAAAGCACCCCTAGTGGTGTTGTATCTCTATGAAATTAATCTATTATCATATGTTTACCTGTAATAGTTTTATCATAGTAAAGCGTTTTATTCAATAGAAAGGTTCATGATATGGTAATGAAAATAGTTTCCTTTTTAGTAGTAAAAGAAAAAGCACACACCTTTTTCATGCAGTGTGTGCTCTTTGTTTTTGTGACATTACTAGTTAGCTATTGGCTTCTTTAAAAATACGCCATAACTAATAGCACCAATTAAAAGCAGTCCTGCTCCTAACAGGAAAACCGCCGTAAAAGTTCCCGTTGCATCTAATATAAACCCTGTTACGATAGGAGCCATTGCCGCTCCTAGAAATCCACCGAAGTTCTGAATAGCGCCGAGTGAAGCAACTTGTTCCTTTGGTGCAATATCCGCCGCTAGAGTCCAAATGACGCCTGATGGCAGCTGTGACGCGAAGTAGCCAATCGACAATAAGACAATACTTAAGGCTGCATTATCAATAAAAGGAACGGGTGCTACCGATGCTGCGGCTAAGATTGCCCCGCCTACAATTGGTATTTTTCTTGCCGTTACTGCATTAATTCCTTTTCGAATAAATCTATCTGAAATTACACCACCAAGCAACACTCCTATGATTCCTGCTAGAAACGGAATAGCAGCAATCCAGCCCGTTTGTTTTAGGCTAAAACCGCGCTCTGTTTCTAAGTAGCTAGGAAGCCAAGTTAAATAAACCCATATCGTAAACATAATTCCGAAATTCCCGATAATCATAAACCATGTGCTTTTATATTTAAACAGCTGTGACCATTTTGCTTGTGAGGTATGACTGATTTTTATTTCTTCTTTAGGGACAGCTTTCACTTTATTGGCAACATAATCCGGATCTCGGTATATCTTTAGCCAAACAAACATCACAATAAAGCCTGCTGCTCCTATAACAACAAACATTCCTCTCCAACTCATTGTTAAAAGCAGTACCGTTAGAAGTGGCGGAGCAATCGCATTAGCAATTTGAGACCCTGTATTAATAATCGAAGTAGGAAGGCCGCGCTCTTCTTTTTTAAACCATCTTTCCGTCACTTTAATTCCTGAAGTAAAAAAAGGAGACTCCGATACACCAAGAAGCATTCTCATGGCATAAAGAGCAGAATACGTGTTAGTAAATGCACTTGCTACCGTTGCCACAGACCATAGGCCTGATGCCCATGCAAACATTTTTTTCGGCCCGTATTTGTCAACCAGCCAGCCTGCTGGTAGATTTGCTAAGGCATATGGCCAGAGAAAAGCTGAAAGCAAAAGACCCATTTGTGTAGAAGACAGCCCAAACTCTTTGGCAATCGTGGTATTAGCGATGCTTAAATTAGAGCGGTCTAAATAGTTAACAACTGCTCCAATTAGCAATACAATAATAAGCCACCAGCGTATATTCGTCTTTTTTACATCTTGCTTTACAGGACCTAAATCTTTGTTAACGCTTTCATTTAATTTAGATGTAACCGCCATAGAATATCCCTCCATAACCTTAATCGTTATAGTGAATGAGCTGTTTGCTTATTATTAAACAGCCCTGTTCACTAGAAATGCATGAGTTTATTCAGAACATGAACCAATTATTAAACACTGCTCTTTGGACGAATACTATTTAGTTTATCATCTAATTCTTTGACTTCTTCTTCTGTTAAATCTATTTGAGGAGATCTCATGCCACCAACATCAATGCCTCTCAATTTTAATGCTTCTTTAAAATAAGACATGTTGCTTCCGTTTAAAAGAGCTTCACAATATTGAATAGCAACTTTTTGCATCTTTCTCGCTTTTTCTAAATCATTCGCTTTAAAGGCATTATAAGTCTCTACAAAAGGCTCGGGATAAACGCCCGATACACCGGAGACAACTCCTTCACATCCCATAGCCAGAGCTGCTAAAAATAAACGATCGGTTCCGGGAAGAACAGAAAAGTTTCCATCGTTAATATTTAAATAATCATTTACGCGTAAATAGTCAGGGTAGCTATATTTAATACCAATTACATTCTTGCATGAATCTGCCACTTTTTGAGCTACCTCTGCCGTTAAATCATTGCTTGAACACTGAGGGATATTATATAAATATACGGGAAAATCATTCGGGACACTGTTTGCTACTTTTATAAAATACGTTTCTAGTTCGTTATCGTTTGCTCCAAAGAACATAGGCGTAACTACTCCGATACCGTCGGCGCCAATTTCATAGGCATGTTTTGCAAGCTCAATTGTATCTTCTTCATTCATAGCTCCTACATGTATGAATACGGTTACACGATTAGCCGCTTGTTTCACTACTGTTTCTGCAACTTGCTTTCTTTCTTTGACAGATAGACGAAGCATCTCGCCCGTTGTACCAAGCGGATACAAGCAGTGCACTCCTTTTGAAATTAAAAACTCTGTTAAATTTACTACTTTCTCTAAATCTACTTCACCCGTTTTAGTAAACGGTGTAACCATTGCTGTTGTAACTCCGTATAAATGTTTCATTTCCTTCTCCCCTTTGTTAGTAGTGAATTACTCTATATTTAGTAAAACGTTTTAGTACAACGTTTTACTAATAAAAAATAAAAAGCTTGCTCTTATATTTTTGTAAATCGGTCTCTTTTTAAAGAGACCTCATGAATGGCATTGCTTTTTATTTGATTCTCGTTGTATTACGATGAATAATTTCCAAATCAAATATCTGTTGGTCCACATCCCCATATGGATCAGAAATTGTTTTAACTAAAAGCTCTCCTGCACAATAGGCCATTTTTTCTACCGGCAAATTGACAGTCGAAAGTTTTGGGTTAGTAAATTTAGAGAACTCTTGGTTATCAAATCCCATCACTTCACAATCAGCTGGCACAGAGATGCCGTAGTCATTAAGAGCAGAAAGAGCTCCTAATGCAACATGATCACTCAAACAAATCACAGCGGTTGGAACTTTTCCTTGTTCAATAAGTTGTTTGATGCTGTCATACCCACCTTGTTCTGTATATGAACAGTAATGGTGACAATACGTAACATCAGTCTGTTCAATTCTATCTGTTACGCCTTTTACTCCTGCTTCTAAAGCCTGTGAAGACACGTCTGGAACTAAAATACTGATATGTTGATGATTATTACGAATAAAATGATCTGCTACCGCTTGGCCCGCTTCATAATTTTTGGATTGTATAACAGAGTATATAGATGATACACGATTAAATAAAACAATCGGAACACCAGGTTTAGATCGGTGAATATAAGCCTCATCAGCTGCCGTTGTATTCGCAATAATCGCTCCGTTAAAATATGAAGATGTTTGAAGACCTTTTACAGAGGAAATACCTTCTTCATTTTGAAACGTTTCGACTAATAATTTAATAGTAGGGCCGCTTTTTAATGAAGCTATGTAGTTTTGAATACCTGTAAGAATGCGTCCCACTAACGATACGCGCGTATCAATTGGCCAAATAAGAGCAATTGTTAGCTGCGCTGATTTGTCTTGTCCCCGCAAGTTACGCGCAGACATATTGGGGATATAGCCTAATTTTTTTGAAGCTGCAATTACACGCAGTTTAGTAGCTTCAGAAATTCTGCTTGCTCCCGGTTTGTTGTTTAAAATGAGGGAGGCAGTCGTAATTGAAACATCTGCTGCTTTTGCAATATCTTTAATTGTAACCAGATGACCATCTCCATTTTTAGTTTAACGTTTTACTAAACTCAGTATAACGCTTTCATTTTAGTTTGACAATTCTTTTTTCTTCCGCTTAAATAAAAAAATGGATTCGATGATGAATCCATTTTTCCTTTTAGACATTGATAAGCTTAAGTTTTTGTCCCGGTCTCACTAATGAAAGCAGCTCATGATCTTCTTCTATTACATACCCAATCACATTCACATTAGCATTTGCAGACAAATTCCTTTTAGCTATTTGAACCTCTCCTCTGTAACGTCCGTAGCCATCATTGTCCATTGTAATTGCTCCGATTCTGCGTTCTACTGTATGAAATGGCAGCACTGGTTTTACAGATCGTGTATCAACCAAACGCAGAACGTCTCTTGATACATCCGGACGCACGCTGTACGTTCCCTGTATATGAGGTGAACGAATGCGTAGCGGAATAATGCGGTTTTCTTGATATTGAACTAAACGTTTTAATAAATTTGAACTGGCGTATGGATCTCCAATATAAACCTCCGTTACTCCGCATCCGTATAAATCTACTGCAGAGGTAAAAGGACATTTATTACGGTCTTTTTCTCTAGTAGGAAGTCCTTGATAAATAGGTCCTCTCTTTTCGCCTTCTCCAGGAATATAAGCACAAACTGGAATACGAAGTTCATTAAATAAATCTGTTTGCTGTTGAAAAAACGTTTCTTCAAGCCCTGTTTCAGGCCGCGGATAAAAATTATGCCAAGCAAGCAGCTGATGATGATGAAGGCCTGCAGATAATAGCGCTTCTATTTCTAGTTTTGACACTGTACTTGCATTAAGGGCAATATAAAACTCATCCGCAAGTAAAATCGTTTCTTCTACGCTAAAGCCATCGTCTAGTCTAATACCTGATACGCCAAGTGAAGATAGAGTCATAAGGCTTTCGATACCTAAATGAACCGGTGTATGCTTAGATACATCTGCATACACGCTTATTCCACAATCTCTAGCCACATGAAGCAATTCTTTTGCCCGTTCAGCCAAATCTCCTTTTTCCTCTGGAATGTGAAGTGAAGTGAATGCGCGTGTAACGCCGCATTCACTCGCTTCTACTAATCTTTGTTTGGCATCTCTATCGTTCAAATAAAATGAAATGCCAATCATTCAAACTCCCTCGCCATTTCATCGTTAAATCCAAAGAAATAGGTACAAATAAAGCCTGCTGCGTAAGCAATAACTAATCCAAGTAAATAAAGAAGAATTTGATGCGCATGAACTAAAAACGTAAGCGGCAAACCCGATACTCCCACTGCTACAGTTGCAATATGGAAGTGCGCCTGAAACGCTCCGCCGATTCCAGCTCCAAGACAAGCGGTTAAAAATGGACGCCCTAAAGGAAGTGTGACTCCAAAAATAAGCGGCTCTCCGATTCCCAGCAGCCCTGAAGGAAGTGCGCCTCCAATTGCTCGCTTTAAGCGTTTTTTCTTTGTTTTGATATAAATAGCAAAAGCTGCACCAACCTGACCGGCTCCGCCCATTGCTAGTATAGGAAGAAGCGGATCATCTCCAATCGAATTAATAAGCTCTAAATGGACCGGAGTAAGACCTTGATGCAGTCCTGTAATAACGAGCGGCAAAAACGTTGCCCCTAAAACAAAGCCTGCTACAACTCCTCCAACCTCTAAAACTCCTAAAAGACCTTTTGTGATTCCATCTGAAATGAAGCCGCCGATTGGCATGAATACCACATACGTAATAATTCCTGTAATTAACACCGTAACGGTTGGTGTAATAATAATATCCAGTGACTGTGGGACAAATTTACGTACTCGTTTTTCTAACACGGCCATAAAGATTGCTGCAAGCAGCACTCCTATTAAGCCCCCACGCCCCGGCAAAAGTGCTTCACCAAAAAGTTTAATATCAGCTACGGCAGGATTAATGACTAAAATGCCCGCTAAGCCTCCTAGAGCTGGCGAACCACCAAATTCTTTTGCTGCATTAATACCTACTAAAATACCCAGATAGGCAAATAAACCGCTTCCGATAACGGTTAAAAGAATAGCAATCTGTGAATCTGCCGGAAGCCACTTCGCCTGCACAGCTGCTTTTGTCACTCCGGTAATAAGTCCAGATGCTACAAGAGCAGGTATCAACGGAATAAAAATACTTGCAATTCGGCGAAGCAACAGCTTAAACGGAGTTGCATTTTTTTCTTTCAGCTCCGATTTCCGCTGTGCTGCACGATCTTCTAAGTTAATACCGCCGGATTCATCAATTAACTTTCCAAATTCTTCTGTTACTTTGTTCACTTTGCCCGGCCCAATAATGATTTGCAGCGTTTCTTCTTCCACTAATCCGAGCACGCCTTCAAGTTTTCGTATATCTGCCTTTTTAACAATTGAATCATCTTTTATAGTCACACGCAGCCGCGTCATACAATGCGTATACGCTTCAATATTAGATGCTCCCCCAAGCATCTCCAAAACAGCCTTTGCTAATTGATGATTATCTAAAGACATGTTAATCCCCCTTTGTATTTTCCTCTTAGATGGATACGCCACTGAGGAAACAGACCACAAAATCCCCTTTTTTGTAATCGTTTTCTTTTTTTATTTCTTATCTTTCAAAAACTGAATGGCATCTCTTGTTTTGTCAATATACTCAATCGTCTGGTCGTACTGCTGCGCTGCAATACTTAAAAATAAAACATCAATCACATAAAGCTGGGCTAAACGAGACGATGTTGCTGCGCTTCGAAACGGCGCTTCTTGAGAATAAGACGTATACAAACAAATATCTGCTAAAGACGAAACGGTAGACTGTCCGTACTTAGTTAAGCTAATCGTCTTTACTCCGCGATTTTTAGCTAAAGATAAGACGTTGCTTACTTCAGGAGTCTCTCCTGAAAAAGAAATACCCACAACTACATCGTCTTTACTTGCATTTGCGATGAGTGTAGCTGCTAAATGGCTATCCGCAAAAGCCGTCGCATTTTTATTAATTCGAAGAAATTTTTGCTGCGCATCTATAGCAATAATATGTGAAGCACCAATTCCGAAAAAATGAATGTTTTTTGCTCCAATCAGCGCCAAAACAGCCCGCTCTACTTCTTTATAATTCACAAGCTCAGCCGTATCACTTAGACTTTGAATGCTGTTGCTTGCCGTTTTTTTGACAATAGATTGAATTGTTTCATTTGTTTCAATATCACGGTATCCTTGTTCTGTATCTTTAGCTAAATCACCGGCTACTCTAACCTTTAATTCTTGAAAGCCGCTAACCCCGATAGATTTACACAAACGAATAACAGCAGCACTGCTCGCATTCGCTAGTCTTCCTAGTTCCCCAGCCGTACTGTTTACCACAGTATGCGGGTTGTTTAAAATATATTCAGCAATTTTCCGCTCCGAATCTGGAAGCTTAGCCACCGTGTTTTTAATCATTGTTAATCCGCCTGTTGACATCGTTTCTCTCCTTTATACGTAATGTTCAATCGCTTTTCTCACATACCCCCCCGCATTATTCAGTAACATCTTTGCGGTGTCGTAATTTTCATTTGTTTTGATCATAACCACTGCTGTTTTTACCTCATTATTTGCTTCTTCAAGCGTTTGACTTGCTCGCTCGTAAGAAACACCTGTAATTTTACAAATAATACCTATCGCTCGTTCCTTAAGCTTTTCATTACTCACATGAACATCTATCATTAAATTTTCATATGCTTTTCCTACTTTAATCATGGCCGCGGTAGAAATCATGTTGAGAATCATTTTATGAGCGCTTGCTGCTTTTAACCTTGTGGAACCTGTTAGCACTTCTGGACCTACTACTACCTCGATGCTATGATCTGCTTCTTTTCCAATAAGTGAATTACCATTGCAAGACAGCGCCACTGTTTTAGCTTTTACAGATTTTGCATATTTCAATGCACCAATCACATAAGGCGTACGTCCGCTTGCAGCAATTCCAATGACTGTGTCTCGTTCATTTAAATGTATTTTTTGTAAATCTGCTGCTCCCAATTCTTCTTTATCTTCTGCACCTTCAACTGCTTTCACAAATGCTTTTTCTCCTCCAGCCATCAGTCCCTGTACCTGATTGGGATTGGTACTGAAAGTAGGCGGGCATTCAACAGCATCCAATACTCCCAGCCGTCCGCTTGTTCCTGCTCCGACATAAATAAGCCGCCCTTCCTTTTGAAACGATTCGCTTACAAACTCAACTGCTACCTCTACGTCTGGAAGTACCTCTTGCACAGCCAGCGCCACTTTTTGATCTTCTTTATTCATTACGTTTAAAATTTCTTTTGTACTAGCCGTATCTATCTTCATGGTCTGCTCGTTTTGAGACTCTGTTGTTAATAACGTAAGCTGTTCATTCATCTTTTCGGCCCCTTTTTCATCATGTAGTGAAGTTATGGTTATTATAATTCGTTTAAAATATAATTTCAATAATTTATTTTGTTTTTTGAAATTATATTTTAAAACAACATAAAAAAAGATTTCAGGCATATAGCTGAAATCCTTTTTTATGTCTATTTATGATTGTTGAGCAAATGTTAACAGATACTCATCTTGCATTAAAACTTCGTAATCTTTTTCACCATTTCTTACGACGTGTACAGGGACTGTTTTTGCCGGAAGTAATTCAACTGGCTCACGATAGCGTTTTGCTACTCCGTCAATAAGTTCGTTTACTAACTGCTCGTTACTCAGCTCACCCGCCTGATATTTTTCTGCAAGTGGTGTCATGACTTCCGCTAATACACTTGCATCGTTAAATCCTTGAATTTCGACTTGTACGACGTACGCATCATCTTCAGCACTATACGCTGCATCTTTAATGGTATATTTTGTAGATGAAAGAGCTTTTAGAAAAGCGCTGCTTACTTCGTTTAACTGCTCATCGGTTATATTTGAGCTCAATGATGATAAAGCCCCTTTAAAATTCGTTTCAAAAAACTCTACAAACGAACTCTTTTGGAACTCCCCTTTTTCTTTTACCTGTTTCTTATCTTGCTGATTCGGATGTTTAGCAACAAATTGATCTGTATTTTGATAAACAGTGGCTTGAATTAAAGCATCCACGTATTGTCCCGCTTCCTTGGCATAGGCAGCCTGCTTTTCTTTACTTGGCGTTTCGGTGCTGCTACCATTAGAAGCAGCAGCGGCTTTTGCTTCCACTTTTGGTTTTGTTACATTGTCTAATTGGTTATATGTATACGTATACGTTTGCTTAGACTTTGAGTTTTCTGTTTTTCCGTCTACTTTAACTGAATACGACTGATTTTTTACTACTTTCTTTATTTGCTTCGTTTCTTTATCAATTGTCACAATAAGCGAAAAATCTTTTCCTTTAATTTGGTCAAGGTCTACAGCAGTATCGCTGCCTTGATTTGTTATTTTATAATAAGCTTTAGCATCACCTGCTACAATTTTTTGCTTTTTGTCTTTGTCTCCGTTAAATGTTAATACATACTCTTTGTCTTTTTCGGTGACGTCAAATTCATTTGGAAGATTTTTATCATATTTTTGGTAGTAGCGTATTGGATTTTGTTGAAGCTCCCTAGCGTTATTAATTAAAGCCTTAACGTACTTTTTTTCTTCTCCCTGTACTTTTTTGCTTTCTTCTCCAGCCACAGCTAACGTTTCATCACCGTCATGATACATCTTCAATTCTTCGCCGTTCATTTTTGTGTTAATGTAACCTGCTTTACTTTTAAAATCAAACTCTTGTACTCCGTTGACTTTGTAATTAGACGACCCTTCTTCTTTCCCATTGACTTTCACTTGAACATTTTTCACCTTTTCTTGTGCTTCTTTCACGTCACCCGTTAATTCCTCTGAAGACGGCATCCCACATGCCGAAAGCAATAGAGCGAATGATAGTGCTAAGCCGGTATTCATTATTTTTTTCATCTAAGAAACTCCTTTTTAAATATTTTTCCAAAAATAAGAATCTATGTACTTAGTAAATACACATTTTTACCATTTGTGAAACTCAACTTTACCAAATTACCATATTTACATTTAAATGGTAACCAACAAAAGAAGGAAATTGAACAATAAAAAAGCCACGAATCCGTGACTTTTTTAACAACCTTCATAACTTTTTTTGTTAGCGCTTTCATTTCAATCTCTTATAATTCCATTACTTGTCCCTATCAGTACTTCTTTACCTTGTTGATTTCGATACACTGATTTGATTTTCACTTTTTGAAAACCATCTGCTTTTTCTACTTCAGTTAATATACATTCACAGGTAACTGTATCTCCTGCAAAAACTGGACGAAGAAATTCACTCACCATTTCTCTTGCAATGTAGTTTAAGTCTCCCCCTATCTTTGTCCCAATACTAGCAGTCATAAGCCCATGTACCATTAGCCGCCCTTTTTCGTCACGTTCTATATGATGTTTGCCCCGGTCTCCAGTCATCTCCGCAAACTGCATGATTTCTTCCTCTTGAAACGTTCTTTGCCACGTAAATGTATCTCCTGCTTTACATTCCATCTTATCCCTCCCCTTAAGGTTATGACTTTACTTTTTAACTATATCACAAAAATGAATGGTAATTCATTTTTACATCAAAAAATAGCAGAATAAATATATCCTGCTATTTCTGACAAGTAGGACAGTAATAAAGCCTTCTAGAAGCAGCTTGGACTTTTAGAATAGGCGTGCCGTCAATTCGACAAGCTTCTCCTTCACGGTTAAAAACCCAGTGGCGGTATGCAGAGCGCTTTTGCCCTTTCTTTTTTAACGATTCAGCAAGCTTTACATCATTTGTAATGCCACCTGTTTTATAGGACTGTTTTACAAGAGAAATGGTTGCTTCAGCTGCCTTTTTAAGCTGTTCTTCCGTGCAGTCTATGGGACGAGCTGCAGGGTTAATTCCCGCTACAAATAGGATTTCACTGCGCAAGTAATTGCCAATCCCAGCTATAAAGCTTTGGTCTAGCAGCAGCGATGCCCACTTTCTACGATAAAATGGTTTAGAATAAAAACGGTCTAAAAGCTCACCTGCCGTTACTTCTTCACTTAAGATATCAGGACCAACCCTTGATACAAAAGGATGAGCTGGAACTTCTTCATCACGCAATACTTCAATATCAGAAGCGCTATAAAGCAGCGCTGATTTTTTTTCATTATGAATTGCAAGGCGCAGCTGTCTGTTTGTAGATGGATAATTGTAAGATGAACGAACATACCATTTTCCATAAAGCTGATTATGTGAGTAAATGGTATAGCCGTTGTCAAAACGAATAAGCATAGCTTTTCCTTTTGTATCTACTCTCTCAATACGAGCTCCTGTTAATACTTCTTCATAATGTTGCAAAGATGGAAAAGCAAACCATATCTCGCGAACAGGAAGACCGATAATCGCTTTTTCCACTTCGTCGGCTGCTCGTCTAATTTCTGGACCTTCTGGCATATAATGAAACTCCTTTCTTGCCTAACTTTCTTCATTTATTATTTAGGTTTTATTTCTGCTTTGCAAGAAAGAAGCGGCTGCGCCCTTCTTTTGCTAAAAGAACCTTTAAATTATGCATGACGTTTACTCTTATAGTAAAATGTTGATACCTTTTTTACTTTCTATAGTGTTTATCTTACTTCCTTTGACTTATACTAGTTGGTAACCTTTTAGAAACTTGTTAATTACTTAGCATGAGGAGTTTATTATGAATAATCAATCATTTTCTCCACTATCAGCCGCTGAGATGGCTGTTATTTGGAAGCAATATATGAACGATAAAGCGATTTCTTGTATGCTCAAACAATTTCTTTGTCATGTAGACGATTTAGAGATTCAAAAAGCGATTCAAGGTACACTGCATATCACAACAAAAAACAGTGATGCGCTCACTGCTATCTTTTTAAAAGAAAATATGCCAATCCCGCTTGGTTTCGGAGAAGAAGACCTTGACGCTGAAGCTCCAAAATTATTTTCGGATTCTTTTTATTTGCTTTATTTAAAGCATATTTCAAATGTCCTTCTGCTGTCAGCAACTACGGGCGTCGATGTTGCCGCAAGAAATGATGTACGATCTTTTTTTCGCAGCTTGCTGTTAAAAGCAGAAAAGCTTAACCAAACGATTACAGATTTGTTGTTGGAAAAACAAATTTTTATAGAACTGCCTCCCATTCCTATTGCAGATGCGTCTGATATGAACGATAAAGAACTCTTCTTAGGAAGCTATTTTGATGAAAAGCGGCCGTTAACCGTCATTGAAATTTCTCATATCGTGTCAAGCATACAGACGAACTTAATTGCAAAGGATTTAATTTTAGGGTTTGCTCAAACAGCTCCTTCTCAGGACATTCAGGCTTTTTTATTAAAGGGTAGAGAGCTTGTGCAGCAGCATATTGAATCCCTGTCACAACCGCTAATGGTAGAAAACATACCGGTCACAATGAAGTGGGATTACGGAGTAGAAAAGTCTTCTGTTCCCCCATTTTCAGAAAAACTCATGATGTTTCACCTAGCTGCGATGATTACTGAAAATGTACGTGGCTACGGGCTTGCGATGTCAACAAGCCCCCGTTTAGATCTCGCTTTAAACTATACAAACTTCACGACTGAAATTTTGGAATATGCCAAAGAAGTATCAAGAATAAGTATTGAACAAGGATGGCTAGAAGAGCCTCCGCATATTCCATTTCCCAAAATTCACTTGGAATAAAAATAAGCTTGCGCTAAAGCGCGAGCTTATTTTTTAGATTCTCTCCACAGTAAATAAAGAAAATACGGAGCGCCGATAATGCCAATGATTAATCCGGCCGGAATTTCAATCGGAGGAGCAATTCCTCGCCCAATCAAATCTGCCGCTAGTACAAACAAAGCTCCAAGTAAAGCGGCTGTAGGAATCAGTTGTTTATGTCTCGGTCCCACTAACCGTTTGGCCACATGAGGAATAATAAGCCCGACAAAGCCAATGGTACCAACAACCGATACAACGGCAGCCGTCATTGCCACTGCGCTTGCTAGTAATATTAGACGAATTAGCTCTACTCTAGCCCCTAGCCCCCTAGCCACTTCATCGCCTAAATGAATTAAATCTAACCGAGCAGCTAACAGCCAAATCAGCGGTACTAGTATAACGACCCACGGAAGTAAACCAATCAATTGATCCCATGTTCTTCCCCATAAGCTGCCGCTCAGCCAAATGAGTGCTGCGTTTACGTTTGGATTTGCTTTTGAAATTAACAAGTGAATACCGGATGAACAAAAAGCGCTGACCGCTACACCTATTAACGCAAATCGAATAGGTTCTACTCCTTTTTTATAAGCAAGCAAATAGACGATTACGAAGACAAAGGAGCCTCCTGCAAACGCAGCGACTGATAAAACAGACGGACTTGCTAAAGGCAGTAAAATAGTGACTGCAACAGCAGCTAACCCTGATCCGCTTGAAAGACCTAATGTATCTGGACTAGCGAGCGGATTTCTCATAATAGACTGTACGACGACTCCGGACACAGCTAGGCCGATCCCGGTTAAAATAGCCAGCAAAATACGAGGCAGGCGAAATTCTACCAAAATAGACGTCAAGTCAGGATCGCCAATGCCAATAAAAGACGTAATAATATCTAAAGGAGGTATGTTAATGTCTCCTAAGCTAAGGCTTATCACGCTCAGCGCTATAATGAAGACAGAAAGAATGATAAACAGGCCGACAGACTTGAATCGAGATGGCTGCTTTTTTGTTTTATTGACAGTCTGCATATATACTCATGCCTTCCTTTCTGTTTTTTTGCGTCTCGCTAAGTAAATAAAGTACGGTGTTCCAAGAAGTGCTGTCACTGCACCTACAGGGGTCTCATACGGGTATGTAATAAATCGCGACAATACGTCTGCTAATAGCAGTAAAGATGCTCCAAGCAGCGCGCTCATTGGCAAAACAACTCGGTAATCTACACCTATTAAATAGCGCACCATATGGGGAACAACAAGCCCTACAAAGCCAATGGGACCCGCAATCGCCACTGAAACACCTGCTAATACAATCACAACAACTGCAGTGAACGCTCTAATGGCAAAGACTCGCTGCCCGAGTCCTCTAGCTACATCATCTCCTAAAGATAGCAAAGAAGACGCTCTTCCCAGACCAAACGCAACAAGCAGACCTACAATGCTAAAAGGAAGCAACACGTGAACATGTCCCCAGTCCCGCCCAATAACTGAGCCGGTGAGCCAGAACATAACGCCTTCTGTTTTGCTTTCATTAAAAATTAGCAGCGTTTGTGTAAGAGACATAAGCATACCTTGTATAGCGACACCCGTTAAAGCAAGCTTTACATCGCTGTCTCCTCCTTTAATCAACGAACTCATGACGTAGACAATAACAGCAGCAAAGGCGCCTCCTAAAAATGCTCCAAACACCCCGCCAATCATGCTTACACCTGGCACTAAAACCGTTAAAAATACCATTGCCGCTGATGCCCCGGCATTAATACCAAAAATACCAGGAGAAGCTAATGGGTTTCTAGTTAATGCTTGCATCAACGCTCCGGCGACAGCCAAATTAGCACCAACAAATGCCGTGACCAATAAGCGAGGCAGGCGGACAGTTTGAATAATCGATTGTTCTTTTGATCCGTCAAAATCTAGTAAAGCTTGCTTAATCGTTCCAAAAGAAATATGTATAGAACCGATGGAAATAGATAAAAACATAGAAATCAGTAAAAGAATGATAACAGCAAGAAAAATAGCTATTATGCGAAGTGGAGATTTGTTTCTTTTGGATAAACCGTGAACAGCTTTCATAGTAGACTGCGCCTCCTTCCATTTGAAAGTTCAATAAAAAGAAAAAAACAACCCCGCTGGATTGTTCTTTTCTTCGTTATTATTTGCCTTCAAATAATAACTTTTCTGCTTCATCTGCAATACCATTTGCACCTTGTACACTTCGGCGAAGAGACCATTTAAATACATCAACTTCATACACTTGATTATTTTTAACCGCTTTTAGCTCTTTCCATAATGGCTGTTTTGCTAAAGGCGTATGACCTTTTTCATTTCGCATAACAATGAGTTTGTCTGGATCTGCTTTTACGAGCTGTTCCATTGTCATTTTTACACTGTACTCTTTTGTAGGATCTGTTAATGCATTTTTGAAGCCTAATTGCTCAAGAACACCCGTTGTAAAGAAATTTGAAGTTCTAGCATTAATATTACCATTTGCATCAGCGATAACAAGTACATTGCCCGGATTTTTTGGCGCTTTTGCTTTTAAATCTTTCATTTTTTGCTTATGCTCTTCTACAACTTTTTCAACTTTTGCCTTCTTGCCAACCGCTTCTCCTACTTTTAACTCCGTATTTAGTAAATCATCGTAATTAGCATTTAAATTTTTTAATTCAATTGTTGGCGCAATTTTCGATAATTCTTTATATACATTTTTATGACGTTCTGAATCAGCGATAATCAAATCTGGCTTCAACAGTTTAATCGACTCCAAGCTAGGCTGTGCTCGCGTACCAACTGATTTGTATCCTTTGATTTCTTTTAGTACATCTTTATCAATAAGCTGTTCTGCTTTATCATCATCAGCTACTCCTACAGGTTTAATACCAGCATCTAACAATGCATCAATAAAACCTAACTCTAATACAACTACTCGCTTTGGATTTTCTTTTACTTTTGTCTCTCCAAGCTCATGTTTAACCACTCTTGTTTTTTCATTTTTTTCATCGGCTGAATTTTCCTTGTTCGTGCTGCTGCAGCCGATAAGCATTCCGATTGCCAGCATTGTAATAAAAGCCAGCAGTCCTATTTTTTTCTTATTCAAATGTCATTCCTCCTGCTTGTATCTTTATGTAGATAATCGACTCTTGAAACTGATAATCGTTATCATTATATCAGTTTTATCTATTTAAACAAGCTGATTCGCTATTTTTTAATTAAAAAAGTTATACCTATTCTATAAAAAAAGAAAGGACGCAGCAGGAGCGTCCTTTCTTTTTAATCTTCAATACAAAGATACTGAATCACTTCTTTTAAACTTTTCTCTTTCATCGATTCGATGTGTAAGTGATATCTTTCGAATGACAGATGTTTAGTTAACGGATTTGGTACAATCACACAGCGCAAGCCTGCTGCCATAGCAGCTTTTGCTCCATTAGAAGAATCTTCAAATGCTAAAGCTTCAGAGGGCTCTACTCCTAGCTTTTCAATTGCATTTCGGTAAAGAGCCGGATCTGGCTTCACTTTTTCTACATCATCGCGCGTTTGAATGACTTCAAAATAGTGTAGCAAATCTAGCTCTTTTAAAAATGCTGTTACCCAGTCGCGATATGAGCTGCTTGCTAAACCAATTTTTAATCCAAGTTCTTTTGCTTCTGCCAAGTACTCTGCTACACCTTCTCGGGCTACTAATGATTTCATTTTTTCTTGATGACGTCTTAACGATTCTTGAGCCAGTTCCTCTTTCGTGAACTCATTGTTAAACTGCTGAAGCAAATAATCGTAAAGTGCCGTAGCATCCGTTCCCACATAAGAAGCAAACGTTGCAATCGGTAGATCTACTCCCCTGTCTTCTAACATTTCGCGGTACACCTCGTACCACACTGATTCTGTATCAATAATTAATCCATCAAAATCAAACACAACTGCTTTAATCATAATTTACCTACCTTTTTCTATCTTATCGTTCTTACATAGTAACACGTTCAAAATACGTAATCCATAAATGTGGCTTCCTTAATAAGATAGGCTTAAACAGGTAGTTTCTATCCTTACTTTTCTCCGACTTTCATCAAAGGTGACATTTCTTCTGTTTCCTTAAACTCAATGGAAGACAGCTGCCTTCTAAAACCTTTCGTTGCATACACCAAATAAACTAAACCAGCAATCGCCCAGCCAATCCCAAGTAAAAATGAATTGCGCTCCAAGTTAAGCCATAAAACGCCAATCGCTGCTGCTCCTAATAGTGGCATAACAATGTATGACAAAAATCCCTTAGCCGACCGGTGCTGCTTTTGATGAACAGCATAGTGCGCGATAACCGAAATATTAACAAAAGAAAACGCAATGAGTGCTCCAAAATTAATAAATGAAGTAGCCGTTGCCAGACTGAAGAAAATGGCAGTTGCTGATACAACTCCGACCAATACAATATTTCGCGAGGGAGTGCGCAGCTTAGGATGAACATACCCAAAAAATGACTGAGGTAAAATTCGATCCCGTCCCATTACGTATAATAAACGTGAAACGCTTGCATGCGATGACATGCCTGATGATAATGTTCCTGCAATTCCTCCAGCTAAAAAGACAATTTGAAACAGCGTGCCGCTCACATACATAGCAATTTCAGGAGCTGCAGCGTCTGGATGCTTGAATCCTTCTAACGTTGGAAAAACCGCTTGGATAAAATAAGATGTCACGGTAAACATGACTCCTCCAATTAACGCAACTAAAAAAATAGCTCGCGGAATCGTTTTTTTAGGATTGGGCGTTTCTTCTGATAACATGGCCACTGCATCAAACCCTAAATAGGAAAAACACATAAGTGTCGCTCCCGCTATTAGCCCTGATGACGTCATGTTCTGATTAAAAAAAGGCTTCATAGAAAAAAGGGTTCCTTCCCCCATTCCGCCTAGCAACGCTTTGACTGAAACAGCAACAAACAATACTAAAATCGTCATTTGAAATACAACAAGAAACGTATTGAAATTGGCGGTGAAATTAACGCTTCGTAAATTTAGCAGCGTAACGATAATGACGAAACTGACAACCCAAATCCACGATGGTACCGAAGGAAAAATAGATGATAAATAAATTTGAAAAATAAGTGCGTTAACCATCGGTAAAAAGAGATAATCCATTAGTGCAGACCAGCCAACTAAGAACCCTAAATGTGGATTGATTGTCTTTTGCGTATATGTATAGGCTGAGCCTGCATTTGGAAACACTTGAATCATCTTTTTGTAGCTTACTGCCGTGAGAAGCATCCCGACAAGGGCTATGATATAAGATGTGGGAACGTGTCCATTCGTCATATCAGACGCAATCCCAAACGTATCAAACACTACCATCGGAGTCATATATCCAATCCCCATTAATACAATCTGCCATAATTTCAACGACCTTTTTAATGTTACTGTTTCATGTTTCATTTATCTTCCCCCTTCACTTTATTAAGAACATTCTGACAATTTAACCCATAAATGCATATGATTTAATTTCTTTATATAAAAATGAATGACTTTCATTCATTTTTATATAAAGAGTTGTTACATTTACTATAAGCAAATATATGATTTATTTCTTTAAGTTGGTAAGGGTTGCTAACAAACTATCTTTTTCTTTTATCATATTATGAAAGCGCTTTATTTTAAATAGCTATATATTCCTAATCTCCTGCTATATCCACGCAGAAATACCCTCTGAATAAGAGGGATTTCTGCTTACAAACTGTTATTTAATCATCGTATCCAATGACTCTCTTTTCGTTTTCACTGCAACTAAACTAGCAAAATCATGAATGATTGTAGCTGCAAGCAAAGAGGTTATCTGCGTTGGATCATAAGCGGGCAGCACTTCTACCAAGTCGAATCCAACATAGTTAAATCCCGTCAGAGAACGGATCATTTGCAGCGTTTCTCTGCTGCTGAATCCGCCTACTTCAAGCGTTCCCGTTCCCGGTGCACACGAAGGGTCAACAAAATCAATATCAAATGTTAAAAAACACGGGGTATCTCCAATCGCTGTCTTCATTTGCTCCAAAATCAATGAAAACCCTTGATGTTCAAGCTCTCTTGCCGTTACTACATGGTAACCGAGATCTTTGCTTTCTTGAACATCTCCCGGATGATTTAATGTTCCGCGAATACCAATTTGAAAAACTTTCTTCGGATCTACTAGCCCTTCTTCATATGCGCGTATAAAAGGAGATCCGTGCCAATATTTTTCATCATAATACGTATCCCACGTATCTGTATGAGAATCAAAATGAATCATAGCCACTGGGCCATATCTTTTAGCAGCAGCACGAAGGCTTGCTAAAGTAACAGAATGATCTCCTCCGATTCCAATTGGAACGATTCCTCTATCCATAAGAGCTCCTACCGCTTCTTCCATCAATTCATAGCTTCTGTGAATATTGTGCGGAATAACCGGCACATCACCAATATCAATGGCATTTGTATCATCAAATGGGTATACGTCGTGTACCGGGTGATAAGGAAACAGCGTCATGGAAGCTTGACGAATGGCTTGAGGTGCAAAGCGTGCACCTACTCTGAAAGATGCTGCCGTATCAAACGGCATTCCTACTAGCCCTACTTTTGCATTTTCTCTTTCCGCTGGCAGCCTCATAAATGAGCCCGTTGTACAAAACTCTGGTTTGACATCTGGGGACAATGGATATTTCATAATTTACTCCTCCGTTTCAATGATTTCAGTTAGTCGCTAGGCATTTCCACTACTAAAATCATTGAAAGCAATACAGGAATAAGAAACGTTTGACGACTCATATTCATTGCTCCTTGTTACATTTATTGGTGGTTCAGCTCATTTAATACTTTTTCAAATGTAGAAATGACTTGATCTACTTCTTCAGCTGCAATAGTCAACGGTGGCTCAATACGAATTGTTTTAGAGTTTACAAGCGTCCCAGCTACTAGAATTCCTTCATCAAACATTCCCTTAGAAAGCGCGTAGCCAATTTCATCTTGGTGGAACTCAATTCCAATCATTAAGCCTTGCCCTCTGATTTCAAGTACTTTATCTCCATGGTTTTCAGCAGCTTTCTTTAAACCAGCAAGGAAATATTCTCCTAGCTCTTTTGCACGGTTTGGCAGCTGTTCTTCAATCAACACGTTAATAGTTGCAATAGCCGCTGCGCAGGCAAGCGGGTTGCCTCCAAACGTTGTTGTGTGCATAAACGGATTATCAAAGAAGCTTGAAAACACTTTTTCTTTTGCTACAACCGCGCCAGCAGGCATAACTCCTCCTCCAAACGCTTTAGCAAGACATAAAATATCGGGTACAACATCGTATAATTCTGATGCAAACATTTCACCGGTACGTCCCATGCCTGTTTGAACTTCATCAAAAATTAAGATAGCGTCGTACTCATCACATAGTGCACGCACTTCTTTTAAATAATTTTCAGGAGGAAGAATAATGCCCCCTTCTCCTTGAATTGGTTCTAATAAAACAGCTGCCACATCTTCCCCTACAAGCGCGCACGTTTCAAATGTTTTGCGCATCATGTCAATATCACCAAACGGTACATGACGGAAACCTGGAATTAACGGCAGAAATGGTTTACGGAACATTCCTTTTGCCGTACCTGATAAAGAACCTAGACTTTTTCCATGAAAAGAACGTGTTGTGGAAATAAACGTTGTTCGATCACTATACATTTTCGCTAGTTTTAAAGCGGCTTCTACACTTTCTGTTCCGCTGTTTGTGAAAAAGGAATACTTCAAATCCCCCGGTGTAATATCTGCTAAAATTTTAGCAAGCATCGCACGAAGTGGATCTAATAAGTCTTGGCTATGAAGGGCTTGACGCTGAAGCTGATCTTGAACAGCTTTGACTACTTTAGGATGACGGTGTCCCACGTTATAAATTCCAAACCCGCCCAAACAATCAATGTATTTTTTACCGTTTACATCCGTAAAACAAGAACCTTCATCTGACCATTCAACAGCTGCAAACTGCGTATCCACCGTTACTGTTTTACGATATTCTAAAAAGCCTGGGTTGACATGCTCGCGAAATCCGTCTACTGTTTCTTTCGTAATCCACTGTGCTTCTTCAGCTGACACTTCGCTTTTTTCAATAAGTCCCAGCACTTTGTTGATATATTCGTTTACTTCACCATATGCTTTGTTTACCTCTTGATTTTTCGTCACTGTATTCATTTTAATATCGCTCCTTCTCTACTTTTTAATTTTCAAACCAGCCGATTGGCTCTACTTGTAAATTAATATTAATTTGTTTTACTTCTTGAAATTCTTCCAATCCAAACGTGCCCAGTCCTCGGCCAATTCCGCTCTGCTTATATCCGCCCCAAGGTGCTTCGTTAAACGTAAAATGATACGTGTTTACCCAAGTGATGCCCGCACGCAGCTTTTTAATCACCCGAAGAGCTTTTGCACCGTCAGTTGTAAACACGCTGCCTGCCAAACCATATTCCGTATCATTTGCAAGCTTAATAGCTTCTTTTTCATCTTTAAACGTTTGAATAACAACCACGGGCCCAAAGATTTCATCTTGCACAATTTTCATATTTGACGTAACGCTACTAAAAACCGTAGGTTCTATAAAGAATCCTTTTTCCAATCCACTGCTGGTGATTCGATTACCTCCACATACAAGGCGGGCGCCTTCTTGCTTTCCAATTTCGATGTACTTTAATACTTTTTTCATATGTTCTTCACTTACAAGAGGACCCATTTCAATCTCTTGGTCCATTCCATTTCCTACTTTAATTTTTTGAGCACGTTCTGCAAAACGTTCGATAAATCGCTCAGCAATGCTTTCTTCTACTAAAATACGAGAACCTGCAGCGCAAATTTGGCCGCTCCCTGCAAAAATTCCAAACAAGGCATAATCTACAGCTGTTTCAAAATCAGCGTCAGCAAATATAATGTTCGGTGACTTTCCTCCAAGTTCTAAAGATACCTTCGTTACATTTTCTGCTGCTTGACGCATAATGTGTTTTCCAGTTACCGTTCCGCCTGTAAAAGAAATCTTATCAACACGCTTATCTTGAATAAGCGTATTTCCCACAGTATCTCCGGCTCCCATAACAAGGTTTGCCACTCCTTTTGGCAATCCTACGCTTTCTAAGATCTCAAAAAGTTTTGTAGGAGTAACTGGTGTCACTTCAGAAGGTTTAAATACAATCGTATTTCCTGCAGCTAAAGCAGGTGCAATTTTCCACACGCTCATTAATAGCGGATAATTCCAAGGTACAATCAATCCGCACACGCCGATTGGTTCTTTTATAACCATTGCTTGCATAGGTGCAGGAACGCTGTACGTTTGACCGTCTGGCTTTGTAATTAACCCAGCGTAATACCTAAAACAAGCAGCTGCATCTTCCACATCAGCCTCAGCTTCACGATAGGGCTTTCCGTTATCCATTGTTTCTAATGCTGCTAGTTCTTCTTTCGCTTCCTCAAGCTTATCGGCAATCTTGAATAAGATGGCTGCTCTGTCAGATGCAGAAGTCTCAGACCAAATTCCGCTGTCAAAGGCTTCTCGTGCTGCTTCAATTGCTGCTTTCATATCTTCTGCGCTGCCTTCTGCAGCATATCCAATCACTTCACCTGTCGCTGGATTAACAGTAGAGCGCTGCTTCTCTGCTTTTCTCCACTCTCCGTTTATGTACATATTCAAGGTTAAAGTTTTAACGGCTGTACGATCCATAAAATACCTCCTTATCGAATAACGACTGATTGTCAGTCATTTTAAACCTTAAAAAACTTATAATTCTGATAATTAATTGTATATTTTGAATGAATGTCAGTCATTTTAGTAGCTGTAATATCAGCAGTGCTAATATTACACGGATGGCACAAGAGAACGCTTTAAGAATTGAAAAAGTTCTTCCTTTGATTGCTCAAGTGTGACATCTTGCTCTCGCCCGATATAAAAAAGTTCAGCAGCATTTTCAATCAAATTAATCATCGTCTTAGCTGTCCATTTAACGTTAAGCTGCTTGATGACTTCTTCCTTTCTAACAGCCTGATTTAATACCTCTTCAAACCAGTTGTAATAAGGTAAATAAATAGCTTCCCATGTTTCTAATGAATAGTCAAAAGCGAGCCCTGAATAGCATAAAACAAGAACATCCCTATATTCATCTGTTGTTTTATACGTTTCGTCAATCATTACCTCTAATGTACTTAAAAAATCCGTTGCTGTTTTAGCTCGTTCTTTGATTTTTTCAAGTGACAAAGAAAGTAAGTTTTCTGCAATAGCCGGAACAAGAGCATTTTTAGATCTGAAATAAAGATAAAAAGTCCCTTGTGCTACGCCTGCACGCTTTACAATGTCTGAAATTGATGTTTTATCAAGTCCTTTTTCAGATATGACTTCAATCGCTGCCTGTAAAATCTTATCGTATTTTTCACTTGTGCTTGTAACCAACTTTTTCCCTCCACCTATAAAATGAATGACTTTCATTCATTTTACTATAAGAAGTTGAAATTATGCAAGATAAAATTTTCTGAATCTTTAAATTCAATCAAAAATTTATCCGTATGCTGGCTTCAAAAATATTTTTTTATTTTATCAATTTCCTCTCACGTTTCTTATATGTCTCACTGTTATCTTTCTTCCTTTTACAATTCAAGGTAAAAGCTGATGCAAAGCTCTTTAATCACCTATTCTTCCTAAAAAATAACTTTATTAAAAAGATATTTTTTCGTATCGGTTTATACGGCTCAATTGCCGAATTACTCTTGACTTGAAGTTGACGGAGTAAAAAAAAGAGTGATAACATGTAAGACTGATTCTACAGTCACTTATTTTATCCATTTATTTCCCATATTTTCTCTTAACTACGATGTACATTTTTAGCTAAAAATAACTTTATAACGCCGAAAAATCACCCACTCTATTTCACATTTTATATTTTTTATGTTTACCACCTAAAAAAACCGGGTATACACTTCGTTGTGTTTAGCATCCGTTCTACATATCAGTCATATTGATTTAAAACTTTATAAAGGAGTTACATTGCATGAAGAAACTATTTTTAATCAGCATGATTTGTTTTCTTCTAGTTATTACTTCAGCTTGCGGCAACGGTAATGGCGCCTTTAAAGATAAAAAAACCATTACCATCGGCATGAATAACTATACTGAAAACATTGCCTACACGTACGTATGGAAACAGATTTTAGAAGATCGAGGTTATAAGGTTAGAACTGTTTTCTTAGAGAAAGCCGGTGTTTGGGTAGGAACAGCTAATAACGACATTGATATTTCGTTTGCACCATGGCTTCCTACAACAGATGCGCCTTTTTACAAAAAGTATAAAGATCAAGTAAACATTGAAGACCCTTGGCTTAAAAATGCGCGCTTAGGATTTGCGGTTCCCGCCTATATGAAAGACGTGAACACAACAGAAGACCTTGCTAAGGTTGCTTCTGATGTCGATAACAAAGTTATTGGAATTGACCCAGGCTCCAGCATTAACGGATTAGCCGAACAAGCGTTAAAAGATTATAACCTTAAAAGCTATACGCTTGTAAAATCGTCTGAGGCAGCTATGCTAAGTGAACTGCGCAAAGCCTATGAGGCAAAAAAACCAATTGTTGTTACTATGTGGAATCCTCACTGGGCTTTTGCAGACTTTGACATCAAATATTTAGAAGATCCTAAAAACTCGTTTGGAGACCCTGACAACATTTACACAATGACAAGCAAGGAATTTAAAAAGACAAATCCTCAAGTCATAAAATGGATGAATAATGCACAGATGAACGATAAATTAATCAGTCCTCTTCTGTCACAAGTTGAAAAATCTTCAAACCCTGAAGAAGCAGCACAGAAATGGGTAAAAAAACATAAAAAGTTAATCGATAGTTGGACGAAAAAGTAATGAACGTAAAAGAAAACAACAATTGAGGTGGACATATGGAACACGTAAAATTAAAAGTACAAAATATAACCAAAGTGTTTGGTAAGAATCCGTCAAAAGCGATTGATTTACTTCAAAAAGGAAAAACAAAAAAAGAAATTCTAGAAGAAACAGGAATGACAATTGGAGTTAATCAAGCAAACTTCGAAATCAAATCCGGTGAAATCTTCGTCATTATGGGCCTGTCTGGAAGCGGTAAATCCACTTTAGTTCGCATGTTTAACCGCCTTGTTGAACCAACATCTGGATCTCTTATTTTAGACGGTGACGATGTAGTAAAAATGAACAAAGAGGAACTTCGCGACATGCGCCGAAAAAAAATGAGCATGGTTTTCCAAAACTTTGCTTTATTCCCTCACCGTACGGTTCTTGATAACACAGAATACGGATTAGAAGTTCAAGGTACACCAAAAGCCGAACGCGAAAAGAAAGCAAAAGAAGCGCTTGAATTAGTAGGTTTAAAAGGATACGAAAATCAATATCCCGGTGAACTGAGCGGCGGTATGCAGCAGCGCGTCGGACTAGCTCGAGCACTTGCCAATGACCCTGACATTTTATTAATGGATGAGGCATTCAGTGCACTAGATCCGCTTATTCGTAAAGACATGCAAGATTTTTTGCTGGAGCTTCAAGAAAAAATGGAGCGAACAATCATTTTTATTACCCATGATCTTGATGAAGCTCTTCGAATCGGAGATCGCATCGTTTTAATGAAAGACGGCAGTGTTGTTCAAGTAGGAACACCTGAAGAAATTATGACAAACCCTGCCAATGATTATGTAGAGCGCTTTGTCGAAGACGTTAATGTAGCTAAAGTATACACAGCTGAAAGCGTGATGAATCGTGCCGAATCCATTACCGTAGACCGTGGTCCGCGCGTGGCTCTTAAAATTATGCAAGAAGCTGGTTATTCAAGCATCTACGTCGTAGACAAGAAAAAAACTCTTCTAGGAGTTGTAACGGCAGATGATATCAGCCGCGCCATTAAACAAGATAAACTGACAGCAGACGTATTAGATACGGATATTCCGACTGTTACGACAGATACGCTACTAGAAAACTTGTACGACAAAATGGTTATCAGCCGTTTCCCGCTACCGGTTGTAGATGAAAACCATCGTCTGCGCGGCATCATTAAAAAAGAGCGAGTGATTGAAGCACTTGCCGGTACTGATAGTAATGAGGTGAACGTAAATGAATAGTATTCCTAAAATTCCCGTTGGCAATTGGATTGACCATTTTGTCACGTTTTTAAATGATAATATCAAAGGGTTTTTTGATGTTATTTCAGCTATTGTCGATGGTATTGTAAGTTTTATTGTACTAGTGCTAACCTTTCCACCAGCATTAATTTTAATCTTAATTGTCGGAATCATTGCTTGGTTTTCAAGTAAAAAATGGTCATTTACTATTTTATCGATGATTGGTCTATTATTTATTCTTAATCTTGGCTACTGGCAAGAAACAATGGACACACTAGCCCTCGTTTTAACAAGCGTATTAATTTCAATTATAGTAGGAATCCCGCTAGGCATTTGGGCATCTCAAAGCGAAAAGACAGCTCGGATTATTACGCCAATCTTAGACTTTATGCAAACGATGCCGGCATTTGTGTATTTGATTCCAGCACTTTTCTTCTTTGGAATTGGTGTGGTGCCAGGTGTTATCTCATCTGTTATCTTTGCAATGCCTCCAACGATTCGCTTAACGAACCTAGGTATTCGTGAAGTACCCGCTGACTTAGTAGAAGCAGCAAATGCCTACGGTTCAACAACAAAACAAAAATTATTTAAAGTACAGCTTCCATTAGCTACAAAAACAATTATGGCAGGAATTAACCAAAGCATCATGCTATCTCTTTCAATGGTCGTTATTGCCTCTCTTGTAGGTGCTCCGGGACTTGGTGCAGAAGTATATCGTGCAGTTTCTCGACTTGAAGTCGGCACGGGCTTTGAAGCTGGAATTTCAATCGTTATTTTAGCAATTATTTTAGACCGTATTACGCAATATTTTGGAAATCGTTCAAACCAACGAGCATAAGTAAAAAAAGAAGCCAACTCACCGGAGTTGGCTTCTTTTTATTTATGTTTGTAGCACGCTACAAAGATTGCTTCTCCTTGAAACGATTCAATTCCCTGTTGATTCGTTTTGATTTCGAAAAACTGTTTAAATCCGCTTGGTACATTCAGCATATATTGAGTAAGCTCACGCTTTGTCTCTTGGGGAACATTCATCATCGCACACCAGTCATCAAATAAAAAGCGCTTTGGAAAAGTTGTCAGCACTTCTGTACGGAATCCTTGCATTTCAAGCATAGAAAGCCACTCTGTTTTTTTATAAGCACGATAATGGCTTGGATCTCTTGTCTTTTCAACTCGATTATAAAACTCGTCATACGCATTCACTTCCGGTGCTACATTATCAATGAGCAAGAACTGTCCTCCTGGCTTTAACACTCGGTATACCTCTTTGATGAACTGTTTAATATTAGGAAAATGGTGCGGTGCAATTCTGCACGTTACCGTATCAAACTCGTCATCTTGAAATGGCATATCCTCAGCATCTCCTTGAACAAACGATACATTTTCATGACCATTTTCTTTAATGAAGCCTTCAGCACTTTGCAACATTTGAGGAGTTAAGTCAAAAGCCGTTACTTCTTGAAAGACAGGTGCTAGCTTATTTGCCACGTGTCCTCCTCCTGTCGCTACATCAAGCAGCTTTCCTCCTCTATTTTCTTCAGCAATTTCCGCTAAAACCGCTAAATCTTTGCCTTTTGCATGACCTTTACTTTTGACATACTTTCCGGCATTCCCCCCGAACTGACTGACCACCATTTCTTTATTACTCATCTATTCTCCCCCCATTTCCCTCTTTAAAACTCTCTCTTACTCTACCTAGTGCATTCACATATTTATTATGAAACGTGTGAATGTATTCTTTTTCTTTCTCCCCACTGATGAAACATGCGAAACAGCGGAGGCAGAAGCAGCCAAATTGTTAAAATACGAAGCACTTGGACCGCTACTACTAACGTCGAATCAGCCTGCAGTACAATGGATGTAGTCGCCATTTCTGCAATGCCTCCAGGAGCAAACGCTAAAATAGACGTGATAAGCTCAATTCCAGTTATTTTGGAAACGAATAGTGCACATACAAACATGGCGGCGATTAAACCAATTGTATTAATAAGCGCCACAACCATAATTTTTTTTACGCCAATGAACATTTCCTTATGAAAGCGAGAACCAATGCTTGAAGCAATAAAAATTTGCGATAAAATCATCACAGAATGAGGCCAGTATGCTTGAAGATTATACCCCACGTACGATGAGGCAGCTGTTTGAACAATTGCAACAGTAAGCATTCCTCCTACTAACCAAGGAGCAGGAAATTTTAGTTTTTTCCCTATATAATAGCCGACTACTGCTGTAACAATTAAAACGCCTGTCCACAACAGTGATCCCCACTCAAAAACACTCGGGGTAACGGACACTGCATGCCGTCCTGTATTACTTCCCCAATAGACTACAAATAAAGGAACAGCAAGCACAACTAAAAACACGCGCATCGTTTGAATGATGCTTACAACTGCCGTATTGGCTCCTACTTCTTCAGCCATGCCTGGCATGGCGCTCATTCCACCCGGAGTCGTACCGAAAAAGCTTGTTAATAAGTCTGTGGAACTGAACTTCCATAGCAAATAACCGGATAAAAGAGAAAAAACAACGGACAGCAAAAGCATAATCGTAATGGTGGACCAGTGAGATTGAAACGTAGTCACCACAGATAAGTTAATCTTTTGACCTAATTCAATCCCTAAAATGCACTGTCCAGCGTACAGCCAATATTTTGGAATGCCTTTTTTGCTTGTTTGAGATAAAAAACGCGGCTTTCGAAAAGCTAGAATAGCAGCTAAAATGAGAGTCCCAAGCATCCAGCCAATGGATAAGCCTGTTAACGATAAAAGAAATCCTCCCACGCTTGTTAATAGAATAAAAAATATAGATTGTAAAAAAACAACTCTTGCGTTCATACCTACTTCCTTCCTTCTACAAGGCTTTTCTTTCTTACACCGAACATTTCTCTTCTTAACTATAGTATAATTTTAGAAATAATTAAAATATCGAAATTTTATTATAAACCATTCATTTTTTTTATTCCTGGAGGGATAGTATGGACGATCGAGATTGGCTTATTCTACAAGTATTGTACCGTGAGAAAAATATTACAAAAGCAGCCAAGGAGCTATTTATATCTCAGCCTGCGCTTACGCATAGACTGCAGCAGATGGAGAAGGAATTTCATGTTCAGATTGTAAATAGAGGGCGCCGCGGAGTTCAGTTTACACCGCAGGGAGAATATTTAGTGAAGTGCGCAGAAGAAATGCTGCTTACGGTTCAAAAAATAAAAGAAAATGTGTTAAACATGGATGATCAATTAACCGGAACTTTACGTCTAGGCGTGTCTAACTTTTTCACTGACTACAAGCTCCCTGGGCTATTGCGTTTATTTAAAGAGCGATTTCCTGATGTTGAATTCAAAGTCACAACCGGATGGAGCAGCGACATGGCTCATCTGCTTTATAAGCACGATGTTCATATTGCGTTTGTAAAAGGTGATTATAACTGGCAAGATCAAAAAGAGCTGCTTTTTAAAGAAACAATTTGCATTGCGTCTGCACAGCCTGTCGACATAAACAATCTTCCCAATCTACCTCGAATTGATTATCATCAAGATCGTTTTTTAAAAACATCCGTTGATAACTGGTGGGCTGAAAATTACTCTCAGCCTCCCCTTGTCAGCATTGAAGTAGATAAAGCAGAAACATGTAAAAAGATGGTTGTAAACGGACTGGGCTATGCGATTTTGCCGAGTATGCTGCTTGACGATGCTGCAGAGATTTACAGATACACGTTAAAAACTAAAGATCAAGTACCTTTAACGCGCAGCACATGGATGTTTTATCATGAGGACTCCTTAAAAATTAACATTGTAAAAGCTTTTATTGAGTTCATTCAAAACTTGAATTTAAAAGATGTACACTGACAGAAAAAGGTTGAGACATACCGAAATGAATCTAATTCTAAAGACGAACAAATGGGATATATGAGCGGAACTGCTTAAGACACCGCAGTTGATTTCCGTGCAAGACTTCGCTTTCCGCGGGCGGCCGGTGAGCCTCCTCGTCGCTCACGCTCCTGTGGGGTCTCGCCTGTTCCGCTTTTCCCGCAGGAGTCTTCGTCTTGCTCTCCAATCAACTGCTAGAAGGAACGAAACAGATGAAACTACACTTACCACAACAAAAAAACGAACCAAGAATTAAAAACTTTAATCAATGGTTCGTTTTTCACTCCATCTAAAATCCTTTTGTCCCAACCTTTTTCTATTGTATTTATTCATCATTTGCTCCGCCCATTAAGTCAGAATACAGCTTGCTTTGCTGCTCAAGAAAGACTTTAGCACCGCTGCTATTTTTATAAAAAGAGGTTAAATCATTATCTTTAAGAAGCTGTTCCCATTCTTTTGTATGAACCATTTCATACACGGCCTTATTCCAATATGCTACCTGTTCTTTGGTCATATTAGGCGGTCCCATTAGACCTCTCCAATGGCTAAACGTTACGTCAATTCCCGCTTCTTTCCACGTCGGTATCTCTTTTAGCTCTTCTAGCCTTTTAGGAGAAGAAACGGCGAGTATCCTTACCTGCCCTTGTTCATACTGCTTTTTTACTTCTGATAATGACATGGGTGCTACATCTAGCTGATGATGAACGAGCGCATCAATTACTTTATGACTGCTGTTATAAACGAAAAACTCAAGCTTGGAAGAGTCTACGCCTGCTTTTTTATTTAGCTGCATGAACGATAAATGATCGTCGTTTCCTAATCGAGGTGATATTCCCACTTTCATACTGGATTCACTTTGATTTAACGTGCGTATGAGCTGTTTTAAATTGTATATAGGAGAGTTAACAGGAACTACGATGACCTCCCATTCAGATGTTAAAATAGCGAGCGGAGTAAAGTCTTTATAGGTTAATTGACTTTGCCCTAGCAAATTATTTGTAATCAGCAAACTGGAATTCCCGGAAACAATATTTCCTTCTTTTCTCTGTTTAATATATTTCCATCCTTCTTCACCTTGCCCACCTATTTTATTACTAACAGAAACGGGTACCTTCACAATCTTCTTTTCCGTTAGCACTTGTTGAATGGCTCTTACTGTTGCATCTGCTCCTCCGCCTTTTGCACCGGCTGCCACAATTTCAATTTTTTCCATACTAATGCGGTCTTTTTTAGAGGGAGTAGAACAGCTAACAAGCAATGCACTTATAAACACTATCATGAGCTTTTTGATCATATATACCATCCTTCAAGGCTAATGCTACGCTAAATAGTACTTGCGCTCCGGTCTTCCAATAATCCCATAATCATATTCAACGTGACATTCACCGGTTGATACTAGATACTCTAAATATCGTCTAGCTGTCGTTCTAGATACTCCCATGTGTTGCCCCATCTCTTCGATCGTAATTCCTTTGATGCTTTTTAAAATGTCTTTTGACTTTTGTAATGTGATACCATCAATACCTGAAGGAAGAGATTTATCCGCTTTTGGCTTTGTTCTGACATGTCCAAAGTACGCATCAATAAATGATTGATCAACTTCTTCATGCGTACTAAACAGTTCCTTTTTCTCTTGATACTGTTTAATAGCATTAATGAAGGATTCCATCATAACCGGCTTAATCAAATAATTAACGACGCCGTTTCTCAAACAGATTTCTACAATGTTTTTTTCTGTTGCAGCCGTTACCACGATAACATCAACTTGTGGAAACTGGGCTCTGATTTTTGGGAGTAAATCTGTTCCCATTTCATCTGGCATATAGATGTCTAAAAGAAGTAAATCAACTTTCTTCTCCTTTAGCATTTCAAGCGTCTCTTTTGCATTCAACGCTTTGCCTACGACTTCTACACCATCTACTTCTAATAAAAATCGCTCTTGAACTTGAGCAATTCGAAAATCGTCTTCTGCAATTGCGACTCGTAACATTTCGACTCTCCCCTTACTTCTCATGATTCAGTTTTTTGGAAGGTAAACTGAAAAAATGGCTCCTCCTTCTGGCTGATTATACACTTCAATAGATCCTCCAAGTTCATCTACCATTTTCTTTATATTTGCCAGTCCGTACCCTCTGTCTGTACCTTTCGTTGAAAACCCTTTTGTGAAAATTTGATTTAGTACTTCTTCTGATATACCGGGTCCGTTATCCATCACTTCAATAATTAAATCATGACCAATATCGGTAATAAAAAACGACACTTCTTTTTTAGACCGCTGACTCACGGCTTCAAATGCATTATCAATTAAGTTCCCAATAATGATAATGAGATGAGAAATTTCAATATGTTCTGGGAGCGTATCGAGTGTACTCTCCGAATCAACCGAAAAATGAATTTTCTTTTCAGATGCTTTTCCAATCTTCCCAAGCAATATTGCTTGAACTTTGGAATCTAATATCTGATCAAATAGAATACGATTTTGCGTTTGGTGTACGGCTGATTCTTTTTGAATAAACTCCAATGCATCTTTGTACTGCCCTAACTGCAGCAAACCCGACAAAACATACAGCTTATTCGTAAACTCATGCGTTTGAGCTCGTAAATCCTCTGAATACTTTCGTACTTCTGAAATCGTATTGATTAAGCTTTTTAATTCTGTCTTATCACGAAAACTAGCGACCACTCCTACAATTCGCTGATGTTCAATAATGGGTGTTAAGTTTAAGATAAACGTTTTTTCATTCAAAAAAATTTCTTGGTCGCTTCGGGCTATTCCCGTATCTAGCACTTCAATCATATTCGTATAAGGAAATACTTCAACGATATGATGATGTAAATATTCCGTCTGTAACCCCAGCATATTTTTAGCTGATGTATTCATCATCGTAATAAAGCCTTGATGATCAATAGCAATAATTCCTTCTTTTATCGAAAGTAAAATTGCATTTCGTTCACGGTACAAAGAAGCGATTTCATGGGGTTCAAGACCAAGAGTATCTTTTTTAATACTTTTAGCTAAAAAAATACCCCCGATCATACCAAGCAATAAAACAGCTAGTGAAAATAGGATAATTTGCTGAATACGCGTAATGAGCTGAGCATGAACATGAGATTTTAAAAACTCAACCGTCACCACTCCCACGACTTCCGTATACTTTCCGTGACTGATGACAATAGGCGCTTTCCCCATAATAGCAGGACCTGTGGTTCCCTCTCCGTCCAGCGTATAATATCCGCCGAATAATAGTGCTCTATCGTTAACCGCCTCTTTGTTTTTCTTTCCTATCCATTTTTGATTAGAATGAGAATAGATGATTTGCTCACGGTTTTGAACCACAATACTTGCTGCTCCGATTTGTTCCCTCACTTGCTCGGCAAGCGGCTGAATATATCGACTCGGCTGTTTTTTTTGAAAAGCAGCTTTGACTTCCGGCATAAATGATACTGATTTGGCTGCTTGAAGAGCCAGCTGCTCGGCTTGCCTTTTAGATTCTACAAACTGCATGTAAGAGAAAATACTCGCTAAAAGAACAATAACAGTTATGATTAATGCTGCGGATAAACCTACGATTTTTGTTTGCAGCGATACTTGAAACCATTTTTTCATTTCATCGCACCTTCAGCCTTTACCTTATAGTTCTATTCTTCTTTTATTTTATCAAAATTTTTTGTATATCCGCTCCTTATTCCAAAAGCTTTTTAGACAAAAAAACTTATCAATCCCAAAAGCGGAATTGATAAGTTTTTAGTTTCCTGATCTTTACAGCGTAATAACTCCTGTAATAATAGCTACTAAAAGCATCACCATAGCTGTTCCAATCGTCCACTTTAAAGTAAAGCGCTGAAATTCACCAAGCTCGACTTTTGCCATACCGACCAATAGATACGTAGAAGCAACTAAAGGACTTAGTAAGTGAACAGGTTGACCAATCAATGAAGCACGGCCAATTTCTGCAGCATCAATACCGTATGCTGAAGCTGCTTGAGCAATAATTGGTAAAATCCCATAGTAGTAAGCATCATTTGACATAAAGAATGTAAATGGCATACTTGTGATGGCAGTAATCACAGACATGTAAGGCCCTAACGCATCTGGAATTAATCCTACTAAGCTATTACCCATTGCATCTACCATTTTGGTACCTGATAAAATACCCGTGAATACGCCTGCTGCGAATACAAGAGACACAACAGCAAGTACGTTACCAGCATGTGCAGTAATACGCTCTTTTTGAACTTCTAAATTTGGATAGTTAATCATGATAGCGATTGCAAATCCAATCATAAATAGAATTTGAAGCGGCATAACTGCTGTGATAAGTCCTACTAATAATAGAGCTGTTAAAGCAAAGTTTACCCATAAAAGCTTCGGACGCTTGTACTCGATTCCTTCAGCGGCTGCTGCTTCTGCAAAAGCTACTTGAGCATTTGTAACGTCTTGAATATCAATAACACCTAAGCGCTGGCGCTCTTTTTTCCCGAAATAGTAAGCCGTGAATAACAACCAAACAGCTCCGCCAATCATGGCTGGAATCAGTGGTGTAAACACCTGTGAAGCATCTAACTTCAATGCACTCATCACACGAGCAGTAGGTCCACCCCAAGGTGTTAAGTTCATAACTCCACTACCCATAATGGCGATACAGGCTAAAATCATTGGCTTCATGTTTAGCTTTTTATAAAGCGGAAGCATCGCTGAAAGCGTAATCATGTATGTTGTTGTTCCGTCTCCGTCTAATGAGATAATAAGAACTAAAATAGCTGTACCAATTGTGATTTTTAGTGGATCACCTTTTACGATTTTCAAAATTCTTCCTACAACTGGATCAAACAAACCAGCATCAATCATAATCCCAAAATATAAAATAGCAAACATTAACATAACGCCTGTAGGTGCTAATTCTTTTACACCATTTAAAGCCATTTCTCCAATACCGCTTGTGAATCCCCCTATGATTGCAAACAATACTGGAATAACCATTAAAGCAATAAGCGGCGTTAATCGTTTTGTCATAATCAGAAACATAAATGTACAAACCATCAAAAACCCAAGAATAGCTAACATTATTACCCCTCCTATTTTTGAATCCGCTTTCATAACAGTGGAAGCGATTCGTTTGTATGTATGACTCGCATATGTATGCCAGTTCGTCTATACGATTACAACATCGCTTGTTCACTATTAAGTTGTACCTTAAAACTTTAAAATTTTCTGTTTTTTCTTAAAATAATCATAATTTACAGGAGGGTATAGTGTAAATAATTCGTACTATAAAAACTTTTAAAACTTTATGGGTAATTAAATCCTTTTTGTTCATTGGGAGGATAAAAGACAGGAAGAGGAAAAAGGTAGGAAAATAAAAAACGGAGAGAGAGGAACTATTCTCGTGAATTATTCAATTTGAACTCTAAGAGAATACGCTCCAGGATGAGGAGTTTTATTCCACTGAGTAAGAGATTCCTCTAAAAATGGAATCTTTTTTAACTTCTTTGTTTGGAACTTTTCTATTTTTGAATATTTTTCTAAGGCATACGTATTAGCAAACATTTCTTGCGTTCTATTTCCTTCTTTTAAAAGCGTTCCATTTGTCATACGATCCACATGATGGCCTAATTCATGCAGAATGATAAAAGCAAATTGATGAGGCTTTTTGTTTTTTGTTGTATCGATAAAGACAATGGGACATTCCGTTACTGTATATTTAATATAGTCAATTTCAAACTGAAGTTTGCGCTTCTCCTTTGGAAGGTTATCATTAAATTGGCCATAGTACACACCTAACACATCTTTTCCTTGCACCTTTACACTGCCTAAGCAGTACACACCTTTTAGCCCATCCCAGTCTTTTTCGTCTGTTACATTAGCAATTTCGTGCAGGGCCGCTTTTTGCTTCGCACTCATGACTCCATGAAACGTTACGCCATGAATTTGGATTTTTTCACTACGCTTAAACATCTTCTTGCCTCCTTTACTAAATTCCTTCTACAACATATTATTTAGCATTAAGTATATTCATTCACAATACATGGTTAAAAACATGAAGTTAATGTCAAGATTCCCGTTTTGATGTTTTTTAACCCTGCTTATATGCTGCCTCGTTTATTTTCTATTTTTACTATATTACATATGTAGCCATTAATAAAATATCATTTTTTTATGATTTATCATTACTTTTTTTTATTTCTATTTTTGCTTATCGATAACCTGGAGCCTGCGTATCATTTTTAAATTTAAAGCCATTGCTATATAAAGAAAAGGATAGCAAAAAAACGAGTATAGCGTCTTCCATTCGTTATAATAAAACACTTCTGTTTGGGCAGAAATGTATTCAAACAGTGTTGTAAGAATTACCCACACTGTAATGTATAAAGCTTTTTTAGCCAAGCTCTTGCTCCCAGGATAAAAATTTAAAAATACACTATTCGTCGCAGGATAAATAAAAATAAAGACTAAAAGATATTCAAAATCTACTCCTTTTGTAAAAAATCCATAAAGATCATATTTAACATCAAGATATATATCTGCTACCGATCCTAAAAACATAACAAACAAAGACGTTGTGTATATTTCTATCCAGCTGATGCGCTTTGGCATAACTAGTACACTCAGAATAGAAATCACCGTTGTAAGGATTAAGAGCACCATAATGAGGACCTCGTTTCCTATAGGAGATAAAAACAGCTTTCCCATTGGTTATTAAATTCATTCCGAAGCCTACATTTACCATCGCAATAAAAAATCCGAACGGGTTGGATTCTCTATCAAGAATCTCGATTCACCGTTCGGATCTTCCTTCAACTAAACTACCTTTGTTTCAAGCTCTTTTTGTTAACGAAGGGAAACGATGCAAGAACCAAGCTCTTGCTGCCCCCATTTAAGTGAAAGATGATCCTGATGTGAAAGCGGACCTACTCCTTCAGGTGTACCTGTAAAAATAAGATCTCCTTTATCAAGACCAAAATGTTTTCCTGTAAAATCAATAATCGTTTGTAAGTCAAAAATCAAATCTTTGATATTTCCCAGCTGAACGCGTTCATTGTTTTTCACTAACGAAAAGTCTTTCTGCTTAGATGCTTCTACTCCTTCAAACGGAATAAAGTTTCCCACGACCGCTGAATGTTTGAATCCTTTTGCAAGCAGCCAAGGGTGCTTTTTTTGTTTTAATTCGCTCTGCACATCCCGAAGCGTCAAATCTAATCCAATCGTCATCTCGTCAACAAGTTCATCCACTGTTATGCCTTCTTTGTAAAGTTGTCCAATATGAAGAATCAGTTCGGTTTCAAAGTGCACCTCTCCTTGGTCGCGAGGAAGAGTGATTGATTGTCCAGCTGCTTCAACAAGAGCGTGAGTAGGTTTGGAAAATAAAAAAGGTGATGTTGGAATATCATTATGTAATTCTTTTGCATGCAGTGCGTAGTTTCGGCCCACACAATAAATATTTTTAATATCTTTCACTTTCATCATCCCTTCTTTCGTTCTAATAAAGATTTTTCAACTTGTATTCTTTTATTTTACAAGAAAAAAGAAATTGAGACATAACAAAATGAATTCAATCTAAAGATGGAAAAAGGGAATAAATGAGCTGGACTGCTTATGACACCTCTGTGGATTTCCGTGCAAGGCTCCGCTTTCCGCGAGAGTCTTCGCCTTGCCCTCCAGCCAACAGCTAGAAGGAACTGCGCACACGAAACCTACGTTCACCATGACCATAAAAAAACACGAACTATCTATTTTTGATAGATCGTTCGTGTTTAAGGTTAGCGAAACAGCTTTTCTCACATTCTCTTTTTTTCAATCCGTTATTTTCTAGCCCATTTTGTGATGCCTTTGATATCATCTGGAGTTGTGCGACAGCACCCTCCGATTAACTGAGCACCTGCTTCATACCAGCTGTGAGCGCTGCAGCCATACGTTTCGCCTGCAGATGTCCCGTTCCATGTTTTAGATTCAGCATCATAATGCTCTCCTGAATTTGGATACACAATGACTGGCTTATCCGTTTGAGATTTAATTTCTTTAATAAGTGAAGAAATATATTGAGGCGGCGTACAGTTAACTCCAATAGCTGCTACTTGCTTATAGGAATCCAGATAGCGTGCACACTCCGAGATTAATGTTCCGCTGCTAATGTGCAGGTCATCTTTTGCGCTGAACGTAATCCATGCGTACGCTCCTTCAAATTCTTCTAGCAGCCTCGCAATGGCTCTTGCTTCCATTAGATTAGGAATGGTTTCACAAGCTAACACATCTGCTCCTGCTTCAATTAATGCTTTCATACGAGGACGATGAAATTCCATTAACTCTTCTTCTGTTACGTCATACTGTCCAGTATATTCCGATCCGTTTGCTAAAAATGCTCCGTAAGGACCTACCGAAGCGGCGACAATTGGTTTTGGGCGATTAAGACAATTCTCTTCTTGCTGCCAAAATTCATCTCTTGCTTCAGCCGCAATTTTTACAGATGCTTGAATTAACTCGCGCGCCTCTGCTTCACTTAAACCACGTTTTGCAAAACCTTCAAACGTGCTTTGATAGCTTGCAGTAATTGCACAGTCAGCTCCTGCTGCAAAGTAATCTTGATGCACTCTCTTAATCAATTCCGGCTGCTCCATAAGCACTTTTGCAGACCATAAGCTGTCGTTCAAATCACAGCCATATCTCTCCAGTTCAGTTGCCATTGCACCATCTAGTACAATCACAGGAAATGTATGTAAAATTTGTTGGATAGGATTCATTGTTTAATCTAGGGTTGTCCACTAGCAGTTAGCTTCGATTACCCTATCCTCCTTTCAGATAATTTAAAATATATGCAAAAAAGTCTAAAGGACTAGGCAGCTTTTGTCAAGAAATCGAAGAAATGAGGAGAGGCTTATAACCAAGCATTTTTCAACCTCCTTATTCCTTCTTCTATTTCTTCTCTCTCCAAACTTCCAAAACCTAATAATAGATGAGTCTTTTGTTGAGGTGATTCCGTAAGCCAATAACGAGAAGTGCCGTAGACAGAGACATCTTGCTTTTGAGCTGCGTTAATTAACTGCTGTTCGTTCATATCGTTGTGCACGCGGACAAGGATATGCAAACCTGCATATTCTCCTGACACCGTGATGTTTTTGTTAAACTCCTTCTGTAAAGCTGCTAAAAGAGTACCGTGTTTGAGTTGATAAGCAGTTCTCACTCTTCTTAAATGCTTACTCCACTCTCCGTTTTTCATCATCAGTCCGAGCGTCCACTGATGAAGGGCTGGAACAGCTTGCTCGTATAAAGAGAAACGTTCATGATATTCCTTTAGAAGCACTTCCGGTAATACAAGGTAGCTGATTCTTAAAGAAGGCATAAAAGATTTTGAAAATGTCCCTGTATAAATGACGCGCCCTTTAGTATCCAAGCTTTGCAATGAAGGAATGGGACTTCCTTTATAACGAAATTCTCCGTCATAATCATCTTCAATAACAAATCCATTGCAGTCATTCGCCCATGTAAGAAGCTCTATTCTTCTTGAAACAGGCATGATCATTCCGTATGGAAACTGATGAGATGGTGTGACATAAACAGCGCGTGCTTGGCTATCATAAAGCTCTTGGATGTTTATGCCTCTGTTATTAAGTGACACAGGTTTTAAGGAGAATCCATGCTGTTTAAATACAAAGCTAGCCCCGTCATAGCAAGGATTTTCAAAGGCAATATCTCTGATGCTTGGCTTTAACAGCTGCGCTAGCAAACTGAGTGATTGCTGAGTACCTGTTCCGATAATAATTTGATGTTTCGAACAAACCACTCCTCTTGACTGATAAAGGTACGTCGCAATTTCTTCTCGCAGTGATTCTTCTCCTTGAGTTTCTTGGTACGTGAACAGCGCTTCTTTATAAGTTTGAAGACTTTCATTGTATCGTTTTTTCCACTCATTCAAGGGAAACAAACGGCTATCAACTTTTCCATACCGAAAATCATAGGTACACGACTTTGTTTCTGAGTGAGGTTGTAAAAATACAGTCGGCTTTCTATCTGTTTGCAGTAAATCAAACTGTGTATTCGTTACGTACAGTCCACTTTTGGGCTTGCTTTCTACATATCCTTCAGCTAAAAGCTGCTGATAGGCCATATCTACAGTATTTCGACTTACGTTTAAGTAATCAGCAAGAGACCGGATAGAAGGCAGTTTGTCATTTACTTTCACCCTGCCGGATACAATTTCTTTTTTTATATATTCATATAGCTGGTGATATAAAGGCATATCATTCCTTCGGTTTAATAAAGGTGTGAACTTCACGCTAGCTCCTTTCATCTGTCCCTATCTTATTTTTTAAATCTGGCTCTTTTAGAGGGGATACATTTCTTTTACTATAATTGTAGATCATCTAATTAAAAAGGAGAAGATTTAATGACTACTACTATTACAATTCGTCAAGCTAATGCTGCTGACATGGAAGCACTTATTTCATTAATGAACGAATACATTGTTGATTTTTACAAGCGCCCTCAGCCTGCCAAAAAACAGCTGAGAAATTTAATTGATCATTTGTTTCAACGTCCCGATACTGGCGTCCAGTTTATCGCGACTCAAAATGACGAGGCAGTAGGTTTTTCAACGCTTTATTTTACATTTAGCACCACGCGTGTAAAGCCTGTAGCGATTTTAAATGACTTGTACGTTACTGAAAAAGCAAGAGGTCAAAAAATTGGGGAAAAGTTATTTTCGATTAGTCACCAGTATACAAAAGAACATCAGTATGCAGCCATGTCTTGGGAAACGGCTTATGATAATACAAGAGCTCAAACGCTTTACAGAAAAATGGGAGGAAATGTAACGCACGGTGAATGGATTCACTACGACATTTCAAACGACATCTTATAATATTTTTCCATCCATAAAGTTTTAACACGTTCTTAACACTCCTTTCATAAATGTGTTTTATGATGAATACGACAAATAAATCAGTTTCTGTATGTATTTGTCACATTCTCTGTTAAAGTTTTCACAAAGTGTTCAAACTTTTAGTGAAAACGCTTTCTATTTTTGTGTATAATAAAAATATGCAAATGAAAATGAATGTTACAGCTCGTTAATCATACACATTTTAAATATGGAAGGAGTTTTGAAAATGATTTTAAAAGCATTAAGAAAAAACGGGGCCGTTACAATTAACTATTATAAAAACGGTTTGCTTCAAACGTTTAAAGGAAAAGTACAGCGCCTAGATTTAACAGACCAAACGCTTTCATTAAAAGATGAACAGCAAAATACTTTCTCTATTCGCTTATCGGGAATTAAAGAAATTTATTGATGAATAGTTTACAGTAAAAAAGAACATGATGCTCATTCTGCTTTGCAGAAGTCATCATGTTCTTTTGATTTTAGCTTTATTTAGCTGATGTTTCTTCTTTCCCGTACATATATTTCGAAGGGTCGACTGTTTGGAAATCCTTTAGCTTGTGGAAACGAAGTAAGTCTCCATAAAGCACTTGATCAGATAACTCCAGTTCTTTCGCTACCTTCTGTTTATAAGCTTTCATTTGATTATTTTCTTTAAGCGCTTGGCCTGTCTTAGAATCATAATACGTTCCATCCACTAGTGTATATTTCGGAGATACGTAGTTGCCATTGCGGAACGCTACTACATCATCATGACCTTTAGAAAATAAATCTGTACCAAATTGGATAAACTCTTTGCTGTCAATCCCTACTAAATGAAGAAGAGTTGGCACAACATCAATTTCTCCACCGTACGTATGATTAATTCCGCCTTTTACTCCAGGAACGTGAATGAATAGAGGTACACGCTGCAGCTGAGCATTTTCATAAGGTGTAATTTCTTTTCCCATTACTTTTTCCATTGCCGCATTATGATTTTCAGAAATACCGTAGTGATCTCCATAAATCATAATCACAGAATTATCATAAAGCCCAGAAGCTTTCAGTTCTTGGAAGAAAGATTGCAATGATTCGTCTAAATAACGAGCCGTTTGGAAATAGCGGTCAACTGTCGCATCGCCCGTGTTAGCTGGCTGTATGCTTGCCTCATTGTTTCCAAGTAAAAATGGAAAATGGTTTGTTAACGTAATTAAATGCGCATAAAACGGCTGTGGTAAAGACTGCAGCATTGGAACAGATTCTTTAAAGAACGGTTTGTCTTTTAAGCCATAATTAATTTTATTTTCACCCGTCATATTGTAATAACTTGCATCAAAAAACTTATCCACACCGAACTGCTTGTAAATTTCGTTACGGTTCCAAAACGTCTTATAGTCTCCGTGCAGTACAGCGCTCGTATAGCCAGCTTTTTGATCTAAAATAGCTGGTGCTGCCTGATACGTATTGCTTCCTTTTAGTACAAAGGCAGAACCTTGAGGAAGGCCGTATAGAGAGTTGTCCATCATCAGCTCAGCATCTGATGTTTTTCCTTGTCCTGTTTGATGAAAGAAGTTATCAAAATACGTAAAGTCATTTCCATGGGCCAACGAATTTAAGAACGGTGTCACTTCCTGGCCATTTAATTTGTAATCAATTAAAAAAGACTGAAATGATTCCAAATGAATTTTAATAATATTTTTCCCTTTAGCTTTTCCGAAGTAAACGGAATTAGGCTCCGCATAGTGACTGTTTTTAAAATTAACGACGTTCGTTAAGTCATTGCTGCTTGCAAAAGCTCGCTGTTTAGAGTTTTGAGCAGTCTGAACACCGTCATACATCGTATAATTATAGGCGCCTAAATACTTTACTAGATAATTGCGGTCAAAAGTTCGAGATAGAAGCTGCGGGCGATCAATTTCTGCTAATGTTAAGTTGACAGAAAAAACCATGAATCCTAAAGAAAGAATGGTTACAGCATTCTTAACCGATACTTTTTCATTATGCCAGTCAATTTTTTTACTAAAAAAGAAGAAAAGATAAATAATAAAATCAACAAAATAAAAAACATCATGTGCTTTTAATAAATCCATAATGCTTCCGCCCATACTTCCTGCATTACTTGTCTGCAACAGTGTGGGAAGAGTTACAAAATCGTTAAAAAAACGATAATAGAGAATGTTGCTGTACAACAGCAGCGTCATGATGAAACTGCCTGCAAGAATCCAAGCTCCTGCTTTCTTTCCTTTAAAAAATAAGCCGATTCCTAAAAAAATCAGCACTGAACTTACAGGGTTTATAAACAGCAGCATTTGCTGCATTACGCCGCTTACGCCTAAGTTAAATTCAGTTTTATAAGCCACATACGACTTTATCCACATTAAAACAGCGGCTAATATGAAATAGTGCAGCGGCTTAGAAACGATTCGCTTCATTTTGATTTTCCTTTCTCGATTAGTTTATGAGTAGATTCACAAAGAACATATAGAAAACCTTTATCATTATACTCATAGAAAATGAAAATTAAATGAAATCCTAGCCTTCACAACTATAGATAGATTCTTTAAATTCATCTACTAGTTTACCTAATACCCACAAATAAATAAACTAAAATCACCTTTTTTATCATAAAACCCCTCCTCTCCTCATATACTGTATTCTGTTGCAACACCCGCACTGCAAACTTGTGCATTTTTTCACAATTTATCTACAAACTATTCTCATCTTGCTGTATAATAATAATTCTGCCTTGAGCATTCTCCAAATTCTTATGCTTAAGCCACAGCTTTCTTTTCATAACAGATGCACACATGAAAGGAGATGAATAAATGATTTTAAAAGCGTTAAAGAAAAACAAACATGTAACCGTGAATTATTACGAAAATGGCCTGCTTCAAACCTTCAAAGGAAAAATCCAAAATTTAAACCTAACCGACCAAACCCTCTCCCTACGAGATGAAAAACAAAACATTTTTTCCATTCGTTTGTCTGGCATTAAAGAAATTTATTAACAAAAAAGATCCTGAAGAATTCTTCTAGGATCTTTTTTGTATTTTTTATCCATTATATATTGAAAAATCATCCAATTGATGTTAAATTAACTTTACATAATGTTAAATCAACTTAACAAATTTATTAAAAAGGCAGCGGGTGATCATATTGACTCTTATTAATCACGTAAAAGAGCTTAGAGCTAAACATGGATATACGCAAGGAGATTTAGCTGAAAAAGTTGGAGCCACTCGCCAAACCATTGCAGCTATTGAAAAGGGAAATTACGTTCCTTCCCTACTACTTGGTTTAACAATTTGTGATGTCTTTCAATTAAAAATGGAAGATGTTTTTACACTTCAAAAGGAGGAGAAAAATGTTGAGTAATGTTATTAAATCTTATTTGTTGAATGTAGTGTCTCTGCTATGCGTAGGTTGGTTTTTATATGATTTTTTAAGCCTAAATATTCAATTTAGTGAAGTTATGAACCACCCTGAACCCCCGTGGGAAATTACCATGTCTATAGGCTCTTTCGCTTCTTTAATTGTGCTTTTAATCGTGTCCTTTTTTTACTACCGAGCGCGTAAAAAGACGAAGAACGTTTCGCCTTTATTATTTCCTTTTGAATTTGCAGAGGAAGATGAACGTGAAAAGATGATAACAGCAGAAGCTTGTAAAAAAGCCTTTGTTTTTCTTCTATTTTCTATTCCTATAGGCGCTATCTTAATCGCTTTTTATCCGCTGTTACCTAATTCTTTTAGCTTCTATCCCATTGCCGTTCTTTTGCTTCTTTCTCTTGTACAGTTAACGGTTTATTACGTATCGATTAGTAAGATTTATCGCTAATTTAAAAAATGGTGCTGTAGCGACAGCACCATTTTTTTATTACAGCATAACATCTCCACTATTTGGTCCCAACGTTTGCCCTGTATAGATATTTCCATCTGGAGAACTCGCTAACAAAACAGCTGTTGGCGCCACTTCTTCCACTGTGCCAAATCGAGGAACAGCTAATTCCTTTTGCTTTTGCAATTTCCACTCTTCATTAATATCGTCTACGAGCTGTGTTTGTATTGGTCCAGGCGCTATACAATTAGCTGTAATATTATATTTTCCAAGTTCGAGCGCAATGGATTTTGTAAAAGCAATCACTCCTGCTTTTGCAGCAGCATAGTGGCTTAATTCTACGCCGCCTTTTTGACCAATTTGAGACGCGATATTAATAATTCTTCCTGATTTTTGCGCTATCATATACGGAACAGCTGCTCTTGTGGTTAGAAATACTGATTTTAAATCAATATTTATCATTTGGTCCCACTGAGCCTCTTCCATATCTTTCAATAGACTTTGAGTTAAAATCCCTGCATTATTTACTAAAACATCAATGGTCTGAAAACGTGAAAGGGCTGTTTGAACCATTTCTTCAACGATCTCTTTCTTTGTAATATCTCCTTCAATAATGACAACTTGTCCGCCATAAGAACTTACGTCCCTACTGAGCTCTTCGATTTCTTGTTGATCTACGCCATAGACGTTTAACACTAAGTTTGCTCCTTCTTTGGCATAAGCAAGGGCAATACCTTTTCCAATTCCTCTTGCGCTTCCCGTAATGATTGCTGTTTTCCCTTGCAGCTTCATGCTAAATCCCCTTTCTTTACTCCAACTTCATTTAAAGAAGGCTGGATCGCTTCTTCCAGCACTTCAATATGCCAATCTCTTCCTACTGTTGTACCTAAATAGTCGTCAGAGAAACGACTATCAATTTCTTTTTGAGGGTGACGTTTTAAATACCATGCTTTCATTAATACAAAGTAACAAGCTATTCCTAGTGGAAAACCAACAATATACATATAATCTAAAAAGTAGATAGCCGCTCCTCCAGCTATGATCCATGAAATCATACCTGCCCAGTTTACGCCACCATCAAATTTATATTGACCTTCCTCTGCATATAGTTCTTCTACATTCAAACGGCGCCTTCTGATAATGTAATAATCACATAACATAATTCCTGCAAGCGCAGATAAAACAGCCCCGTAATACCCTAAAAAGATAAATAATTGATCTAAAATTGCCCAAGGCTGAAACAGTGTTCCTACCACTCCAGCTAGAATAATGCCCACTGTGTATGACACCTTAAAGCGAGAACCTGCATTAACAAATGTTAAAGAAGCTGGGATAAGATTAGCAGCAGAGTTAGTAGACCACTGAGCTAACACCACCATAATAAGCACAACAGCCATTACCCATCCTGTAGAAGTTTGTTGAATAACTTCAATCGGATTCCAAAGACCCGTCCCGAGAAAACTAACGGCTCCAATTACACCCATAAAAGTTTGTACGATAGGAAGAGCTGTAAGATGCGGAATATAATTATTTTTATTTCGCTTCAGCCAGCTTCGTTCATTTTTAGGTGCTTTTACATACCTTGTAATATTGGGAATATCTACCGCGAGTGCTGACCAAAATCCCATATTAGCAGCCATCACTAAAAACCAAGTGGTGGTATCTTTTGTCCCAACATAGCTGTACACATCAATTCCTTTATCGTCTGCCATTCCTGCCACTTTAAAGAAAATCCACACTGAAATTAAAATAATAGAAGGTGCAGCAACAACTGCAAAACGATCAATTGCTTTGATTCCCATTGCTGTGTTAATAATTTGTACAACAGCAAATGCTACATACCAAAAGAACCAAGAATCAAATCCTGTTAAACTATGAAAAATGTAATTGATTGCTGTAGCTCCTAAATAGGTTTGAATGCCAAACCAGATTGACGCGATAATCCCTTTACTAACTGCCGGAATATGAACACCTTTAATTCCAAAAGGAGCGCGTAAATAAGCAGCAAATGAAAGACCGTGCTCTACTCCAATATCCCCACTTAAGCTTCCAATAATGGCAATGATAATATTAGCAAGTAAGATTGCTCCTGCTAACTTCCATAAAGACATAGAGTCAATTCCATTTGCACCAATTTGAAACGTTGCAATAATAACAGCCATCCCCACCCAAATATTAAAGAAACCAAACCCTGAAATGACACGCTGTTTTGCTAATGTTGGTACAATATCTTTCGAAATCAATGAGTTTTTCAACTAGCACTCCTCCTATTAATAAAATAGTTAGTTTTCTACAGACATTACTTTGACGGTTCTTTATACATGTCATTCTGTAAATCTAAAAGATAGGGAATTGCTTTCCTCTGTTCTTCTACTTGTACTAAATCAATTTCTGCCACAATGACTTCATCTTCTTTTGTAGCTTCTGTTAATACTTTTCCTTGAGGGTTTATAATTCGACTTCCTCCTCCAAACACTGTTTCATTCTTTTCTGTGCCCGTACGGTTTGATGCAATAACAAAGCAGCCGTTCTCTAAAGCCCTTGCTTTAGTCGCTATATCCCACGCATACCTTCTTAAGGAGCCAAATGCAGAAGAATAAATCAACACGTTTGCTCCTTTTAACGTGAGCACGCGCGCACCTTCTGGAAATCCTACTTCATAGCATATTTGCATGCCCAATGTTACTTCACCTAATTGAGTGACCTCGTATCTGTCCCCTTTTTGAAACCTTTGCTTTTCTTGATCCCATAAGTAAATTTTTCTATATGTTCCTTGAATTCCGTCTCTGTCTACTACTAGACATGTATCGTATATACGATCATTCTTTTTTTCTAAAATGCACCCGGCTATTGTCACATTGAACTTCTGTGCAGTCTGAACAAGCCATTCACTCGTATAACCCGGAATATACTCAGCATATTGCCAGTCTTTTTCCTCTACTCGATATCCTGTATTAAATAGTTCTGGCAATACAATAAATGAAGCACCTTTTAAAACTGCTTGTTCAATTAAATGATATGCTTTTTCCAAATTACTGCCTGGATTTCCAAGCTCACAATTCATTTGAACAGCAGCTGCGATAAATGTTTGATGTTTCATTTTATTACTCCTCCTACATTCAAAACGTAATAATCGGTTTAATAATTTGGTCTTCCGCATGTTCAAATAATCTATAAGCTTCAATTGCTTCATCAATAGTAAATCGATGTGTAATCATCGGCTTTAAATCCATACGCTCTTGAATAACTAGGCTCATAAGCTGCTGCATACGTTCTCTTCCGCCGGGACACAAAGTCGTTACAATTCGGTGATCTCCCATTCCGCTTGCAAAATGTTCAATTGGAATCTCAACATGCCCCGAATATACGCCTACGCTTGAAATACAGCCTCCGCGTCTAATTACTTTTAAACACTGTTGAAACGTTTCTTCTTTTCCTAGAGCTTCAATAGCAACTTCTATTCCTTTATTTCCTGATAGCTTCATTATTTCTTCCACTACGTTCACTTCGTTAAAGTTTAACGTCACGTCTGCTCCCATCTTTTTAGCCAAGCCTAGGCGCTGGTAATTCCCATCTATTCCAATAATGAGGCTAGCTCCTTTTAATCTGGCCCCTGCAATAGAACAAAGCCCTACAGGGCCACACGCAAAGACTGCCACTATATCTCCTATTTGAATTTGTGCGTTTTCAGCTGCAGCAATTCCAGTTGAAGCGATATCCGTTAACAGCAGTACATCTTCATCGGATAATTCATCCGGAATTTTAGTTAAGTTGTACTGTGGAAAAGGCATCTTAAAATACTCTGCATGCGTTCCATCTATCGTATTTCCTAAGCGCCATCCTCCTGGAGTTTTAAAATCCCCTTCTGGCCCTATGCACTGAGAAGATAAATTTTTTTGACAATAATAACACGAACCACAAGGTGTACAAGATCCGCACATAGCGCGTTCTCCTACTTTTATTCCTGTTACTCCTTCCCCTACCTCATGAACAACTCCTACATGCTCATGTCCTAACGTTCGATTTTTTTCTACTTTATGTTCGTCGTGTAAAATATGAATATCTGTTCCGCAAATAGTAGTAGACGTTGTTTTAATGACTACTTCTCCCGCTTCTGCCTTTGGAATTTCTTTGTATTGAAGCCCAACCTGTTTATGACCTTGATAAACAACTGCCTTCATAAAACCAGCAGGAGCTTGTTTACCTTTTTCAACTTCTTTTTTAATAGCAACCATATCCTATCCTCTCCTTTATCAATTAGCTAGCTTATTTTCCTAATTGCAAGATGCATGCCAATTTAGAAAAAGAGCGGCGTAGCTGTTTTATATTCGTTAAGAACTTGTTTTGTATGCAGAGGAACATATAAAATTCTGCAATATATGCGGCGTTGCATAATAAAAAAGAAGTCTACCTCCTTAAAAGGAAAAGATAGACTTCTTTTGAACCCTTACTATTCGTTTAACTTTTGAAGCTTTCGACTAATGGTTGATTGATTTACTTGCAGTGCATCGGCAATTTTTACTGTAGAGGAATATTTTTGTTTAGCTAGACGCAAGAGCTGTTTTTCAGCCATTTCCATGCATTCTTTCAGAGGAAGGATGTCTAGCACCTGTACCTTATCTCTATTAGATGATAAGTTTGTAATTTCTTCTGGCAAATGCAAATGCTGAATTTCATCTCCATCTGACATCACAATGAGTCTTTCCACAATATTTTGAAGCTCCCTTACATTTCCTGGCCAGTTATATAGTTCAAACGCTTCGGCCGTTTCAGCTGACAGCGTCTTTTTCGTTAAATATTTTTGATTAAACTGTTCAATAAAATAAGAAGCTAAAGGCAAAATATCTTCTCTGCGCTCGCGAAGCGGTAAAATCGACAGTGGTATAACGTTTAGTCGGTAGTATAAATCTTCACGAAAATTCCCTTTTTGAACGTCTTCATGCAAGTTTCGATTGGTGGCTGCAATGATTCGCACATTAACTGCAACTGGCTTCACTCCTCCCACCCTCATCACTTCTCGTTCTTGAAGAACTCTTAGTAATTTCACTTGAAGGGCTAGAGGCATCTCCGCAATTTCATCTAAAAATAACGTTCCTTTGTTAGCTAACTCAAAAAGTCCCATTTTCCCTTCCTTTTTTGCTCCTGTAAAAGCTCCTCCTTCGTAGCCAAAAAGCTCTGATTCTAACAAGTTCTCAGGAATAGCTCCACAGTTGACTTTTATAAATGGACTGTTTTTTCGATCACTCGTTTCATGAATGAGGTTGGCGACCATTTCTTTTCCAACCCCTGATTCACCTAGAATAAGCACAGTAGAATCTACATTGGCAACTCGTCTAGCTAATTCTAGAGTCTTCTCCATTTTTTTGCTGTAAGAAATCAGTTTTACCTTTTCTGTTTTATCTTTTTTCAGTTCCATAAGTTCTTGTTTGTAACCTGCAATTAACCGCTTCATCTCACTGATTTCTGACTGCATTTGACTCACTTCAGTGATATCTCTTGAGGCATTAATAACCCGGATAACTTCTCCTTGTTCATTCTTTATAGGCGTTCCTACAACCATAAGTCTTCTGCCTTCTTTAGTAGTCTGAATAGCAGAAACTTTTTTCTTTTGTTCTAATACTAATCGTGTAATAGACGGTGTATAGATTCCTTCTTTCTCCAGATCAATAACGTTTCTTCCTATTAATTCGTTCTCTTTTTTTCCCCATAGTTCCAAACAAGCTGAACTTGCTCTAATCGTATTTCCCTCGCCATCTGACACGTACATTACGTCATAAGAAGTTTCAAAAATAGCTTTTAAGTCCATACTTTCCGATTTGTACTTTTCATATTCAGTTATGTAGTCATCCATTATTAAGACCGAAACTAACTCTAGTTCGCTCATATAGAAAAATTGTATATATTTGTGACCTTCTATTACTTGAATATGCTCTTCGGCGTTGTTCTCTTGATTGAAGCACCTTCGGACTTGTTGCTTTGTCTCTTCACTCTGATAGAAAACATTTGGAAGTGACTCTGCACTTTTATTTGCAATTCTAATTTGTAAATCCTTTTGATAAATAACAATAGAAAAGGGAAATTCCTCAATTAACTCTTCTATTGCTCGTATAGATGTATGCTGTACCATATGAAGATTTGAATTCGACAAATTACACTCACCCCAACCATCAGATTTTTCAATTACTCTTAAAAATAATATCATATCATTAAGAATCTTCTGAAATCTATGCAAAAAAACATATTTTTTATGCTTTTACGCATATTTCCTCCTGTTTTTCTACCATAGCTTCTTATTAAAACGCTGATTGTTCCTTTTTTATACTTGGCACACTTTTTGCAACAACTCTTAATAAGAAATCATAAAGAAGAAGGAGTGGTTCACTGTGGGCAAAAAAGAAATTTTAGTAGCTTATGGAGTAGATGTAGATGCTGTCGCTGGTTGGTTGGGATCATACGGAGGCGAAGATTCTCCAGATGATATATCTCGGGGGTTATTTGCAGGAGAAGTGGGAGCACCTCGATTATTGGATTTATTTGATAAGTATCAGCTAAAAACCACTTGGTTCATTCCGGGTCACTCTATCGAAACGTTTCCCGAACAAATGAAAGAAGTTGTCAAACGAGGACATGAAGTAGGAGCACATGGCTATTCTCATGAAAACCCTATTGCAATGACTCCTCAACAAGAGGAAGAAGTCTTATTAAAATCGATTAAATTAATTGAAAAACTTTCGGGTAAAAAGCCGACAGGCTATGTAGCACCTTGGTGGGAATTTTCTAATGTAACAAATGAACTGCTGCACAAACATGGCATTAAGTACGACCACAGCTTAATGCATAATGACTTTTCTCCTTATTATGTAAGGATTGGTGACAGCTGGACAAAAATTGATTATGCAAAAAAAGCAAATGAATGGATGAAACCGCTCATAAGAGGAGAAGAAACGGATTTAATAGAGATTCCTGCTAACTGGTATTTAGACGATCTTCCTCCAATGATGTTTATTAAAAAGTCACCTAACAGCCATGGCTTTGTAAATCCGCGCGATTTAGAGGAAATGTGGAGAGATCAGTTTGATTGGGTATATGAGAATATGGACTATGGAGTCTTCACGATGACTATTCACCCTGATGTGAGCGGACGTCCTCAGGTACTAAAAATGCATGAACGTTTAATTCAACATATCAGTTCTCATGAAGGTGTTAGATGGGTGACATTCGATGAAATTGCAGATGATTTCGCAAAACGAAACCCTCGCAAAAAAGCGGTTGAAGCTAAACAATTATAAAAAGCCGGATCCGTTCATATTGAACGGATCTCCTACTTTACAGGGAGGAATAAACATGTGCATCTTATGCGGCGAATTTATTATGCAAGTCCATTGGACCGATTACACAGATTCCACAGATACAGAAATAACAGTTGGAAATCAACAGCGGATTAGACAGCGTAGCCGCCTTCACCGCGCCAACCTTTGTAATCAACTTCTGAGCCATTATCGCCTGACGTTAGAGGAATGGAACGGCAGCAAGTTTATTTTACGAGATGCAAAAGGCAATGCTGAAATTGTTCATGACCTCGGAACAATTTGGCATCATGTAGAAGCAATGATCGGATACCCTATTGATCCACTAGATGGAAGTTTATTGGATAAAATAGCAGAAAGGAGTTCCGCTCAATGAAAGCTCATGGAAAAAAAGCGATAACAATTGTAACAGGATGCTTAGGATCCGGTAAAACAACCTTGTTACAGCATATTTTAAAAGAACCCTCTATTAATAACAATACAGCAGTTATTGTTAACGAATACGGAAAAATTGGTCTCGACCATCACCTCTTGCGTCAGGCTGAGGAACGAACGATTTTACTTAAAGGAGGCTGCATATGCTGCAATTCGCGAGCAGACCTAGAAGAAGAGCTGAAAGAGCTGTTATATGCAGACGAAAGCGGAGAATCTCATTTTGAGCGTGTCGTGATCGAAACCACGGGAATGGCAGATCCTTCTCCTATTTTATTTACGATTTTAACCAACCCTCTTTTACAGCATCGGTACATAGTTGATTGTGTGATCACTACAGTAGATGCAAAAAATGGTATACTGCAGCTTCAGAACAATCCAGAAATAATTAAACAAATTACCGTTGCTGATAAAATTATTTTAACCAAAACAGACATTTGTTCACCCGAAGAGCACGATGCTATATTGACACATATTCAGTCTCTAAATCCATCGTGTGTAATCATACCTGCTGTACATGGAAAGGTAGATCCTTTTATTATCCAAGAAGCATCTAATGTAGATCGCTTAAAAGTTATTCATTCTTTACCTTCACCTGTTACACATCCCAATTCAAATGTATCTTCTATTTCGTTTTCGTTTTCACAGCCTCTGGACTGGACAGCATTCGGGCTATGGCTGAGCATGTTACTTCACGCGAACGGTGAAAAGGTAATGAGGGTAAAAGGCATGCTGGACGTTGGAGAAGAAGGACCCGTTGTGTTAAATGGCGTTCAACATATTATTCATCCTCCGCAGCATTTGAAGCAATGGCCATCACACAATCGAGAATCTTACTTAATTTTTATTGTGCGAGATATAGACACAGCTTTAATCGAACGATCGTTAAAAACATTTCAGCAGTTTTTACATACCATTGTTAACACATGTGAACTTTCTACCATTTATTAATTAGTTAGAAGCCTTATTCTGCATGGAATAAGGCTTCTTTCTATTCCTCTCATAAAAAAATTCGTCAATTTAAATTCCACCAGCCTATTTCACTATTTTTTCATTTTTTCTGTCTATATTGAACTATAACAATTGAACGATGTATGTTACCTTCCACTTCAGTTTTTCTTCAGTGTTCAGTTGCAAAATAGGAAAGATAAAAGGAGCATATCAATGGCAGCTAATAAATGGACAAAATGGATGGTTGGTTTATCGAGCGTTGCTGCATTTACAACATTTGTAGGGCTTTCTCAAAAATATGATCAAACAAATTCAACATCTACAGCACTAAATAACGATACATCCGCCAATAATTCATCGCAAACTCAAACGGAAGATGAGACGGATCTATTTCCAGATTCAGGATCTGAATCCAATACGGACAATGGAACTAACGGGCAAGATCAATGGTCAAATGACAGTTCTAGCAAACAAAGTGATCAATGGTCAGACGATAATTCAAGCAGTGAAGATGATCAGTGGTCAGACGATGATTCGAGTAATCAGCAAGATCAGTGGTCAAATGATGATTCCACAAGTGGTCAGGATAATTGGGGCAACAATAATGATTCTTCTATGCAAACAAGACCTTCTTAAGGATGTGATGAAATGAGCTACTCATTTAAAGCGATGAATACCACATTTAATGTATATCAGCTTGAAACACCTGTCAGCCAAAAAGTAGAGAGCTGGTGTTATCTTGTAGAAGAAACCCTAAGCCGCTTTCTTCCAACAAGCGAGCTTTCACAGCTTAATTCGCTGAACGGAAGATTATTTCTACCGTCAAAAATGCTGTATGAAGCTGTAAAAGCAGCCTATTACTATTACAATGAGACAAACGGAATTTTCAACCCATTTCTGTATCATTCTATTCAAACTCTAGGATATGACCAAAGCTTTGAACAACTGCCTAACAATCAGCTACCTCAAGAAGTAGCAGCTTTTGATGCTGTTAACCCTATTATGATTCATAAAGGAATGAGAAGTATTCAGCTTGCTTCTAATATCGGTCTGGATTTAGGAGGAATCGCAAAAGGTTGGAGCATTCAGCAAATGGCGAATCAATTAAAGAAAAAAGGAACTTCACTTGGAGCAATCGATGGAGGCGGAGATATTGTAACGTGGGGGCCCGCTAGCAAGCACTGGTCCATTTCTCTCTCTTATCCATTTGATGCATCAAAAAATCTCACGACCATTAAAGTAAAAAGCAACAGCGGTATTGCCACAAGCAGTGTAGGCAAGCGTTCGTGGAAAGTGAACGGACACACTCACCATCATATTATTGACGGCAGAATCAGCAAGCCTAGTTCATCAGAGCTTCTGCAAGTAACGGTCGTTTCAGAAGACTTAACCATTTCTGAAGTCTATGCAAAGTGCATACTTATTCTCGGCTGGGACGCTGGATTAAGGTTAGCTAAAATGCATCACCCTTCTTTAGAAGTAATTGCGGTTACAAAAGAAGGCAACGTACTAATCGAAAAACATGTGAAAGGTCAGGTATACCATTATGGCTACTCTCCTCGCGCAATTTAGTGCTCATTTTCCCGTATGGAACACCATTCGGGCAGCCGGCTTAACTTCTTATTTACTAATGTTTGTATCGGTTGCCGCTGGCATTTCTCACAGCTTTTCGTTTTTTAAACCAAAACGAAAAAAACAGCTTTTGCTGGTCCATCAATCATCAGGGTGGTTTGGGTTATTGTTTGGCATGATTCACGGACTTGTTTTATCATTTGATCAATCTGTTCATTTTTCACTTTCTGACATTTTAATTCCGTTCACTTCCGATTACAAACCGATTAGCACAGGTCTTGGTACTATTTCACTCTACATTTTATTGGTACTAATTATTACATCCGACTTTATAAAACAGCTTGGGAGAAAAGCCTGGAAAGCCATTCATTTTCTTGCTTTTCCAGGCTATTTGCTAGCACTGTATCACGGCATTACTTCCGGAACAGATACACAGCAGCCCCTTATTCTTGGGATGTACAGCATCACTGGCGTTATCGTTTTAATCTTGCTTTTCTTACGCATTCAACACCAGTCAGCTCCTAAGAACCAAAAAAAAGCTCAGGAAAACTAAAAAACGCACTCTATCATAGAGTGCGTTTTTTCTTATCCGCGTCCTGCTTGGAATGATGGGTACTGTGTCATACCGCCGTCAGCAAAGAGCGTAATTCCTGTTACATAACTCGCCTCTGAAGAAGCTAGCCATGCAGCAACTGCTGCAATTTCTTCCGGCTCTCCGATGTATCCCATTGGAATCATGCTTTCTACATCTGCACGCTGCTCAGGATCAGCAAATTTCTCAGCGTTAATCGGTGTATTAATCGCTCCCGGTCCAATGTTATTTACACGAATACCTTTTGGAGCGTATTCTAATGCCAGTGTTTCAGTCATAAGCTTCATACCGCCTTTACTTGCTGCATAATGAACAAATAATGGCCAAGGAATTTTCTCGTGAACACTCGACATGTTAATAACTGTTCCCTTAATATCATTTTCAACAAAATATTTAATCGCTTCACGGCTACCTAAGAAAGCTCCCGTTAAGTTCGTATCAATTACTTTATTCCAATCGCTTAAAGACATTTCATGAGATGAAACCGGATTTTCTAGTCCTGCGTTATTAATCATAACGTCTAACTTTCCAAATTCTTTAATTGCAGATTGAACTAAATTGATTACATCAGACTCAACTGTTACGTCACCTTTAACGGCAATAGCCTCTCCGCCAACTTTTTTAATTTCTTCTAAAACGCTGTTAGCTTCGTCTTCCTTAGAACGATAATTCACAACTACTTTAGCTTTTTCTGTCGCAAAACGAATCGCCATTGATTTTCCCAAACCTGTAGATGAACCTGTTATGACCACTACTTTTCCTTCTAAATCTTTATACATTGTTAATACCCTCCTAGTTAGCTTTTGGCGAGCCCTAACATGACTCCTGCTATGATGATCAGTATAATTCCAATAATAATCCCAACTAACTGACGCTTCGTTTTCTTCTCACCTAAAATGATGATTCCGCCTAAAGTTGAAATGACGATTCCCATTTGGGAAAGCGAGAAGCTTGTCGCTACGCCTACTTTAGGTTGTGAGATGAATAAAAACATATTACCAGCGGCCCAAATAAGACCTGGGATAATGTTGCGAATTGCATATTTATTAAATGGCTTATGCTTAAACGTCAGCAATACTCCTCCAATAACCATACCAATTGCTTGAGGCAATAAAGCCGACCATCCGTCTACATTAAATAGACGGGCTACTACAACATAAACTAAATAACCAACGGTTGAAATTAATAAAATAACAATTCCTTTTTTGAAGTTTCCTTTTCCTTCTTCAGCCTCTTTCTCTTCTTTGCTTTGAAGTGATGCTAAAACAATCCCTACAATAATAAAGATAAGAGCGAGCACACCAAGAATGATTGACGTTTTTGTAGACCACTCGTGAAACACAATTACTCCAAATAATGAAGTGGAAACTAACTGAAGCCCCGTTGAAATAGGCATCGTTTTAGAAACTCCAATTAAATCAATACTTTTCAGCTGATTACTTTGTCCAACTGCCCAAAATAACCCGGATACAACTCCAACACCAAAGATTAAAGGTGTAAGCGTAGGGTGTACAAAAATATAAATACCGATGGAGAAAATCAAAGCTCCCAATGTGGTTCCAAGCGTTTGACTATAAGGTCCTCCGCCTAATTTCACATTGAAAAGCACAATGCTTCCCCAAAATATGGCTGGTAAGACGGCTAAAAATATGTCCATGTTTCAAAACCTTCCTGTGCTAAAATTAAATGTCAAAGTGCATATTCCCCAATTTTTCCGCCATTAATCCTTTTTCAGGGACATTTCATGGATTAATGACCGCACGAAATATTCTTTGGATAGCGAAAACTGTATACCTTAATTTGTTCTAGGAGAGAAAAAGATATACTTTCTAACGCAAAAAAACAGCTTTTCCAAATAAAAGCTGTTCTGTATGATTTAATTTATTTTTAACATATAGCGATTAATAGGTCTCCCCACTCTGCCGTATTCAACTGATAATTTCAGCTCGTTTTCCTGTTCTAAAAACTCTAAATACCTTCTTGCTGTAACACGCGCAATTCCTACCCCGTCCGCCACTTCTTCAGCAGAAATCGGATGATTTTGTTCGGAAAGATATTGTTGTATCCTCCTTAACGTAACCGCATTTAGCCCTTTTGGAAGCAAATCGGGTTTTTCTTCGAATTGTTGAAACAGCATAGAATCTAATTCAGACTGAGTAATATGTTCTTTTTGACTTATTTTAACTTGAAAAGAACGATACTGTTCAAGCGCTTGCTTCATTCGCTCAAACTTGAACGGCTTCATAATATAATCCACCGCGCCGTATTGAAGAACTTTCCGTACCGTTTCAATATCACTTGCAGCCGTAACTGCTATCACGTCTGTTTTATAGCCATTTGCTCGAATTTGCTGTAAGGTGGTTAAGCCATCTTGACTAGGCATATACATATCAATGATTGTTAAATCAGGCTGATGCTGTTTAATGAGCTGTATACCCTCTAAACCATCCGAAGCTGCCGCGATAACGATGAACCCTTCAACTTGTTCAATAAATTGGCGGTTCACTTCTTGTACCATAGGATCGTCTTCTATGAGAAGCACTGTCCATTCTTTTTTATTCATTTCCCACTCCCCCTATAAAAAGAATGTAATGATAAAAGTGGTTCCAACATCTAATTCTGACTCTACTTCGATCTGACCGTTTCCTTTTTCAACAATTTGTTTTACTAAATGCAAACCAATTCCTCTATTTTCCTTTGCTTTAGTTGAAAAACCTTCATCAAAGATTCTCTCTATTTGATTCTTATTCATGCCGCATCCGTTATCTTCAACTAATATAGAAAGAATGCCGTCACTTTGTTCCATACTTATATAGATCTTCCGTTCACGACGCTCCATATGCTGATACGAATCAAAAGCATTCTCAATTAAGTTACCAATAATAATTACAAAATCATGATGATCTAAGTAAGGAGGAAATGAATGAAGCTCGCTGTGGCGATCGATAGCTAACTCAATTCCAAGTTCTTTGGCACGGCTGACTTTGCTTAACAGCAATCCCGATATACTTTCATCTTTAATATGTTTATGAAGAAATTGGGTGAGCTCTTCTTGCTGTTCAGACACTTGAAAAACGTACTGAAGAGCCTTGTCTTTATTTCCAAGTTGGATAAGCCCTGCAATGGTATGAAGTTTATTCATGTATTCATGGTTTTGAACTCTAAGAGCGCTTACAAATGATTTAACCCCTGTTAACTCTTCAGCTAATTTTTTAACTTCTGTTCTGTCTTGAAAAATAGCGACCGCACCGACTGTGTGATTATTAACCTTAATCGGCACACGATTGCTTAAAATATTTAAATTGCGAACTTGAAGCTCTCGATTATAAACAGGCTGATTAAGCTGCAGAATTTCTGGCAGTCTTGTATCTGGAATCACATCATAGATCTTTTTCCCAATTACCTCATCAGGTACATCCATCATAATTTTCGCTTTATGATTAAAAATAGTGATGTTCTCCTCTTTATCAATGGCAATGACTCCTTCATGCATGGCATTAAAAGTCTCCGTTCGTTCTACAAACAAACGAGCAATTTCATGAGGCTCAAGCTCAAACATCTCTTTTTTAATACGAGATGCAAGCGCCCACGCTCCCCATCCTCCAAAAAAAAGAGCGAGACCTGAGATGAGAAAAATTTCTTTTTTCAAACTTAAAATAACCTCTGTAAATTTCGGAAGAAGGTAGCCTGAGACAACGACTCCTACTTGTTCATGCTGATCGTTTACAACGGGAACAAAAGAACGAATGACCATCCCGCCTTCTCCTTTTGCTTTATCAGTATAAGTATGTTCTGCAAACGCCTGGCCCTCGTCCTCTCCTTTAGAAATTTTCCCAATCATGCTTTGCAAAGGATGAGACAAACGTTCGTGATTCATATTCATCACCACTACATAATAAGCACCGTGAATAATGCGAATCGGCTCTACAATTTGATTAATGTTCTTGCTATCTTTTTCAATTTTTTCTCGAATTTCAGGCATTTCAGCAACTGTTCTCGAAGTGATCAAAGCCCTTTGCTCTAAATCATTTTCTTTTGACTGCACAAAATTATTAATCACGACAATACTTGCTAAAAACAACGAAAAGACCACGATAAAAAAGATTAACCCCGTCATTTTCGTTTGCATCGATAAGCGCATCATAGCGGAACACCTACTGCTGATTGAAGTTTATTTTAATTTTACCACGTTGAGAAATTGCGTGTTAGAATATTTGTAGAGAAAAATTATTGAATCGCGGGGTTGGACATTTTGAAGATGTTTATAGGGGCAAGTATCATTGTTAGCGTTTTCTTGATGATCTATGTTTTTTTGCAGTATACGGTTATAAATCAGGATAATGTGTATCATGACGATGAGCAAAAAGGATTAAATAAGCAAATTGTGATTAATTTTAGCCACGTTGTAGCTGAGAACACTCCAAAAGGCTTAGCCGCTCAAAAATTCGCTGAAATCGTTAATCAAAAATCGGATGGTAAAGTTAAAATTGAAGTATATTCAAACGGTGTGTTGTATTCAGACGACGAAGAACTTGCCGCTCTGCGCCGAAACGATGTACAAATGATTGCGCCTTCTATTTCAAAGCTAACCGACCTTTCCCCTACGTGGCAACTTTTTGATCTCCCCTTCATTTTCGATGATTACAGCGAGGCAAAACAAGTGTTTACCGGGAAAATCGGACAGGATTTGTTGAGTACGCTGCAAGAGAAAAACATTAAAGGGCTTGCTTTATGGAGCAACGGCTTTAAACAAATGACCAGCAATACAAAACCTTTGCTCCATCCAGCAGATTTTCAAGGTCAAACATTTCGCATTATGCCAAGTGAAGTAATCAAAAAACAATTCGAACTTCTTGGCGCTAAGCCTCAGGCTGTCTCGTTTAATAAAGTATATCAATCCCTTGAACGACAGGAATTTGATGGACAGGAAAATACGATTTCTAATATTTATTCAAAACGTTTGTACGAGCTGCAAAAATATATGACCATCAGCAACCATGGATACTTGGGCTATGCTGTTTTAATGGATCAAAAATATTGGGACAGCCTCCCTGAAGATGTAAAACAACTATTAAGTGATGCCATGGTAGAAACAACGAACTGGATTTGGACTCAATCAAAAATGATGAACGATGAACAGCTGCAGCAAATAAAAAATAAATCTGGCATGCGCGTTTATTACTTAAATGATACACAGAAAGCCGAATGGAAAAAGCAGTTTAACTCTCTTTATCAATCGTTTGAAGCCAATGCAACAAAACAAACGCTTGATATCATTCAGCAAATAAAAAATATCGAAAGCAAAAAGTGATGACTATATGTTCATCACTTTTTTTGACCAAAATGACCAAAAAGAACATTATCACCAGAAATATAAATAGTTAAAATTATCAGTTAATATAAGGATAAGAATAATGTAAGCGTTAACAAAAACATTCTCGAAAGGAGCATTACATATGAAATTAAGTTTTAAAAACCTAACCGTTCAAGTTGTCATTGGTATCCTTCTTGGTATTGCAATTGGCTTTATGTTTCCTGAATTTGGAGCTAAATTAAAAGTATTGGCTGATATCTTCATTAAATTAATTAAGATGGTGATTGCCCCAATTATTTTCTTAACAGTGGTCATCGGTATCGGAAGCATGGGAGATTTAAAGAAAGTGGGACGAATTGGAGGTAAAGCTCTTTTATACTTTGAGATTGTCACTACTTTTGCCTTAGCAATTGGAATTATCGTTGTAAACTTTATCAAGCCTGGGGCTGGCTTTAATATCAATGGCGCAAGCGGAGCTGATGTTACTCAATATACGCAGCAAGCAGCTGAAGCGGAGCATGGCTTTATGGAGTTTATCATGGGAATTATTCCAGACAGCGTATTTGGCGCAATGGCAAATGGTGAATTATTGCCAATCTTATTCTTTGCCGTACTATTTGGGATGGCTACAGCTACACTCGGCGAAAAAGCGGCTCCTGTCATTACATTCTTTGAACGCTGTACAGATATTTTCTTTGGCATTGTTAATATGATTATGAAACTTTCACCTATTGCGGCGTTCGGAGCGATGGCTTATACGATCGGTAACTTTGGAATAGGCTCTCTTCAAAAACTCGGTTTCTTAATGGGATCTGTTTACATTACTATGTTCTTATTTATTGTATTTGTACTTGGAACCATTGCTAAGATTTATGGATTTAATATTTTTAAATTCATTGCTTTTATTAAAGAAGAAATTCTTCTTGTATTAGGTACATCTTCTTCGGAATCTGCACTGCCAAAAATGATGGACAAAATGGAGAAGTACGGATGTTCAAAATCTGTAGTAGGACTTGTCATTCCAACTGGTTACTCATTTAACCTAGATGGAACAGCAATCTACTTATCCATGGCTGCTATCTTTATCGCTCAAGCGTATGGAGTCGACCTGTCGTTAATGCAAGAGATTACGCTACTTGGTATTTTAATGCTAACGTCTAAAGGAGCGGCCGGAGTTACTGGCTCTGGATTTATTACACTAGCAGCTACGCTTGCTGCATTCCCAATGATTCCAGTTGAAGGAATCGCGCTGTTAATCGGGGTAGACCGCTTCATGTCGGAAGCTCGTGCCATTACAAACTTAATTGGAAATGGTGTAGCAACTGTAGTTGTATCGAAAATGGAAAATGAATTTCATCCTCCTGTAGAGACGATACAAGACGTTAATTCCGCACCTCCATTAGCTAAATAATAAAAAAGAAGTTGAGACATAGCCAAATGAATCCAATCTAAAGACGAATAAATGGGATACATGAGCTGAACCGCTTATGACACCGCAGTTGATTTCCGTACAAGACTTCGCTTTCCGCGGGCGGCCGATGAGCCTCCTCGTCGCGTACGCTCCTGCGGGGTCTCATCTGTTCCGCTTTTCCCGCAGGAGTCTTCGCCTTGTCCTCCAATCAACTGCTAGAAGGATCTAAACAAATGAAGCCTACGTTCACCACAACAAAAAAACGAACCACCAATCAAAATTGATTAGTGGTTCGTTTTTCATTTCATCTTAAATACTTTTGTCCCAGCCTCTTTTTTAGGATTAATGAGTTTCTTTTTTAGAACGTCCGCTAAGTTTCCCAACAACAACAACTAAAATAGCTAACAAAATAGGAACAATTGTATGCAAATGCGGATTTAACCCTTCTAATACATGTCCTACCGCTTTGTCTTTAAAGATCATTTCACCAGCAGTATAGCCAAGAAGCGCTGCTCCGGCAATGATGATAATCGGGAATTTTTCCATGATTTTCATTAAAAGCTGACTTCCCCAAATGATTAACGGAATGCTGATAACAAGACCAAGGATAATGAGTAGAATACTGCCGTTGGCCGCACCCGCAACCGCTACTACGTTATCTAAACTCATAACAAGATCCGCTATAATAATTGTTTTAATAGCACCTGCTAGAGTTGAATTCGCTTTAATATCTCCGTCATCTTCCCCTTTTAAAAGACTAATCGCAATCCATAGAAGCAGCAGGCCTCCGATGAAATTTAAAAATGGGATTGTTAATAAATATACAGCGACAAACGTTAGCCCTACACGTAATACAACCGCTCCTAATGTACCGAAAACAACCGCTTTGTTTCGATGCTCGTCCGGAAGATTCCGACAAGCTAAAGCAATCACGACTGCGTTATCGCCACTTAGTACAATGTTAATGAGTAAAATTTCTAAAAGATTTAAAATAAAACTCTGATCCATACAAAAACTCCTTGATTGATTTTTATTAGTCTATTTCTCTATCTCTTATTTCATTACTAGAAATAGAGAACTAAAACTCTATCAATATAACCCGTTCTTACCCTTTAATGAAAAGAAGTAGTTATTTCACTAACAGTATTTTATCACTAAAAAGAAATTTGAAATAGGTATTTGTAAAGGAAAAGTCAGTTCATTACAATAAATCAAACCTTATTCTTTATCTTTCATCTGTTTTTCACCATCATTCTCTACTATTAGTAGCAGGAGAGCATTTATAAAAAATAGAGTAATTTTTATAAATAATACAAGCCTCCAATGCTTCTTCATTATTTTGTAGTTTTTCGTCAACTGCGATATAAGAAGGGAGAAAACAGGTATGATTTTAAAAGCATTAAAAACGAATAAATTACTAACTATTAACTATCAAAACAACGGTTTTGTTCAAACGGTCAAAGGTTATATTCAAAACTTAAACTTGCTCGAACAAACTCTTCTATTAAAAGATGAAAATCAGCATGTGCGATCACTGCGACTATCAAGTATTAAAAACATTTATTGATTGAAAAAAGATCCGAACGATAAATCGTTCGGATCTTTTTTCAATTAAATAAAATATTTTTGTCTTAGTCTCTTTTTATTTAACTCACTGTATAGCGTGCGATTACTTCTTTAATTGATTCATATACAATTTCAACCATTGTTTTTAATTCTTCGTCCGTCATTGAAAGAATAGGCATCATCGTAATTACAGGACCTAGCTCTCTGATAATTAAACCTTTTTGGCGAGCCGCTAAAATAATATCTCCCATCACTTTTTTATCTTCAAAAATAGACTTTGTTTGGCGGTCTTTGACAACCTCGATTCCTGCCATTAATCCTCTTTGTCTAATGTCTCCCACGTTAGGCAGTTCATAAAGCTTTAATAGATAACGTTTAAAAACTTTCGACCTTTCTTTTACACTACGGATTAACTCTCTTTCTTCTATCAGTTCAATATTTCTAAGCGCTACTGTACAGGCCAATTGATTTCCCGTATACGTATGTCCATGAAAGAACGTTTTATTTTCATCTGGATGAGCTAAAAAAGCATTAAATATCTGTTCGCTTGTTAACGTAGCAGCAAGCGGCATATATCCTCCTGTGATCCCTTTTCCTACACACATAATGTCTGGTACTACGTCTTCTTGTTCACATGCAAACATCGTTCCTGTTCGCCCGAATCCGACAGCTACTTCATCACAAATGAGCAATACCCCGTACGCTTTGCACAGACGCTCTACTTGTTTTAAAAAACCGGGAGGATGAGTAATAATACCCGCTGCTCCTTGCACAAGCGGTTCAATAATCAAGCCGGCTACTTCTTCTCCGTTGTTCTGCAAGAGCTTCTCCAGCTGGTGAATACAGTAAGCTGAAGCTTGCTCTTCGGTTTCGAACCCGTCCATACGGTAGATGTAAGGAGAAGGTGTGGGAATGCGTTCAAACAGTAAAGGCTTAAAGATGCGATGAAATAAATCCATGCCTCCTACACTGACTGCCCCAATTGTATCTCCGTGATATGCCTCATTCAATGAGATAAATTTACTTTTGTTTTTGTACTTTGCAGAGTCGAGATTTTGCCAATATTGATAGGCAATTTTCAACGCAATTTCAACAGCGGCAGAGCCTGTATCAGAATAGAATACTTTCGATAAGCTGCCAGGAGTAATTTCCGCTAGCTTTTTAGCTAACAAAATGGATGGAACGTTTGCCGATCCAAGCAGTGTAGAATGCGCTAATTTCTCCACTTGTATATGTAAAGCTGTATTTAATTCCGGATCATTATGTCCATGCACGTTCACCCATAGAGAAGCGTATCCATCTAAATATTTGTTTCCCGCTACGTCATACAAATAGCTTCCCTCTCCTCTTTCAATGATAAGGGGATTCGATTCACGGTAAGCTTTCATTTGTGTAAAGGGATGCCATACATATTCTTTATCCCATTTTTCCAGCTCAGCTTTTTGATACGACACAGTCAAACACCTCCTGAATATGTTGAATCACACTTTTTTGCCTCACCAATTTCTCAATATATGCTTCTAACTCTTCATCGATATGAGTAAATACAGGTACAGTCATTAAAGAAGAGACTTGAAGCAGCTTTTCAATCGTTCGAACATTGTCTTTATGAATGATACTGCTGTGATTAAAACGATTAAAAATGAGTCCGTTGATTTTAAGATGATGCTCACTTGCATATGAAAAGGTAGAAAGCGCATCGTGAATAGCTCCTAATTCCGTTGTTCCAACAGCAATAACCGGCATTTGTGCATCTAGGATCAAATCTTTTGTCATATAAAACGTTGTTTCCTCTTCAATTAAAGGTACGGCAAGTCCTCCCGCTCCTTCCACGAGTACTACGTCAAATGCCTTTTTTAATTCATTAATGCGCTTTAAGACGATTGAAGGCTCTACTTGCCTATTGCTCAGTTTAATAGCCAAGTGAGGAGACGTCTCTGGCTTTAACTGATAAACACCTGTATTTGCTACTCCGAGCCTTGTTTCAAACCAGTAAATATCTGGATAACCTCCGATTTCATCTTGGTAGCCGGTTTGAAACGGTTTGCAAATTGTCGTTTTTATTCCTAGACCGCTAAGTACTTTATACAAAATGCTTGTCACCAGCGTTTTACCAATATCTGTTCCAGTTCCCGTAATAAAATACGCTTTGCCCACTTTCTTTCCTCCTCTTTTTTCTATGTCTTCATTACCCCGCTTTAGCCCGCTTTGATGATAAACGGCTAAATTGAGGCTTCATTCGGTGAATCAGCACTGAACATAAAATGCACAATAAAAGATCTCCAGGCATTGGCAAAACAGCTCCAAAAAGAAGTGTATCACTCAGTGAAAGTGGCTTTTCAATTATCCATTTCATTGCTCCGTAAAGCCAAACGCACCCGAATACGTACACAATAACCAATGTAGATAAGTTGGCTAAAAAGATAGAAAAAGGTTTCTTTAAGTCATATTTTTGAATAAGGTAGCCGTTCATAAATGACCCTGCAGCATAGCCAATTAAATAGCCAAACGTTGGTTTGAAGATATACCCTAAACCTCCTCCTTCTGCAAAAACCGGAACACCGATTAATCCAATACCTATGTAGCATAGCTGACTATACAAACCTAAACGCGGTCCTAACAGCGCCCCGGCTAAATAGACAGGAACAATTTGAAGAGTAAACGGTATGTAGGGAATAGGAATTTTTATAAATGCACCAATCGCCGTTAAAGCAGCAAATAAAGAAACATACGCCATTGTTCTCGTTTTCATGTTCACCCTCCTTTCTCTGTTCGCTGCTTTAAGTTTGCAATAATCTCTTTTTATTTGTCAACTTAATTTTAATTTAAGTTTACAAATAAAATATAAAAAAAGACGCAAAAACCTGGGCTTTTGCGTCTTTTTGATTTTTATAAAATTACCTTTTTGTCGTCTTTAAGCTGCACTTCTTGACGACTGATAGATAAATCAACTTTCTTTTTTACACGTGCATGATAATAAGCATAAAACAGCAGCGCTAGTGGAATACCGACATACAGTGCCATTCGCTGCTCTGCATCAAATGCCATGCTTCCAAGTACAATCGTATTTAATACTAATGCGATTAAAGGTAATACCGGGTAAAGAGGGACTTTGAATTTTAAATCCTCGATTTGCCCTCCTTGATTTATATATCTTTTTCTAAATGCAAGCAGTGATGCAGCGATTGTAATCCAGCCAATTTGTGCACCTAAACCCGCTGCAGAAATAAGCCATACAAATACTGTTTCTTGAGCAAAGAATCCTGAAAGCAAAGATAAAAGTGCAATGCCTAATGTTAAAAGCAAGGCGTTCATCGGCACACCGCGTTTATTTACTTTCATGAAAGCTGAACTTGCCATGTTATCTTTTGACAATGAATACAGCATACGCGTTGCTGCATAAAGACCTGAGTTAGCTACAGATAACAGTGCCGTTAGGATAACAAAGTTCATAATGTCCGCTGCGTATGGGATACCAATTTGGTCAAATACAACAACAAATGGACTTTCAACTACGCCTGCTTTTTCAAGCGGAATCATCCCCGCTAAGACAGCTACAGCTAGTACAAAAAATACAAGCGTTCTCCATACCGTTTGTTTAATGGCTCTTGGTACAGTCTTGTCTGGGTTTTCACTTTCCCCAGCAGCTACACCGATAAGCTCCGTACCTTGAAATGAGAAGTTAACTGTAATCATCGTAATCAGCACGGCACTAATTCCGTGAGGGAACACGCCGTGAGCCGTATAGTTAGAGAAAAGCGGCGCGCTGTCTCCATTGCTTAATGGAAGAAAACCAAACATAGCAGCTCCACCAAGTACGATAAATAAAATAATAGCTAACACTTTAATGCTGGCGAACCAAAACTCCGCTTCACCAAATGCTTTAGCTGACAGTGCATTTAATGAAAATAATAAAAGCGCAAATATAGCACACCAGATCCATACAGGAGAATCAGGAAACCATCTTTGCATAAGCTGACCTGCTGACAAAAATTCTAATGCAACCGTTACAGCCCAGCCCAACCAATATAACCATCCAAAAGCAAAACCAACGCCAGGGCCAATAAATTTTGTTGTATATGTCTGAAACGAACCAGAAACTGGCATTGCTACTGCAAGTTCCCCTAAGCAAAGCATTGTTAAGTACATAATGAAGCCACCTACGATAAACGAAAGGATAGCTCCAATCGCCCCTGCTTGGCTAATCGTGTATCCTGTTCCTAAAAAGAAACCTGTACCGATAACCCCGCCGAGCGAAATCATAAACAAATGTCTGCTTTTCATCGTCTTTTTTAATTCATTTGTTTGCTGTTGTCCTTCTATCATATTAACGACATTTCCTTTCAACCTATTTATTACGAGATATTACCTAGAAAAAAATTAATAAACCTTTGTTTTCTATGCATATTTACTTACATATTTATGCGGTGTTCTCAATTTAAATGAAACAGCCTTTTGTAATCTTAACATAATGCTCACTAGATTTAAAATGTTTTTCTGCAAAAGTAAAATGAATTTTTCTTGAATAGTGTGATTTCCTTTTACTGTTGATATTCATAAGCGTTTTTCTTCAAATGAATAGATGATACAACAAGAAAAAAGCTGTGCTTTCGAAGACGAAAGCACAGCTTTTTCACTTTTTACCAAACAAACAATCCAACAATCATAGCACTTAATAAAGAAACAGCGATACCGCTCACAAGCAGTTTCCATACGTTTTTTCCAATAATCGTTGATTTACCTTCTGATAACGTAGAATTATACGTACCATAAATCATACCCACCGTACTGAAGTTAGCAAAAGATGTTAAGAATGTTGTAGCAACTGCAATCGTATGCGATGGAAGTGTATCTAGATTTTTCTTCAAATCCATCATCGCCACGAATTCATTTGTTGCTAGCTTGATACCCATCAGCTGAGCTACGTACATGGCATCATGTCCCGTTAGCCCTAGTAAGAATGCAAATGGACTAAAGATGTAAGAGAAAATCTTTTGTACAGTCAAGCCGTCTACAATAACGCCTAAAATACCGTTAAGCGCAGATGTAAGAGCTACATATCCAATAACCATCGCTAAAATAACAATTACCATGTTCATTCCGACTAACATACTGTTTGAAATGGTAGAGAAAAAGTCTTTTTTCTCTGACTTTGGCGGTACGTAAATCATATCTTCTTCTTCTGTAACATGAACTGGATTCAATAAGCTCACTAAAATAAGCGCGTTTAAACAGTTCAGTGGAATTGCTGTAAATACGTACGTAGCGGGAACCATCGTTAAATAAGCACCGATAATAGATCCGCTAATACTGCTCATACTCATAATTCCAAACGTAAGCAAACGGTTGTCCTTTAACACAGAAAGCTGATTACGAATAACTGCTAATGCTTCCGTATTTCCTAAGAACATCATTTGGATAGCGAAAAAGCTTTCTAATTTAGGCAAGCGAGAAACTTTCGAAATGACCCAGCCTACTTTATCAATAATCCACGTTAAAATACCAAAGTAAGATAAAATATCAAAGAACGTCACGACAAAGATGATAGGCAGTAATGCACTGAAGAAAAAGTCAACCGTTTGATTTCCCATTACGGATGGAAACGCAAAGGCAATTCCATCGTTGGCACAGGAAATCAGCCAAGTAAAGAACGAAGCAATCTTATTAATGATCCATGTTCCGATTGAAGTTCCTAACATAAACCAAGTAATGAGGACTTCAACGACTAATAGTGAAGCAATCGGACGCCACTTTATTTCTTTCTTTTTAGGAGAACATAAGAAGACGACGCCCATTACTACAAAAACGCCTAATAAATTTAATAAAAAGTACATGCAAGCCACTCCCAGGTGTGTATTTGAAAAACAAAAAAAGCTCTTACTTTTCATAAATTCTGACAATAACAGAAAGTATGAAAAGTAAGAGCTTTGAAAGAAGGCTGTATCTATGATAATACGCCCTTCTTTTTGCTGCTTATATCCAAACTTTCTTGTAGTCTAGTTTTTTACGGTTACTAGGTAGAGACTATCAGACCATATTACTGATAATATACAAGATCGTAATCTTAGCTGTATTCAATTGATATGAACAAATTCTACCCTTTATTTTTTTAATAATCAACACTTTAAAATTTTTTCAGAATAATAAAATTGGTATGAAAATTCTATTTATTTATTACTTCTTTTGAACTACTCATCGGAAAACCACACAAAAAAAGTGAATTTAATCATTCTTTTAACTCAATTATTTTCCTGTTTTTGAAATAAAGAAATTAATTCTTTGATGAGTATGTTTAAATCTCTACTTCGCTTTTCATTTAACTCCTCACAAAAAACATTTCATTTTTACGACTTGAGACGTAGAAAAAAATAATCCTGCTGTTCGTTGAAATTAACCGGTTTTCATTTTACACTTTATGGTAGAAGAAAACAAATTTAATTATAGGTAGAAAGCGGGTTATAACGTGAAAAAAATATTGGCTTTTATTTTAGTGATAGGTGGTACGGCAGTCCTTTTTTCTACTGCGTTTGCACCTTCCTCCTGGTCGTTAAGTTCATTCAAGACGTCCAAGTCTGAAGCGGCATTATCAAGTGATATTCAGCGTATTCAAATCGACTCTCCAAGCATTAGTACAACGGTCGTTCCGCAAGATCGTCAAGATATTAAAACAAAAGTAGAAGGTAAAGGAAAAGTAGATGTAAAGCAAAATGGAGACACCCTAGTTGTCGCGTATCAAAAAAGTCCCTTTCAATGGCTTTCTATTTTTTCAAACACAAAAGTAACAATCTACATTCCTAAAGATTATCACCATAACCTTGCGCTTAACGTAGGTTCGGGGGACCTTCAAATTGCTACACATCCTGAACAAGCGCTTCAGCTGAAAGATGTTTCGATTAAAGTAGGTTCTGGAAATGCAAGCATTTCAAACTTGATGAGCACCTCTCTTCGTACGGATGTTAATTCTGGAGATTTACAGCTGAGTAATGTCGAGACCCAAACGGCTAAATTTGCTGTCGGCTCTGGGGAAATTAAAGGAACCAACTATCAAGGAAAACTTCAGGCGCGCATTGGAGCTGGTGATCTCTATATGGATTTTAAAAAGCTAGAAGAGACCGTTTCTGTAGATGTAGGATCCGGAGATGCCGTGCTGGTTCTTCCAAAAAGCGCTGGTTTTAAAGTGAATGGAAAAATAAGCAGCGGTGACATTAAAAACCATTTTAAGTTAAACAATGCAACGATAACAGAGAATGTATTAAAAGGAAAATACGGAAATGGAAAATACCCTATCGATGTAGCTGTTTCAAGCGGAGAATTAACCTTGGAATCAAAATAAAGAGGCTAGGAAAAAAGTATTTTAACTCAATTGCAAAACGAACCATTAATCAACATATTTGATTAATGGTTCGTTTTTTGTTGTGGTGAACATCGTTTTATCTGTTTCGTTTTTTCTAGTAGTTGATTCGAGGGCAAGCGACGAGGAGGCTCAGCGTCCGCCCGCGGAAAGCGAAGCATTGCACGGAAATCAACTGCGGTGTAATAAGCAGTCCAACTCATGTATCTCATTTGTTCGTCTTTAGATTCGGTTCATTTAGTTATGTCTCAACCTCTTTATTTATGGTCTCACTGCAATATACCATGCTACTCCTACGATGGACCCTATGAATACGACTCCGTAAATAATAGATAAATTCACGATACTTTTCTTTTTAGATTTCCCGTAATCTTCATCTACTTTCTTGGCAGCACTGATTGTACCTGCAAGGGCAGCAACGCCGATAATAATGACAAGAAGCAATGCTAATTTCATTCATTCTCTCCTCCATATTTCGGTGATTGAATAAGACTAAATACCAAGATGTTATTTATTTCATTTTAAGCAGCACAATTTAATCAGAATATGAAAGCGCTATATCTTCTCTTTCTATCATAAGGCTAAATTATGTAAAATCAACCATCCAATCGTGCATTATTTTCCTCCGCCACTTTACATACATAAAAAATCCCCGAGCTTCACTGCTCAGGAATCTTTGCCTAATAGACATGATACTTTAAGGTTTTGAAATGACTTTAATGCAGTTACCTTGATGATTATTAAAACTGAAAGACATGTTTTCCTACCAGTACATCTGCCATCTTTACAAAGCGCTTGATTTCTAATACGTCATGAACACGAACTATTTGAACGCCTTGTGCAATCCCAGCATATACAGTAGCTGCCGTTCCTTCCATTCTTTCCGTAGGAGGAGCATCGACTATTTGTCCAATAAATCCTTTACGAGAAGTAGCAAGCAGCACCGGATAGCCCATATTCGTCAGCTGATCTAAATGCTGAATTGCTTCTACATTATGGGCAGCCGTTTTTCCAAAGCCAACGCCTGGATCTAAAATAATTTGATCATTGCGAACTCCTGCAGCTTTTGCAATGGAGATGCTTTCTTTTAAATCACTTATCATATCTGTAATCAGATTTGTATAGTTGGGCTCATGACGGTTGTGCATTAAAATAATGGGCACATTATAATCAGCTGCAACTTGAGCCATTTTAGGATCGGCTTTTGCACCCCATATATCATTAATAATATGTGCTCCTGCTTCTAGCGCATGTTTGGCCACTTCCGATTTGTATGTATCTACGGAAATCGGCACCTCTACGCGCTTAGCCACTTCAGAAATAACGGGCACAATCCGTTTAATCTCTTCTTCATCGCTAATTCTTGTATAACCAGGACGAGTTGATTCTCCTCCGATATCAATGATATCTGCTCCTTGCTTTACCATTTCCTCAGCATGAGCAACTGCTTTATCTACATCGTAGTATTTTCCGCCGTCTGAAAATGAATCCGGGTTTACGTTTAAAATCCCCATAATAAGCGTACGATCCGCATAATTCAGCTCATACTTTCCGCATTTAATGACGGATTGAGACGTTAAAGTTGACACTATCCTCAGCCCCTTCGTAATTTGCAAATTAATATATATTTATAAATATCATGTATTTTGAGAATGTCATACCGTTTGTAATTATATCAAAAGTCACCAGTCCTATGTGATTTTTCTTGGAGTTTCTTTCTTCTATAGTGTGAGATAAACATTAAAAGTGAATACACAGATAACATTAAAAATCTCTATCGGGCTTGTCTTCAGGGTCTTTTTTCCTCTTCTCACATCTTTTGTGAGTCTTTTTATTCAAAAAGAAAGGATTCGCATTAAAAGCGTTTAATTTATAGCAATAGTTGGGAATTTATAATTAAGTAACTTCCATTTTTTATGGAATTCATTTCAAGGAGGATGACTATGACTCAACAACCGTTACAAGTCAAATTAATTCCTTATACAATTGAGTCGATTATCGACTCAACAAACGAAACGCCTAAAGGAGTAAGCTTAATTCAAGCACCTGCTATTTGGGAACAAAGCAATCAAGGAGAAGGCATTGTAATTGCAGTTATCGACACTGGTGTTGACACAAATCATCCTGACTTAAAAGATTGTATTATCGGAGGAAGAAACTTCACTTCGGATTATGACGGAGATTCTTCTGTATTTGAAGATAATAATGGGCACGGCACTCACGTGTCTGGTACCATTGCTGCTGCGCTCAATAATGAAGGGGTAGTAGGGGTGGCACCCAAAGCAAAAATCCTAAGCTTAAAAGTACTTACCGGTGAAGGATCGGGAAATTACGAATGGATTATTGACGCTATTAACTACGCCGTCGAATGGCGAGGTCCTAACAATGAGCGAGCACGAGTTATTTCCATGTCACTCGGGGGACCACAAGACGTTCCAGAACTGCACGAAGCTGTTCAAAATGCTGTGAATAAAGATGTTTCTGTCGTTGTTGCGGCTGGAAATGAAGGTGATGATCGCGAAGAAACTTTTGAATATTCATATCCAGGAAGTTACAACGAAGTCATTCAAGTAGGAGCAGTGGACAACAGCTTAAGCTTGGCTCCTTTTACCAACGTCAATGAAGAAGTGGATTTAGTGGCACCGGGAGTTAACATCATCTCTACTTTTTTAGAAGGTAAATATGCGACTCTTTCAGGAACTTCAATGGCAACTCCTCACGTGGCAGGAGCTTTAGCTTTATTAATTAACTTATGTGAGAAGGAATTTGGCCGCTCTCTAATCGAAGCCGAAATCTATGCTCAACTTGTAAGAAGGACGCTTCCTCTTGGATATCGAAAAAGCTCTGAAGGAAACGGATTTCTCATGCTCGATTTGGTAGAGAAAATACATGATATTATTAACGTAGCCCGTATCAACCCTAGTAAGTAATAAATAAGAAAAACGAGAAATCTTCTTGGTTCTCGTTAAATTGAAATAAAGACATGCGAACGCATGTCTTTATTCATATCTTAATGCTTCGATTGGATCTAGCTTCGCCGCTTTGTTTGCAGGAAGCATGCCGAATACAATGCCAATCGTCATGGAAAACAACACTCCTCCAAGTACTACTTGCCACGAAATTAATGACGGCCAGCCGGCAAATAGCGAAACAAGAGACGCTCCGCCTGCGCCAAGGCCGATGCCAAGCAAACCACCAATAAGCGTGAGCGTAATAGATTCAATTAAAAACTGAGTTAAAATTTGTCTTTTAGAGGCTCCTAATGCTTTACGAATACCAATTTCTCTTGTACGTTCCGTTACAGAAACCAGCATAATGTTCATAACGCCAATCCCGCCAACAAGCAGGGAAATGCCTGCAATCGATCCAATAATCGTTGTCATAATTCGCGTTACATTTCCAATGCTATCTGCTATTTCTTCTAAGTTCTGCACTTGGTAAGCATCTTCAGCATCATGCAAATTATTTAACAAATCCGTTGCGTCATTGCCTACTTTTTTCAGTTGATCAGAGCTTTTTGCTTGAACGCTAAGGTTTGTGTAGTCAAGCTTACCGAAGCTTGATTTATACGTATTATCTGGAATATAAATAGTTGGCATTTCAAATGCTAAAAAGCCCGTTGGCTTTTTTGTCACACCAATAATTTTGATAGGCTGTCCTTGAACCCATACTACTTGTCCAAGGGCTTCCTTTTTATCAAACAGCTCTTTTTTCATATCGCTTGTGATCACACCTACTCGATTACCTGATAAAAAGTCAGAGCTGTCTAACATTCTTCCTTTTGAAACTTCAAGCTGATTAACCTCAATATACCCTTCATTAATTGCGTTAACAGTTGTATCTGATTCTTTGTCTCTATATCTTATTCCCATTCCCATTGAGCTAGAAGCCACCACATTCTTCACGCCGGGAATAGTCGAAAGAGCTTTAATATCATCCTCTGTAAAGATCGGCTCCCCCGTCATGGAAAGGTCATCAGCTTGCATCTCGTCTTCAGGAGGCTGATAGTAGACATCAACTGTATTGCTTGCTCCTGTTATTTCTGACTTAATCATCTGTTCTCCGCCTTGGCCGATAGCAACAACGATAATAACCGCCCCTACGCCAATGATAATACCAAGCATTGTCAAAATAGAGCGCATTTTATGAGCAAGAACCGAGGAAAAAGCCATACGAATATTTTCTATTAAACTCATAAGCTATCGTTCTCCTTGTCGCTATGACTTAATACCTTACCGTCACGAACGATAACTGTACGCGATGTGTACTCTGCCACTTCAGGTTCATGAGTAATGACTACAACCGTTGTGCCGTCTGCATTTAGCTTAGAAAATTGCTCCATAATATCAGCACTCGTTTTTGTATCTAAGGCTCCTGTGGGTTCATCGGCTAAAATAAGCGTCGGATTGTTAACAATAGAGCGAGCAATAGCAACGCGCTGCTTTTGCCCTCCTGATAGCTCGCTCGGTAAATGTTTCATCCGCTCACTCAGTCCTACTTTTGCAAGCGCAGCTTCTGCTCTGGCTCTTCTTTCCTTACGCGTTACGCCGGCATATACCATTGGAAGCTCTACGTTTTCGACAGCTGATAAACGCGGCAGCAGCTGAAACTGCTGAAAAACAAAGCCGATATGGATATTTCTTACTTTTGCCAGCTGCTCATCGCTGTAAGTAGAGATTTCTTGTTCATTTAATAAATAGGAGCCTGAAGAAGCGCGGTCTAAGCATCCGATAATGTTCATGAGCGTTGATTTTCCGGAGCCTGAAGGACCCATAATCGCAACAAACTCACCGTCATAAATCTTCAAATTAATATCTTTTAAAATCGGTACTTCCTCTTTGCCAAGATGATAGCTTTTATGAATATTTACAAGCTCAATCATTGAACAGTCACTTCCGCACCGTCAGTTAAGTCCTTTGAAGGATTTGTAATAACTTTGTCTTTAGAAGATACGCCGCTTTTAATTTCAATAAATTTATTTGTTGTTTCTCCAATCTTTACTTCCTTACGAACCGCCTTTTTATCTTTCACGACGTATACAAATTTTTCTCCGTCTTCATTTACAACTGCTTTTATCGGCAGTGATGAAGCTTTTTTACTGCTTGTTTCAATCTCGAGCAGCAGCTTAAATCCCGGCTTAATCATCGTGATATCTTGGTCATCTACTTTTACTTCAACTGGATATTGATTAGCCGCATCATTGCCGGCTTCTGCTGATGCCTGCTGCTGAGGTAGATAGTCAATTTGTTTTACGCTACCTGCCCATTCTTTATCAGGCAAAACATCTGATGTAATTTTGACAGCTTGACCGGTTTTAATTTTTAAAGCGTCGTACTCAGAAAGCACACCAGTAGCCAAGTATTCATCGGTATTACCAATATGTATAAGCGGTTTTTGAACGTCACTTGTGTTATTAACCGCTTCTTTATCTACTTCTAGCACCGTCCCATTAATATCACTCGCTACGTCTAAATTACGTTCTTTTTTAGCAATTGATTTGGCTTCTAGTTTGTTTCGTTCTAAATCAATTTTAGCGGTCTCTAAATCGAGATTGAGCTGCGTACGCTCTGTGTCAATTTGATCTTTCGCTTCTTGCTTACTCATTTCTTTTTCCAATTCTTTTTGTTTTTTATTTAAATTTGAGATTTGTTTGCTTACGGAGTCAATTTGCAGTTGACTGGATTTTTTTTCTAATTTGTTTTGTTCTTGCTCTAAATCAAGCGCATCGCTTTCGTACGTTACAAGAGAGGTTCCCTGCTGTACACGGGAGCCTTCTGTTACGTGAAATCGTTCAACCTCGCCTTTTTCAGCATCAAAATAGACATATTGCTCATCAGCAAGCTTTAACGTACCCGGAACCATCACTGTATTTCTTAACTTTTTTTCTTTTACAGTTGTTACTTGAACATCAACTGCTTTACCACCTACACTTTGTGCACGATATACATTAATCCCAATAACCGCAACAATAACAACTGTTACGGCTGTAATAATTATTCCTTTTTTCATTTACAACCCTGCTCCTTTAAGCGCTTCTGAAGCAGCTCCTCCAACTCCTGAAATAGCAGCTCCTAAGATAAATAAAACAATTACGGTAATAATTGAAGCAGCTTTTGATAAATTCGCTACTTTTTGCAGCCCGACTGCTGTCAAAATAAGTCCCCATATAGAGAAAATTTCGATTGAAGTAAATACGCCTCCAATAGCACCTTTAGCACCAACTAGCCCATTTAACGACGTCACATTCGCTGAAGTATGCGCTAATGCAGCGACTCCCGTATTAATTAGCTGACCGATTACTGTGATGAACGTAACAAACAAATTCAAACTAAACATTTGGCGGTACGTTGTTTTTCCAGTTCCTAACTTTGCAATTAAAAACAGAATCAAACTTGTGAATGCCAGTGTAGCAACTACTGCAATAACTCCGCCAACCGTTCCGCCAATCATACTAAATGTTGAATTCACTTCAATACCAGCTTCTTTTTGCTGTTGCAGCGCCTCTTGTGCCTGAGGGGTATAGACGGCTAGAATCGTTGTTGCAGCTGTTAAGATGAGGATAAGTAAAAGAGGTCCCCAGATGACCGGATTGCTTTTCATTTTCTCAAAGTGTACAACCGGACTCGTAATAAAACCAAAAATAGAAGGCTTTCCTTTCTCTTGGACTTCCGAAGATACATTGACTTCTGTGCTCATAATCAAACTCCTTTTATTTTGTTTCGTTAGTAGCTCTTAAGACCCACCTTTTACTATTTTTTAAAGTCTTCTAGCAAAATTGGCTCTCTAAGAAACTCTCAAACACCTAATATTCTAACATAATTATACAAATTAATTTACATTTTTCTTACATTTAATATTTTTTATGGTATTTTTAACAATTAAAGAGATGTCTTAATGCTAAATTACATTATTAATATTTTCTAAATATTCTAATTATCATTTGACATCATTCAATAGAATTCGTATATTATGATTAAAGTTTATTATTCCTATGTTTTTTATAAGTTTTATATCCAAGGAGGAGTTTCAATGTCTGCTAAGAAACCATTTCGTCCTGAAACACAAGCCATCCATTCTGGTCAACAGCTTGACCCAGCTACTTTTTCACGTGCCGTACCTATTTATCAAACAAGCTCATTTGGATTTAAAGATACGGAGCATGCTGCGTCTTTATTTAATTTAAGTGAACAAGGCTATATCTACACTCGAATTGTAAACCCTACTACGGACGTTTTTGAACAGCGAATTGCTGAGTTAGAAGGCGGAGTTGGTGCTCTAGGAGTAGCTTCAGGTCAGTCAGCTACTACCTTTTCCATTTTGAATATCGCTTCCGCAGGAGATGAAATTGTATCAGCAAGCAGTTTATATGGGGGAACATATAACCTCTTTTCGTCTACGCTTCCTAAACTGGGCATTACCGTCAAATTTGTAAACGCCGATAATCCAGAAAATTTTAGAAGTGCAATCACTTCCAAAACAAAGGCAATTTATGCTGAATCCGTTGGAAATCCACAGGGAAATGTGCTAGACATCGAGGCAGTTGCAGACATTGCCCACGAACATGGAATTCCTCTTATTATTGATAATACTGTTCCAAGCCCTTACCTTCTTCGTCCCATCGATTTTGGAGCAGATATTGTCGTTCATTCTGCTACTAAGTTTCTTGGAGGGCATGGAACAGCAATTGGCGGTGTTATCGTAGACAGTGGAAAATTTGATTGGGAAGCGAGCGGAAAATTTCCAGACTTAACGACTCCAGATCCAAGTTATCATGGCCTCGTATACACAGAAGCTGCCGGTGAAGCTGCTTATATTACAAAAGCGCGCGTTCAGCTTTTACGAGATATTGGAGCTGCTTTATCACCTTTTAATTCCTTTTTACTTCTTCAAGGAGTAGAAACACTCCATCTGCGATTAGAGCGTCACAGCGAAAACGCATTAAAGGTAGCGAAATTTTTAGAGCAGCATGAATTAGTAGAATGGGTAAATTATGCGGGGCTTCCTTCCCACCCTTCCTATTCTTTGGCACAAAAATATTTGCCTAAAGGACAAGGAGCCATTTTAACCTTTGGTGTCAGGGGAGGAAAAAACGCTGCGGCTAAGTTAATTGATTCGGTTCAGTTATTTTCTCATTTAGCCAATATTGGCGACTCTAAATCACTCATTATTCACCCGGCAAGCACCACTCATCAACAGCTATCTGAAGACGAACAAAAAGCTTCGGGTGTGACGCCAGAACTCATTCGTCTGTCGGTTGGAACAGAAGCAATCGACGACCTTCTTGAAGATTTAGATTATGCCTTAAAAGCCAGCCAAAAAGTGAATACAACTGTTTAAAAGCTGTGGTTTTCCACAGCTTTTTTTATATCGCCCAATAACTTTTTATACTTTCGCTTATGCTACAATAAACAAAACGAATGAAAAAGGAGTTACTATGAACACGTTCAATTCAATACCTGCCATTACATTTACAGACGTTCATAAAACATTTAAAGATAAAGAACATAGTGTTTTAAAAGGCATATCGGGTACAGTGATGCAAGGCTCGCTCGTCATGATGGTAGGACCATCAGGATCCGGAAAAAGCACCCTTCTTTCCATGTGCAATTTACTTTCTGCACCTGATGAAGGAAGTATTGAAGTATATGGAAAAGACATTAGCAAATGGAATATTTCTGATTTGCGAAAAAAAGTGGGCATCGCTTTTCAATCAGCTCCTGTTATTGATGGAACAGTGCGAGATAATATGATGCTTGTTCAAAAGCTGCACGGCAAACAGGATATTATGCCTGAAGAACTCTGTGCCTTAACCGGTCTTTCCCCTGACTTGTTAGGGCAGGATGCAAGAGATTTATCCGGTGGTCAAAGACAAAGGTTATCATTAGCGCGCACGCTGTCGAACGGATCTGACCTTTTGCTTTTAGACGAAATCACTTCCGCTTTGGATGCCACTTCTGCTCATGAAATTGAACAGCTGATTTCTCATTTACATAAAGAACAGAATAAAACGATTATTTGGGTTACCCATAATTTAGAACAAGCCAAACGTTTAGGAGAGGAAGTCTGGCTTTTAATGAACGGAGTGATTGTAGAAAAAGCGAAGACGGAGACCTTTTTTCATGCTCCTGTAAAAGCTGAAACAAAACAATTTATTGAAGGAGCCTTTCTATGAGTTCACTTTCACTGATTTTTACCATCGTTTTTGTTTTTATTGCTCTTTTTTTATCAAAATCTTTTCGTATAGGACTCGAGAAAGATATAATCATTGCCAGTATTCGAGCAGCCGTTCAGCTGTTAGTGATCGGATATGTTTTATCTTTTATTTTTGACGCGAATCACCCAGCTTTTATGATTCTCATTTTATTCGTGATGCTGACGGTCGCTTCCCAAAATGTTGTAAAGAAAAAAAAGCAGGGATTTAAAGCTTTCTTTCGTGTATTTGTCACTCTTTTTATTGTAGAAACCCTGACCCAAAGCGTTATGCTGGGCCTACATATTATCCCTGCTACTCCGCGATATGTCATTCCTGTCAGCGGTATGATTATTGGAAATTCGATGATTTTGGCCAATTTATTTTTAAATCGGTTAGACGCTGAAGTAAATAGAAGGCGAGACGAAATTCAATTGATTCTGGCGCTTGGCGGAACTCCTAAACAAGCTATTCATAGTATTTTAAATGTCGCAATCAAAGCTAGCATGATTCCTACTGTAGAAAGCCAAAAAACAATTGGACTCGTTCAGCTTCCCGGCATGATGACAGGCCAGATTATTGGAGGGGCAGATCCGATACAAGCAGTCAAATTCCAGCTGCTCATCGTTTTTACTATCCTAGCCTCTGCTACGCTTTCCTGCGTCATCTTAAGCCGCTTAACATATCCTACCCTTTTTAATAGCTATCATCAGCTTATCCGTGAACATACATAAAAAAGAAGAAAGGAGACTCCTTTCTTCTTTTTTATTGAGCAGCTTTTTTTAATCTTGTTCCTACGTCACTTCCAAAGGTCACTCCTAAATCACCGAGCCATCTTCTATAGGCAATACTCAGTCGGTCCGGATTCAAATGAAGCTCTGCTTGTAAGTCAAGCGGCAGCTCTTCGGGTTTTTGACTTTCTACAATGCTCGTATCTTGTTCAATAATAAGCTGCTGAAAATCACGGAAATATTGATCATGTGCATCAAACGAATAGTTTCTAGAAACCAATGCAAACACAGTCGACTTTCTTTCCTCTTCAGGTAAAACCGCAAACAGCATCGAAAAGATTTCACCCGTTTCATAGTTCACTTTTTTCAACCTTGCAACGGCAGGACGAAGAATTTCAAAAGTATAATAAATAGTCGCAAAGTTACCCGTACCATCTGCATCTGCGTACACAGCGATTTCGTCAGAAATGTATCGGTTATCTTTCCAATGTACCTTATAATCAGGAATTTCGGCGTAATCCGAGTGTCCAAGGCTTCCTTCGTGAACAAAAGCCAAATGGCTTACATCTAGAAAGTTTTCTACGACACGAGGAGCTGCTGCCTGCAGAGTATGAGGGTTGGCGCAAACCGTTTTAAATCCGGAGTTAAGGTATTCGTCATACTGAGGAAGAGGAATATCACTTGCCTCGCTGTTCATCTTCACCCATATAATCCCATACTTTTCAACGCAATCATATACCTGTGCTTTTGCTTTTGAAGGAATCGCTCTTCCCGGCGGCTGTTGAGGAATTTTCACACAAGCCCCGGCACCATCGTATTTCCATCCGTGATAAGGGCACACAATGCAATCATCTACTACTTTCCCAAGAGATAACGCTGCACCGCGATGGATGCACAAATCTTTAAATGCTTTAATGGCATTAGTTGTGCGAAACAGCGCAACTCGCTCTTCTAAAATCGTTACTTGCAAGGGCTGATCTGTTAAATCATGTGAATAAGCTGCAGGCAGCCATTCCTTAGCCAATACTAAATCTTTAATCATCTGCATCGCCTCCGTACGATAAGTGAATTTATTTCTTGTTTATAAAAAAAACCGCAGAAATAGAAGGAGTTCTTCTAATTCCGCAGCTTTTTCGTTCCGTAAAACAGACTATAAGCGCGCGAAGATTCTACATAATTGCAGATAGAGAGACCTTAGCACTTCATCTACAATAACAATACGTATTCATCGCTATTTTTTTAATCTCAATACCTAACCCTTGCATATTGAATAAAAAGCGGCCAGCCGCTAAAAGCTTTTCTGTCCACTGATTTCTCTTATTTTTACTTTATCAATTTCCCACTCAAAAATCTCTTGCTTTGTAAGCATCTCTCACATAATTTTTTCGGTTAAACGAATAAAAGCTGCGGTTTTTAAAACCGCAGCTTTCTTTATCATGAGCTCATATAACTGGCTGTATATTTTTTCGTCTGTTTTTGTATTTCTTGATTTAAATGTTTGAAAAATGAGAGCGTTTCTTCATAATCCGTCGCTTTTTCATGAAACTTCAATGTAAGATTTTCTTCAAACAACGTTTCTCCTTGATGACCAACCGCTTTTAGCTGAACATCTGTAACAATACCTTGCGAAATCGAACATAATAAATAATTAAAGCAATGAACCGGAACGATATGCATCAGATGGAAATCATCAATAGTTCTATCACTTTTTGTTTTCTTAAATTCCACAGTGAGTTCTTCCGGATGAATAAACACATTTATATGCTGTTTGGACAAACAAGTAGGATTCATTTTTTGTGTATACTCACAAAATTCCAGTCCAATAAATACAGAATTCTCGGAGTCAGCTTCAATGAAGATTTGCGAATTTTTTACCATTGTCCTCGTCCTCCATATTCAATCTAGTTACCCCACCACTAGCACTTGTTTGTAGAATATTACCAGTTCTTCTCTATTTTATCACTGATTTTTCTCAGTGCCTATTTAACAGACGGAAGTTCTCTTTAAAAGAGAAGGAACTGACAGGCAGTTCTTTATGTGAGAAGAATGAACAAAAGACACCTCTTTTGTTTTATTGAGGTGTCTTTTGGTATCATCAGCCTGTGTTACGCAATCCTGCTGCAATGCCGTTAATCGTTAATAATGCTTCTTTTAAAAGTTCTTCATTTAACGTTTCAGCCTCATCTTCACGCAGCTTGGAAATAACCTTAACTTGCAAGAAGGTTAGAGGGTCCACATACGGATTTCGTAATTTAATAGATTCTTTAATCGTAGGAAGATGATCCATTAATTCTTTTTGCCCGGTGATTTGAAGAATCATTTCTTTCGTAACATTATACTCTTTTTTAATAGCGGTAAAAATCCTCTCTGAAATAACCGGATCTTGTACCATTTCTGTGTATTCTTTTGCTGCCATTAAATCTGCTTTTGTTAAAGCCATTTGCAGGTTATCGACGGTCGAGCGGAAAAATGGCCATTCTTTATACATTTGTTGAAGAAGCTGTATATCTCCGGATTTCTCTACTAAATGCTGTAAGCCCGTACCTGCAGCGTACCAGGCTGGAAGCAGCTGTCTGCTTTGCGTCCATGCAAATACCCATGGAATTGCTCGCAAGTCTTCAAAGCGATCACTTCCTTTTCGACTCATTGGACGTGACCCAATATTTAAAGCCCCGAGCTCAGGAAGAGGTGTAGCTTGTTTAAAGTAGGTTAAAAAATCTGCATCGTTGAAAACAAGCTCTTGATACTTACGTAACGAAGCAGTTGAAATCTCGTCCATTGTTTCTTCCCATTCATGTGTACGAATATCACATTGTTCAGCTTCTTGAGAAACATTTGCTGCCGCTGTAAGAAGAGCTGAGACCGCTTGTTCAAGGCTTCGGTAAGCAATGTCATATAAAGAGTATCTAGAAGAAAGAACTTCTCCTTGCTCTGTAATTTTAACACCGTCTCCTAGCGTCTCAACAGGCTGAGATAAAATGCTTCGGTTTAACGGGCCTCCTCCTCGGCCTAGTGAGCCTCCTCGGCCATGGAAAAACTTCAGACGAACTTGATACTTCCTCGCCATATCGTGAATTTCCTGCTGCGCTTTGTAGAGCTTCCAATTAGCGGTAAGCGTTCCGCCATCTTTGCTTCCATCTGAGTAGCCAAGCATGATTTCCTGCAAATCCTTCTGTTTTCTTAAGTGCTCTCGATAAAAATCTAATTGAAATAGCTGTTCCATAATCTTAGGACCTGCTGTGAGATCATCGATCGTTTCAAGCAGCGGAGCTATATTTAACTTGCTTTCAATGCGGCCATCTGCATGAAGGCGGTAAATACCCGCTTCTTTGGCAAGTACCATGACTTCTAACAAATCACTTGCAGACTGCGTCATACTGATTAAGTAGACTTCAATGGATCTTTCTCCAAATTCTTTATGTGCTCGATGTATCATGTTAAATACTTCAATTACTTGCTGCGTTTCTTTAGAGTAATTCTCTACAAACGATAGCACAGGTCTTGGGTCTTGAAGAACTTTCCCTAGCAGCTCAACTTTTTTCTCTTCTGTTAACGCTGAATAATCTTCAGCTAAAGAAACAGCATGGAAAATTTCTTTGATTGCCGCTTCGTGTTCTCCGCTGTGATTACGGATATCAAGCGTTGCTAAATGAAATCCAAACAGCTCAACTTGGCGAATTAATTTACACAAGCTTTTCAGCTGATAATCTTGAGGCTGATGCTTTTGCAAGCTATCTTTGATGAGAAACAAATCTTGTAAAAGTTCTTCCGACCTTTGATAACCTGCTTCCGACTCTCCAACTAAATTTAATTTATGAAGCATAATCGTAAGCTTGCAGCGATATACTTCGTGTTTGATTCTCCATCGCTTTTTCTCAGGCAGCAGCGATATTTCTTGATTAATAGAATCAAGAAGATTATCTGAAACTGCGACTCTTTTTGTAGACTGACTTAACCTTTGTCTCAATTGAGTAAGCGACTCTTTATATTTACGAATAGCTAACTTCCTTTGTTTGACAAGCGTTTGCCACGTTACTTTAGGAGTTACGTTTGGATTTCCATCTCGGTCTCCGCCAATCCATGAACCAAATCGAAGAATATTAGGCACTTTCCAATTTTCTTCGGGGTAATTCTCCTGCAATGAATTTTCCAATTCCTGATGAAGTTGAGGAAGCACTTCAAATAACGTTTCATCAAAATAATATAATCCATTGGATACTTCATCCATTACGGTTGGCTTGCGATCTCGCAGTTCATTTGTTTGCCATAAAATTAACACTTCGCTAAACAGTCTTTCTTCAATTTCTGTACGTTCACGTTTTGTTAACGTTGAATTATCCAAGTTTTTCAGAAGCTCAGCCATTCGTTTATGAATATCAAGGACACTTCGTCTAGTGGCTTCTGTTGGATGTGCCGTGATGATAAGCTCAAGTGATAAAGTTTGAAGCAAGTTAGCAATTACATCTGGCGCCACGCCATTATTTTTAAGCGAAACAACGGCGCTTTCCAATGAACCCGGCTGCATAATAGAATCTTCTTGCTGCTGATATTCCCGTCTGCGACGAATTCGATGATTTTGCTCTGCAATATTAACTAAATGAAAATAAACGGCAAATGCCCGAATAACCTGCGCGCGCATCGGCTGTTCAAGAGTAACGATTTCATTTTTTATTTCTTTATAGATGGCTTCATCTTTGTTTTCTCTAAGTGATTTTGCCACTTCGCGTATTTTTTCTACTTTGTTGAGCAGTTCTTCTCCACCTTGGTGAACCAGAACTTTCCCTAACAATTGACCGAGAAATTTTACATCACGGCGCAGGGCAGTGCTGCTGTTTTGTCTTTCTGCTGCTTCTACTGTTACCATTAGACACGACACCTTTCTTTATAAATGTTGTACTTTTTAAACTTTTTAGAAAATTATATTAAATTCATATTACCATGAACGAAAATAAATTTCATATAATTTTGTTTCCTCCTCTCGATTAGGAGGAAAGATTCATCAAATATAAAAAAGAGGATGAGGCATAACGAAATGAATCCAATCCTAAGACGAACAAATGGGATACATAAGCTGAACCGCTTGTGACACCGCAGTTGATTGGAAGACTTCACCTCTCCTTTCAATCAACTGCTAGAAAGAACGAAACAGCTGAAACCTACGTTCACCATAACAAAAAAAACGAACCACTAATCAAACGTGTTGATCAGTGGTTCGTTTTTCACTTGAGCTAAAATACTTTTCAGCCTCTCTTTTATGCTACCAAGGTTGTCCTAAATCCAACACTGAGGCTAGTTCATTGCTTTTTTTACGCACTTGTTTACGTGTGGCAGCACGATCTGCCCCCGTTTGAAACAGATATTTTTCTTCTTCTGTTTCTGGAATAAGCTCCGGTACTGCGCGGGGCTTTCCATCATCATCCATTGCCACAAAAGTTAAAAATGATGTAGCTGCAATTTGACGCTCCCCGGTTTTTAAATTTTCTTTAATCACTTTCACAAACACTTCCATGGATGAACGACCTGTCCATGATACGTATGACTCCAAACATACAGAATCCTGAGGCGTAATAGGGTGCAGAAAGTGAATAGAGTCTGCTGAAGCCGTCACACACTCTGTACGACTGTGACGATAAGCTGAAATGGACGCAATCATATCAATATCACTCATTAATTTTCCGCCAAATAACGTATTGTGATTATTAATATCATTAGGGAAAATGCGGCTCGTTCGAACGGCCTTTGTATCTTTACAATAATTTGCTTTCATTAGTAAGAACCTCCATTGATGCCTATCATAATAAGAATAAAAGAATGAATGAACCTATACTAGCATATTTCGATAAATTTAGCTTTACAAAAAACTCGTTGATTTATTTACAGAAAACAAAAAAGAGGTTGAGACATAACGAAATAAATCCAATTGAAAGACGAACAAATGAGATACATGAGCTGGACTGCTTATGACACCGCAATTGATTTCCGTGCAAGGCTTCGCTTTCCGCGGGCGGGCGCTGAGCCTCCTCGTCGCTTTCGCTCCTGCGGGGTCTCACCTGTTCCGCTTTTCCCGCAGGAGTCTTCGCCTTGCCCTCCAATCAACTGCTAGAAGGAACGAAACAAATAAAACGATATGCACCATCGCAAAAAACGAACCACTCATCAAACAGATTGATGAATGGTTCGTTTTTTACTTGGGCTCAACTATTTTTGTCCTAGCCTCCTTTTTGTCTATCGAATGTAGCTCGATCCAAACGTTTTACCTAAAGAGTCACTGTATAGGTCACTTGACTTCACAGTCCATTTCCCATCTTCTTTCACCATAAAAATTCGTAGCGGACGACTTCCTTCTTTCGTTTCTAATTCATTTACAATATCTTTGAATTTAGAAGCCGCAAACTCTTCAGAGTGTTTTGTATCGTAATCTTTTGTTTCATCTGTATATGCTCTCTTAAGCTGCGATACGTATGAATATAAGTCTGATAAATTAACAGTAGTGTACTCCACTTCTACTACAGCTTTATTATTTGCATTGGCAATCACATTTGTCTTTACGCTTGCTTTTTCTTTCAAAACATCTTTATACATGTTAAAAAAATCTTTTTTTGCTTTATCGGTTAAACTATTAGAAAACGCACCTTTTAATTCCTCATTAAACGCTTTTTTCTGTTCTTCTATGACAGCTGTTTTGTCCGCTGTTACGTATTTATCATAATCTACATTTTCTTTGTTTAAGTAAAGAACTTCCGTGTAAGCTTGCAGAGCTTTTTCTGGGTCTTGCAGCTTATTATAGCTTTTCGCGTATTTCTTCGTATCCAGTGTTAATGTTACTTCGTCAATTTCTTCATCATAATCAGATGATTTTGGCTGAAGCCCAATTTTGTACTTTTTATCTTTTTTGACTTCAAAGACGAACATTAATTTTTTTTGCTTCCCAGCGCCAATCTTGTCAGATGAACTGCTTTCTAGTCCAAGTTCCCTACTGTTCACTCCCGTTTTTGGAGATAATTGTTCATCTCCTTCATATAAATACACACCGTCGTAATCCGATAAAGATATACTGTTTTTGGATACATTTTTCACTTTTAAATCAACTTTCAACAGCTCCTTTTCTTCACTTGTAGCTCCTTCATCACTATCTACTAAAATATAAGAAGCGCTGTCAATAGATGCTTCAATCGCCTTATTTTTAGCTGAAGTGGATCCTCCCGTTTCCTTAGAACTGTTACAAGCCGCTAATACTAGCATAAGTACAAAAACCAAAGCCAAAACATTCATTTTTTTCACAGCTGTCCAATCCCCTTTATTTTGTTTTTTTAGAACTTTATCCCAAATAAAGGTTCCCTCTGTGTAAATCCTTAAACCTTAAAATCTATGTTTTTTACAATATTTTGATAAAAACTAAGTCTAAATTCTCCATTCATCTAAATAAAAACACGAGCACCGGCTCGTGTTTTTTATTTAGATTTAAAATTTTCTTGATTGATTTGTTCAGCTTCTTTCATATATCGGTTAGATTTGCTACTTTTAATTCCCCAGTAATAAAAGGCTAATGATACGCAAGCAATCACTAGCATATCCCATCCGAAAGGTAAAATATTTTTGCCTCCGAATTTTTCGCTTCCTATGTAGGAAATAAAAATCATGCACGCTAAATAGATAAGCATCCAAGCCCCGGTTAAAAATTCTTTTTTAAAGCCCACCCATTTATTTTTCGCTTGGTAATAAAAATAAACTGGCAGGCCAATTGCCATAATAAAAATCACTTCACCTGTAAGTGGCCACCTTGCCCAGTAAAGCGTCAAAGAAGCAAAAACGAAGCCGCATGGCGCAATAACTGATGCCCCTTTTAAATAAAATGGACGGTAAAAGTGTGAAGCCGTTTTTCTTAATGTTATAAGCGCTACAGGGCCCATAATATAGGAGATAAGCGTCGCTACTGAGATCACTTCTGCTAAGACACCCCATCCTCTAAATAAAAAGAGAAACAAAAAGCAGGCTGCTAAATTTAGCCACATAGCTGGGCGCGGGACATTGTAAAGTGGATGAAGAGTACCAAATATCTTTGGCAAATATCCATTTTGCTGCATCCCGTATAACATTCTAGAAGTCGTTGCCGTATATGTAGCACCTGTGCCGGAAGGAGAAACAAATGCATCTGCGTATAACACAATTGTTAGCCAGTTAATTCCAAGCGCAATCGCTAAATCAGCAAAAGGAGAATTAAAATTCAAATGATTCCATCCATCCGCAATTGATGACGGACTTACTGCTCCGATAAAAACAATTTGTAATATAATGTATACAATTCCAGCAATAAAAATTGAACCAATTACAGCTACCGGAATCGATTTATTAGGTGACTTTGCTTCTCCTGCCATATTTACAGGACTTTGAAACCCATTAAATGCAAACACGATACCTGATGTTGCCACTGCCGTTAAAACACTCGCCCATCCGTAAGGTGCTACCCCATGCTCACTTGAAAAGTTCCCGCTATGAAAACCAGCAAAAAATAAAGCCCCTGCCGTTAAACCAGGAATAATTAATTTAACAATCGTAATAAATGAGTTTGCTTTAGCAAAGAGATTTACCGTCCAATAGTTCACAAAAAAGTAAATGAATAATAACAGAGACGCAACTGCCAACCCCTTGGACGTTAAAATGCCATTGTCTACTAATTCATGAGTCCAGCGAGCCCATTTCCACGGCCAAGTACTCATATATTGCACAGATGCAATAGCCTCCACTGTTATCGTTGAAGCGATTGAAATCCAGTTAGCCCAAGCAGCCAAAAATCCAATAAATGATCCGTGTGAATACTGAGGATATTTAACCATCCCCCCTGCTTGCGGAAACATCGCGCCCAGTTCAGCGTACGATAGGGCAATGGTCAAAATAACTACCATTCCAATAACCCATGAAAAAATAGCCGCGGGTCCTGCAATTTGAGCTGCTTTCCATGCTCCAAACAGCCATCCTGAACCGATAATCGAACCTATGCCTGTCATGGTTAAAGCAAATGTTCCCATCTTCCTTTGCATATTGCTCATCCAAATCTACTCCTCTTCCCTAGGAAAATAAAAAAAACACTTGCGAAATTTTCTCAAGTGTTTGCCCAGGCGCGCGGCTTATACGCTATATGCTCCCCCATGGTCATCCATGTTGCGCCAGTCACATATAGGAATATATTTTTTATCAGTATATAACATTCATTACTATTACTCAATACACAAAAATGTTTACATTACTTTTACAAAAGTAATGAATTATTCGTAAAATTCCGAATAAATCTTCTTAAAATCTCTTCCTAATTACAAAAAACAACTAAAACTCTAACCTTGCTTATTATTTGATTCTTTTACTTCACGAGCATATCATCTTCTAAAAATTATATTAATATATATTATTCATTTACAAAATACGAATTAACATCTATATATCCATAGAATTCTTGCACTAGCCCCTTTACTTATATACAATATGAAGAAAAGATACTAAAGTAAACTGCCCACCACTTAGCTACGCTTGAAGTGGGAGACTTCTTTTGGGAAAACGTTAACACCTACATATCATGCACTTCGCAACGAATGAAGTACTTCGAGCAAACTTCTCTGTTTACGCAAGCAAAAAACAGGGAAAATTACGAAAAAAGATTGTTAGAGGGATGCTTATGAATTATGCAAATGTAAAAGTTCTTTATTTTGATGACGACGGAACCATTCCAAATCACCCTCGTCTTCCAGTTTTGTTGTATGAACACGTATTTATTAGTAAGAAAGAGAAAGTAGAGAGCATTTTTAATTCTCACAACTGGAAAAACAGCTGGGTAGGCGGCATATATGATTTTCACCATTACCACAGCAATTCTCATGAAGCACTAGGTGTAATTAGCGGATCTGCACGCTTAAAACTAGGTGGACATATGGGAGAAAATATCGTGGTGCATGCTGGGGATGTACTCGTACTCCCTGCAGGTACAGGACATATGCGTCTGCAGTCAACTGCTGATTTTAAAGTGGTTGGAGCTTATCCAGAGGGCATGGATTACAACTTACGAACAGGAAAACAAACGGATCGCCCTCACGTATTTGATGAAATTGCACAAGTACCTATTCCTACAACAGATCCTGTTTATGGCGACAAAGGACCATTGACAGAGTGGTGGAACTAGACAAGCACTTATTGTCTAGTTTTTTTATTTGCTCGTTTTTATAGCTTCCATAAATCTATATTTGAACATACAAATTCTTTTTCTTTAATGCAATAGCAATATACTTTATCTCATCGAGAAAACTACCTTTCTTCTTTTCCGTTCTTTTTTTGTTTCAAAGGCAACTGCGCTTAGGTTCTCCCCTGCTTTTTTCTTCCCTAATCATTTCAAATATCTTCTTCTCATACCCTTTTTTTGTTTTTCTAAAAAAATTTTCGTAATTTATAACGAAATTTTCAAAAAACTTATTGCTTTACTATGTCAGACTTGCTATCATAGTGAACATTGTTAGATAAATTTTAGAGGAGGAGTAAAAAATGAACAGAAAATTCATAATATTTATTTTATTCATCATTCCGTTTATTGCTCAATTCGCTTTTTTACCTTTTGTAAATAACATTCATCCAATTATTTTTGGGTTACCTATTTTGCATTTATGGTTATTTTTATGGGTCTTCTTAACGCCTGTGTGTACATTTATCATTTATCGTTTACAAAAATCTTGGGGGGACATTGAATAATGCAAGGAAATTTAACCGCACTTTTAATCACATCAGCAATTGTTCTTGTCGTTATCGCCATTGGCTTTATAGCAGGACGTGACAAATCATCTAGAAGCTCCGTTGAAGAGTGGGCTGTAGGGGGAAGACGTTTTGGAAGCCTGCTCGTCTGGCTTTTAGTAGGAGCAGATTTATATACTGCTTATACATTCCTAGGTCTTACAAGTACAGCTTATCAAGGAGGAAGCATCGCATTTTTTGCCATTCCTTACTCTGTTTTAGCCTTTTTAATTTCATACTTTTTTCTTCCAAAACTTTGGACTGTTGCTAAAAAGCACAAACTTACTACACTTGCTGATTATGCTAGAGAACGTTTTAGCAGTAAATTTCTCTCCTCTTTAATTGCCATAGTAGGTGTATTGATGCTTATTCCATATATCGATCTTCAGCTTAGCGGTATTCAAGATACTCTTCGCGTTGCAGGAACTGGCTACATTAATGTAAAAGCTGTCGTTATTCTTTCATTCTTTCTTGTGGCTCTTTATACTTTTTTCAGCGGAATTAAAGGTCCCACTTATACGGCAATTATTAAAGATATTTTAGTATGGGCGATTATGTTATTTATGGTTGTTTCTCTGCCAATTATGCATTTTGGAAGTTGGGGCAACATGATTGACAATGTTGCAAAGGATGCACCTCAGCTATTAACGATCCCAACACAAGGACCTAAGGGCATTCCATGGTTTATTACAGCATCACTCGTATCTGCTTTAGCTTTATTCATGTGGGCCCACGCTGCTACAGGTGTTTTCACTGCTAAAAGTGCAGATTCGCTTCGTAAAAATGCTGTCTTCTTACCTCTTTACAATATTGTTTTAATTCTAGTGATCTTCTTAGGGTTTATTGCTTATCAAGTATTACCTCAAGATACAACGGATCCTAGATTAGCATTATTAACCTTGATTCAATATTCATATGGTGGCATTGGCCAAGGGTTAGCTTATGCAACGATTGCTCTTGCTTCATTAATTCCATGTTCTATCATGGCGATCGGAGCGTCTAACTTATTTGCAAATAATATATTTAGAGATTTAATTAATCCAAATGTACAGGGTAAAACATTAACAATGGTTACTCGTTCTATGGTTTTTGTTGTTATTGGACTGGCACTTTTATTCGGTTTATTATTCCCACAAGCACTTGTTTCCCTACAGTTACTAGGGGTATCCGGCATGGTACAAATCTTCCCGGCTATTGTTATCAGCCTGTTTTGGAGAAATCAATCGAAAGAAAGTACGATTGCTGGATTAGTAGTAGGGCTGGTTGTAACGTTTACCGTTCATGCCACAGGAAATTCATTTGGCCTTTATGAAGGGTTCTGGGGATTATTATCTAACCTACTCGTAGTTTTTATTTTAAATCCAATCTTTGCTGCAAAAACCAAAGCAGCAACAAATGGCGTGAAAGAAACATTATTTTCTCAAGGCACTACGCAAACTGAATTAAAGAAAAACGCATAAAAAAAGTTCAGCCAACTGGCTGAACTTTTTTTAGATAATATTCTCTTTTTCAGAAGGGGAGGAAGTCGATTCTCTTTCCCAACATTCAATATTTTGATTGTTTTCTAACGCATCTTTATAAAAGACTGGATTTTTTCCTGCCTTTTTCTGCTGAGTATAGTCATGCAAGGCAGAAAACGCCACTTTCGATAATAGAAAAATAGCAATTAAGTTCACCACTACCATCATCCCCATAAATAAGTCTGCCAAATTCCATACAAGCTGAAGCTGAGCGACCGATCCAAAAATAACCATCGCTAAAACACCTACACGATAAGACCAAAGCCACATCTTATTTGAATTTAAAAATTCAATATTCGTTTCTCCATAATAATAATTGCCAATTAACGTACTAAAAGCAAATAGAAATACCATGATAGCTAAAAATCCTGATGCCCAAGAACCGATATGTGTACTAAGAGAAGCTTGCGTTAATTCAATGCCGCTTAGTCCCTGCTTATAGGCGGGGGATAAGAGAACGATAAATGCTGTGCTTGTACAAATCACAAGTGTGTCCGTCAAGACACCAAATGCTTGGATAAGACCTTGTTTAACTGGGTGACTCGTCACTGCAGTTGCCGCCGCGTTGGGAGCACTTCCCATCCCTGCTTCATTGGAAAACAGTCCGCGCTTTACTCCGGTGATTAACGTTGCACCAATTGATCCCCCAAGCGCCTGTTCAAATCCAAATGCATTTTTCACAATTAGAGATAGAACGGCAGGCATTTGATCAATATTTTTAAAGATGATGAACAGAGCCATTCCAATGTATAAAACGGCTAATACGACAACGATGTATTCCGATATCTTAGCGATGCGTTTGATCCCGCCAAAAATAATTATCGCAAATATAACTGTCATAATAATCCCAATCAATAAGCGGCTCGTTCCGAAAGAGTTCTCAAATGCCAGCGTAATCGTATTAGATTGCACAGCGTTAAACACCAGGCCAAATGACAGTGTAATGAGTACAGCAAATAGCCCGCCCATCCATCTTTTATTTAACCCTTTTTCCATATAGTAAGCGGGTCCTCCTCGAAATCCGTTTGACCCTTTTACCTTATAGATTTGAGCGAGTGTACTTTCTACAAAACTTGATACTGAACCGATAATGGCAATAATCCACATCCAAAATACAGCACCCGGGCCACCAAGAGCAATAGCAATCGCTATACCGGTAATATTTCCTGTTCCTACTCGAGCTGCCATGCTTATGCAGAAAGCTTGAAACGGGGAGACTCCCCCATCTTTAGCCGCTCGTCCTTCTTTCAAAACAAGTACCATTTCTTTCAACATGCGAAACTGCAAAAAACGAGAGCGGATCGTAAAATAAATACCGATTGATACAAGTAAAATAATTAATAAATTCGACCAAAAAAAATCATTGATGACACTAATTACACTTTCGATTGCTTGTTGCACGCCTATCACCTCATTAAAAAATTTGGTAGAACAAATGCAAAACATGAAAGTTTTTTCTCTTGGTGTTTATATTATTGAAGCGAATGAATAGTACGTAAATAGACTAAAAAATACTCAAATCCCATTCTTTTGCGATTTTTTTTAGCAGCGTAACGCCTTTTACGCTATTCCCGTACTCATCAATAGCTGGACTGTAAATTCCGATACCGCATCCGTCTGGAAATGGAGACTGCTTTTTCGTATTAGGTGGCACCAATGACATGATTCCTCCTGATACACCGCTTTTAGCTGGCATACCAACAAATGCCGCAAACTTTCCTGAGGCATTATACATACCGCATGTAAGCATAAGCGCTTTTGTTAATTTAGCTACTTCTTTTGGAATTACTTGTTTGTGAAACACTGGATGATATCCGTCTAATGATAGAATTAATCCGATCAGCGCAATATCTTCAGTCGTTACTTCAATTGAGCACTGCTTTAAGTAAACCTCTAGAACTTCTTCTACTTCTCCTTGTAAGTAGTTTGTTTCTTTTAAATAGTAGGCAAGCGCACGATTTCGATGAGACGTTTGCCATTCTGATTCAAAGACGGTTTCATTAATGAGTGGTGTTTTCCCAGTAAGCATTGTTATTACATCAAACAAATAGCTTAGTTTTTCTTTTGCCGTCTCTCCAGATAAAAGAGATGAAACCGTTAAAGCACCGGCATTAATCATAGGATTGAACGGCTTTCCTGGTTTATGCATTTCCAGTCTTATAATAGAATTAAATGCATCTCCAGTTGGCTCTACATCTACTCTCTCTAGTACGTAGGGAATGCCGCAGCATAAGCAAGCTGCTATAAAGCTAATGACTTTAGAAATACTTTGAAGAGTAAATACCGCTTCATAATCCCCAGACTGGATAACCATTCCGTCAGCACCAATCAAACAAATACCTAATTGAGACGAGTCCATATCTTTCAGAGCGGGGATATAATCAGCCGTTTTTCCTTCTGACGAAAATTCTTTTATTTGCTCTACCCACTCGTGTAACTGCTCTTTTGCAGTGACCTGTAAGTAAGACATTTCCTGTTCAATTTCTCTTTTCATTAAAATCACCTCATCACTTCATTAACTTTTTATTTTAAAGCGCTTTCATAAAGCGGGATTTCATTTTCGTTTTTAATGTACAATGCAACCTACGAGAGCATACAAAAACCTACAAAACTTTTTGGAATTATATTTTTATCTTTGGTACTCTTCTCCATTGTGCTGGACGCTGTCACAATGTATACTAATTCACGAATCACTTCAGGAGGTGTAATTATCTGAATTTTAAATCTTTCATTCGAAAAGATCCGTACATTTTATTGCTCATGCTCATTACTGTTCCGCTGGCGGGAGAGCTAAAATTTTATCCGTTAAATGAAACATTTCGAATTACATTTGGAGCTCCAACATTTTTCTTTTTCCTATTGCTTTTAAAACGGAAAACCGTTTTATCTGGCGGCTTGTTAACCGCTTTAAGCGTCGTTCTCTTTCGCATCATGCTCGATTATATCACGCTCGATCATTTTCAATTTGCGGCTTCTGCACATACGCATTACCCTACGTTTTTCTTTTACTTTACGTATGCACTTTTATTTTTTATTTTTAAAGTAAGCCGCATGAACTATAGTGCTATTGTGATTGGATTAATTGGACTCATCATTGAAATAGCTGCTGATATAGTCGAACTAACTGCGCAGTATATCGTTTTGCACACAACCATTCATATCGATTCATTATCCGACATGGCCGTTATTGCTTTTGCTCACAGCTTCATTGTACTTAGCTTTTTTAATATGATGACAATTTATGAATCACAGTCACGAGAACGTCAAATTCGCAAACAAAATGAGCACATGCTAATGCTTATTACAAGCCTTTATGAAGAAACCGTTCATTTAAAAAAGACCCTTCATAATACAGAAGTGATTACAAAAGCCTCGTACGATTTATACCGTGTATTACATCAGCAGGAAAAAGATCATTCTGTGCTTAACCAATCGCTCAGTAAAAAAGCGCTTCGGATTGCCGGAGATATTCACGAAGTAAAAAAAGACAACCAGCGTATTTTTGCGGGCTTATCTAAAACAATTTCAAATGAAAGTTTCCAAAATTATATGAAAGCAGAGGAATTAATCGAGCTGATCGTACGCATCAACAAAAAATATGCCGATTCTCTTCACAAACAAATTAGCTTTTTTTCCTCTGTCACCGGGGAACATTTCAGCTACCACGTTTACACAATTTTATCGATCATTAATAACTTGGTAGCAAACGCAGTGGAGGCGATTAAAGATGAGGGAATGATTGTTTTATCCGTACATAGACAAGCTGAATTTGTAGAATTTCATGTACAAGATGATGGTCCTGGCGTGCCTTTGAAGTACGAAAAAGCTATTTTTGAACCTGGTTTCACCTCAAAATACGATCAATTTGGAAATCCCTCTACTGGAATTGGCCTTTCTTACGTAAGAGATATTGTTCAAGAACTTGGAGGTACGATTGAAGCTAAACAAGGAGATAAAGGGATGATTTTTATCATTCAAATACCTCTTTGTAGTCTAATTCAGAAAGGATGAGTTTATGCGATTTTGTATTACAGATGATGATTCAGCCATTCGTTCAACGCTCAGTCAGCTGATTGAAGATGAGGATTTAGGAGAAGTTGTAGAAGAAGTCGTAGACGGCAGCTTTTTAGATGCCTCTACGTTAAATTTAAAGCAAATTGATATTTTATTTATTGATTTACTTATGCCAGGACGAGATGGAATCGAAACGATCCGTCATTTAAAAGATTCATTTAAAGGAAAAATGATTATGATTTCACAGGTAGAGTCCAAAGAATTAATAGGAGAAGCCTATTCATTAGGAATTGAATACTATATTACAAAACCAATTAATCGAATTGAAATTTTAACGGTTATTCGAAAAGTAATTGAACGAATCTCTCTTGAGAAATCAATCGATGATATTAAAACCTCCTTGAATAGTTTAGCGACAGCCCATCACGCTCCCCCTTCAAGCCAGCCGATAACGAAACAAGCCCATCTATACGATGTAGGGAAATTCTTATTAGCCGAATTAGGTATTGTAGGAGAAAATGGTGCAAAAGATTTACTGGATATTTTACAGTTTCTGTACACTTATGACCAAAGAGAAAGTGTGGAAAAACATTTCCCTTCTCTAAAAACTATTTTTGTGAATGTCGCTGAGAAAAAATTGGGAGCTCACGCGTCTTCTATTGAAATTAATCGTGAAACCAAGGCTTGTGAACAGCGAATAAGACGAGCAGTTACTCACTCACTGAATCACTTTGCTTCTATTGGATTAACAGATTTTTCAAATCCAAAGTTTGAAAATTATGCTTCTAAGTTTTTTGACTTTACAGCCGTTCGTAAAAAAATGAAAGAACTGCAGGGAGATTCTAAAATTTTGCCGATTCGCATTAACACCAAAAAGTTTATTCAAATATTTTTTCTTGAAGCCAAGCGTTTGTTAAGCCAAGAAAAAAGCTGGTATTGACAGAAAAGACGGAAAAGGTGCAAATCCCTCATCCGTCTTTTATGCTAATTGATTCAGTTTTACTAAGGCAGGACCATATACAGTACGCAGAAGCAGCGTCTCTTCGCCTTTTGCGTATTCCGCTAGAGAAAAGGCTCCTTTTTCTGTTTCTACCTGTACATCTACAGAAACTGGGCATCTCTTTAGCTTACTGACTATCATTTCCGCTTGTTTCACCGACAAATAAGAAGAAAGGCGAATAAGTACATCTAAATCACTGGTTGTCGTGACAACTTCTTCACCGCTTGCAAGCTCGAACCCTACACTGCCGGTTGGTCCCCACGCAAATTTTTCAAAAATAATAGCCACCTCTTCCAAAGCGCGTATAGCTGGCATGTTTCTAGACTGGGCGTTTTGAAAAAATGAAACGAGATTTTCCGGCCTAATTGTTCGTTTAATGGCCTCCTCAGATAAAAAAGCACCAAAACGCTGATTCCTTCGTTCTCCTCTTACTCCAATAGGTATCAGTTTATCTCGGTGAACAGCACGCCTTACCACTACAAATGGAGCCTTGGCTAATGAATATTCCACCCACTGGGGGATAGGTGTATAACTGATAAGCTTTGCTTCCTCTTTTAACTGAAGCAAATCATGAGCTATATATTCCATTGTTTTTCCAACTCACCTCTTACCCATAAAGAAGCTTTTCGCCCTTCCTTTCTTGCTTGCTCACTGTGCAGCCGGCTGCTTAAATCGTATACACCTTCACAGCGAACATCTTCTACTGCTCCAATTAAAATATCTTGAATCATTTGAACGTCGCGCTCTGTGGGCTGCTCTGCTTGAATACCGCTAACCAGCTCATATAAAGCGCCAAGTGAAGCAAATGATTTAATATCATAAGCCATGGACGGGACTTTCTTTGAAGCTTCCTCAAGTTCTTTTATACTTCTTTTAGTAATGCGCGCTGCCGACTGTTTGGACATGGCGTGAACATTCACTCCTTCGTCTTTTAAAGCCAAAATTCGATTCGATTGGTATCCATGAGCCAAAAATGCTCCTGAAATTGCTTTTCCGACAATTAACGTAATAACCGGATGACCTGCTAAGCGCGCTGCTGCATAAGCATCAGCTGCAGCAGCGCAAGCATAGTGAATACCTAGAAGTTCTTCATGATAGCCATACGCTTGACTCGGTACGTCCACAATGGCAATTATAGGGCGCGGAGATTGATTTCGATCTTCTTGTATTACTTCACGAACGTGCTTAGCAATTGCCCATCCTTCATCTAGTCCTACTTCCCCTTTTCGTGCACGTAAGAAACGATTATAAGGATTAGGTACAACCGATATATATCGGACCCTTTCTCTTCCTAGCAGTGCGTCTTTATAAAGAACGGAAGGAATTTCAAAATCTGCTTCTTCATCATTTATTAAAGCGTTAATCCACACGCGACCGCGGCTGTTAGGCATGCTACCTGGAACTTCGTTCAACGAGTAAGAGACTGCTGAAGGGATATGTTCATTTTTTGTTGCTTTATACAATTCTTGAAATTGATAAGGAGCCATTTTTTCTGAAGGATCAACCTTGCTAAGCAAATGCCTATAAAAATCTACTTGTTCTGTTTTACTAGCTACTTTTTCTTTTTTTTGAAACGTCTCTTGAACCGCTCGTTGAATAGCAGTAACATCATCCTGTGCTAATGTATCTGCAAACCCCGTTTCATAGCGTTGAATACCGCCAATCGTTTTCCAGATTAAGCTTCGGTCTCTTGCATCAAACTCTTCAACCCCCGCTTCTTGTTCGATCACTTCCGGGCCGTTAAGACCAAACCTTGCTTCTTTTGTCATAATGAGATAACTAAAGAGTGAAGCAGTGATAGACATTCCTCCAAAGCAGCCTACATTTCCTGAAATAACTCCGACAACAGGTGTATGCTCACGCAGAGCAACTACCGCTGAGCCAATTTCAGATATCGACAAAAGTCCATAATTCGCTTCTTGCAGCCTTACCCCTCCTGTATCGAATAGAAAAACAGGTCTAACAGGAACACCTTTTTTGTGATTATTAAGAGCTAATTCTAAAGCTCCTGCAATTTTAGCTCCCGATACTTCACCAATGCCTCCCCCTTGAAATCCTCCTTCTATTGAAATGACAACTGCTGGCTCCCCTGCTATTAGCCCACTTGCTATGATGACACCATCATCGCTTTGAGGAACAATATTTTGCTTAGGTAAATGAGGCGACTCGATCCCGTCAAAAGGGCCGAGCAGCTCACGAAATGTACCTTGATCTAAGATTGCCTGGGCTCGTTCTCTTCCATTTAACTCAATAAAGCTTTGATTATTCACTCCCATTTTCACTCACCTCCAAAGCTTGTGCAAGACGCAAAGCGACTACACCGGGCGTAGCACCGAAATCATTAATTACAATTTTCGCTTGAATCATATGAGCACTAAAAAACCGATCTAATACGGCTTTCCAGGTTTCACTAAACCCTTCACTTCCTGTTCGTACTGATACGTGAGCATGTTCTTCATCAGAAGGAACCATTAAGATTTCTAAATCCCCTGAACCAACAACGCCTACATGTGCGCGCTGAGTTAACTTTCGATCGGCTTTGTATTTAAACACTAACGTTTCCATTAGCCACTCACTCCTCCCTGCAGACGTTTATGATTCTTTAAAAAGAGATATTCGATCTAAAAATAATACAGCAGCCAGCAAATCTGCACTTCCACCTGGAGAAGCGTTAGATGATAGAAAAATATGATCTAACGCTTCCAGCCGCTGTTTTCCTATTGATGTAGATACCCCTCCAACTTCTAACACATTGGATGCCGCCATTTTAACCTCCTCTAATACAACTGGACCAGCACGATGCAAAATACACGTATCATCAAGATTGGCGATTAGTGTTACTAAAGTATCAATCCGCGCTGATGTTTCATGTATGCCTAGCTTGCGAGCCTTATGTAAAGCAGGCAAGCCTATATGAATCACGTGAGGAAATCCTTGCTTCGCCTCTCCAGCCGCTCCTTTTGCGCCATACTTTTTTTTCACACGAAGTCCATTAGATGAATGCAGAGTACAAAAGCGATCTGCATAACGAGCAATTTTTCCTGCAGCTTCTGTGATGGATGCAGGTGATGCTTGAATACCGCAAACCGCTGTTGCAGAAGCAAGTAGACCTAATGCCCAAATAGCTCCCTTGTGTGTATTGACACCATCCGTAGCCGCGTACATAATTTGTTCACCTTCGCGTCCAATTCGAGCAATTTCTTCCCTTAGCATCTGACTCGGCTGCTTTCCTTGACTATATAATGCAATCTGTGAGAAGGTCGGTTGTAAAGCATAAGCAGAGGCTAGCAGCGTCTCAATATTCATATCTTGATGAGATCCAGTTGTTGCTGCATCTACAAGCCCCGGCTTAGGTGTAAGTACCGCTTCATCAACCAAAGCGGTAACTGCCATTTTAGCTATCAGGCATGAAGAAAACACAGTTGTTTTTGGCTCTTCTTGAATACGCATATTTTTTACCAGCTCCTAAATTTAGCAGGCGGATTATATAAACCATCTGACCATTCTACTAAATCTTCTACACTTTTCGCCGCTAACAGCGAACGCTTTGCTTCCGTACGGCGAATCTGTAAATCTTCCGGAAAAGCCACTAAGCCATCTCTGCGCATTCTTTCCACTTTATTTTGGTTGTGCCGTAACCCTATAGGCGTTACCCCCGCTACTGCTTCAAGCGCTGCTTTTCTTTCTTCCAAGCTTTGTGCTTTATATAAATAAGCAATTCCTTCTTCAGTCACGACATGTGTCACATCATCCCCGTAAATCATGACAGGAGCAGTAGCTAAGTTTGCTTGTTTAGCTACATTTACCGCATCCAAAGACTCAACGAAAACAGGCTCATTTCCTGATTGAAAGGTTTCAACCATTTGTACAACTAGCTTTCTGCCTCTTGCTAATTCATGCTTATCGTTCATCATATCCAACCAAGCAGACGTAGAATGCCGTCGGCCTCTAGGATCATGCCCCATGTTAGGCGCTCCGCCAAACCCTGATAAACGTCCAGATGTGACGGTAGAAGAATTTCCTTCTCCATCTATTTGCAAAGTTGATCCCACGAAAGCATCTACCGCATATTGACCAGCGACTTGACACATCGCACGGTTTGAGCGCAGGCTGCCGTCGCGTCCTGTAAAAAATACATCTGGACGGGCTGCTGTGTATTGTTCCATTCCTACTTCTCCACCAAAGCAGTGTACGCTCTCAATCCATCCGCTTTCAATAGCCGGAATTAACGTAGGGTGAGGGTTCAGAGCCCAGTTCTTGCATATTTTACCTTTCAGCCCTAACTTTTCTCCATAGGTAGGCAGCAAAAGCTCAATTGCAGCTGTATTAAAGCCAATGCCATGATTTAATGATTGTACGCTGTGGCGCTCATAGATACCTCGAATCGTCATCATAGCCATTAGAATTTGGAGCTCTGTAATATGACGAGGATCTCGGGTAAATAAAGCTTCCAATTGATAAGGCTGATTGGCCACGACGATACAATCAATCCAAGAAGCCGGAATATCAACTCGCGGAAGTTCTTCAACAAGTTCATTTACCTGCACAATGACAATTCCGTCCTTAAACGCTGTTGCTTCGATAATCGTCGGCGTTTCTTCCGTATTTGCTCCTGTATATAAGTTACCTTGTGCATCCGCTTTATCGGCAGCCACTAATGCGATATTGGGAATTAAATCAATGAAAAGGCGTCCGTAAAGCTCTAGATATGTATGAATTTCTCCCATTTTCAACGTGCCATCTTCAATCATTTGAGATACGCGAAGACTTTGAGCACCGGCGTACGAAAAATCAATTTTTTCAGCAATTCCTTTCTCAAATATGTCGAGGTGTTCCGGGCGTGAAATACTAGACATAATCATATGAAGACCGTTTATTTTATCAGCGCTTACTTCATTCAGCGCCTTTGATAAAAAAGATGCTTGCTTTTGATTGTCTCCTTCAAGCACTACTTTATCTCCGGGTGATATAAGCAATTCTAACGCTTCAATAATGTGTTCATTATCCAATAACTTTCCTTTAAGAAGTTGGTCTATTTTCGCAAGGCGAGCTGCTTTTTGATCTCGGCGGGTTGTCCATGATTTTGAAGTTTTTTTTATTCCACTCATGTTCTAGCTCCTTTCTTCTACTCCTAAATTAATGCGCTTACATTTTTTCTTTCTCCATTAAAATTAACACAGATTTCATAGTAGATTCGGCTGCAGAAATAGCCCTTGCTTCCGGAAAGCTCTTAGCAGTCAAATCCGTTAGTACTCTTCCTGGAGCCATTTCAATATATAATCTTGTACCCATTTCATACATAACTTCCGTCATATCATGCCAACGGACGGGCAGGGCAACACTCGCTGCCAGATCTTCCTTAATATCAGCAGCTTTCCATAATTTCCGAGCTTTACAATTACCTATAAAAGGAACGATCGGGTCTTTTCCTTTCACTTCCGTTATTATTTTTCGTAATTCGCTCGAAACTCCTTCCATAAGAGGACAGTGAGAAGGCACCGTTACATGAAGCATTTTGGTTTTCCTAGCCCCTTTTTTAGATGCTTTTTCAAGAACTTCCTCAATTGCTTTTAAGGTGCCAGAAAGCGTTATTTGATCAGGAGCATTTAGATTCGCTACGTAAACAGGAGCTGCATCGGTGGATATTTCATGTACAATAGAGAGAAGCTGATGTTCGCGCAGTCCCATTACAACCCCCATACCATAACCATCAGGATAGGCATTTCCCATCAGTTCCCCTCTTTTTCCCACAAGAAAAAGAGCTTCTTTAAAAGATAACACTTCAGATATAACTGCTGCTCCAAACGCCCCTATTGAATGCCCTCCTACCACGTCTGGCGAGTAACCTTTGTTTTTAAACGACCTAGCCGTAGCCACTCCTGCAATAAAAAGACATATCTGAACATTTTTATTATATTTTAATTTTTCTGACGAATCTAACGATAATACGTCTTGATTTAAAGCCTCACTTGCTTCTTCAAACGTAGTCGTTAATCCCCATTTATTTTTTATATCATGAAGCATACCAGCATATTGTGCACCTTGTCCTGGAAATAGAAATGCAACACTCATCGTGTTTCTCCTTTCGACTTTATATCACCCAAGGAGATAATGGATACTTTTATTATAAAGAACATAGAATCAATAACTCTAATACATATTTCTTATATATCCTATAACTTGAAATCTATATAAAAAAAGAGTTAGACATAACGAAATCAATGGAATCTGGAATCTAAAGATGAGCGAATTGGATAAATGAAAAAATCCGAACGATTCATCGTTCGGATTTTCCTTTAAGTAAACTGCTTTTGTCTCAGCCTCTTTTTGTTTGCTACATATGAGACGGGAAATGCGGAAGCACTTCTTCACCAAGCTCATGTATGACTTCTTCAGCCGGACGCTTACTATCAAAAAGAGCAAAAAAGAGATGGTTAACTCCTATTTCTTTATAAATAGAAAGAAGCTCAATTAATGTATTACGCCCTGCTCGAAATCCTAAACGAATTGGCGTTGGCATTTCATTTGGATCTTCTGCCAAATCTAGATGCATAGGTTGTGTAAAAGGTTTAAAAACGCCTGGATGATAGATATCAACCAGTTCTCTCCACTGTTTAATGGCTTCTGCTTGAAAATGCGGATGACGAGGATAATACATCCAGCCGTCTCCATGCTGTGCAAACCACTCCATATTTTGCTGGCTGTATCCCGTGATCATCGTTGGAATACGTTTCGTTGGCTTAGGAACAACATTTGCTCCTTGAATGGACCCCAAAGCAGACTGGATAGATGGAAATTCTTTATTTAACGCTTCTTCTAAATAATGAAAAGCCTCTGCAAATCGCTTTCCTCTTTCTTCATGAGGAATACCTAACCCTCGAAAATCTGCTTGACGGTCTCCAGAGGATACGCCCATAATCAAACGCTCAGGAAAAAGCTGATCAATGGTTGCCATTTCTTTAGCTACACGAAGCGGATGGCGTAAAGGCAGCACAATAGCAGATGTACTGAGAGCAATTTCTTTTGTTTGACTGGCAAGGTAAGTCAAATAAATAAGCATATCATAAATTTGACCCGTGGCTGGATCGCCAAATGATGGATCTTGAAGAAGGACATCACGGAACCATAAGCTTGTAAATCCATATTGTTCTGCAAGCTGCGTGAGCTCTACTTGTTTCTCCATCGTAGGCGTGGCATACTGATAATTTTCAAGCGGCATATGCAAACCTAACGTTAACTCATTCTCCTTGTACATACGACGATACGCCTTATGATGTTGAAATGCAGTCATTTGCTTCCTCTCCTTTTATAGCTAAGAGATCATCGCAAAAGGCGATGATCTCTGTTTTATTTTGCTTTTGCTTCTATTGAGCGGCTCCATGCGGTTAATAAGACCGCTCCTAAAACCATCACTCCTCCAATCCAAGGAGTATGAACAAGACCAATGGAATCAACAATCAGGCCGCCTACAAAAGAACCAATAGCAATTCCAACGTTAAATGCAGCAATATTCAGCGCAGAGGCTACGTTTACTGCTGAAGGAACATACTTTTCAGCTAAGTTCACGACCAGCACTTGCAGTCCAGGTACGTTCATAAATGCCAATAAGCCCATGGCAAAAATCGTAATTGTTCCCGCTACTTTAAACGATGCAGTAAACGATAAAATAACTAAGATAACGGCTTGAATTAAAAACATCCAAAATAATGCTTTTAACGGATTTTTATTCGCAGCTTTTCCTCCAATCGTATTTCCGATGGCTACTGCTACGCCGTATACTAATAGCAAGATACTAACTGCGCTTGGTGCGTATCCTGTTAACTTTTCAAGAATAGGTGCTAAATACGTATAAGCTACAAACGTTCCGCCATAACCTAAAGCAGTAATAGCAAACGATAGTAAAAGCGGCCCGTTTTTCAAAATTTTTAATTGATCACTAAACTTTGCCGGCGGCGCTTCTTTTAAGTTTTTAGGCACTAAAAGAGCACTGGCAATAATGGCAATAACGCCAAGTAACGCTACTCCCCAAAATGTTGCTCTCCAGCCGAAAGCTTGTCCGATAAATGTACCAAGTGGAACACCTGTAACAGTTGCAACTGTCAAACCTGTAAACATTAAAGCAATGGCACTTGCCCGCTTATCTTCCGGCACCAAATCAGCAGCGATAGTCGCACCGATAGAAAAGAAAATCCCGTGTGAAAATGCAGTAATAATTCGTGCTATAAGCAGCAGCCCAAAGCTTGTTGATAAAGCTGCTACTGAGTTTCCTACGATAAAAATAACCATTAATAGCATCAGCAATGATTTTCTGCTCATTTTACTTGTTAATGCTGTTAATACGGGCGCTCCAAATGCAACTCCCATTGCGTACCCTGAAATTAATAACCCTGCTAGTGTAATGGAAATATTTAAATCATCTGCAAGCGATGATAATAAACCTACTGGAACAAACTCTGTTGTCCCGATTCCAAAGGCGCTAATAGCTAGCGCTAATAGCGGCAAAGCACCGCTTTTTTTACTTTGTTGTGTTTGTGAAAGTGTATTCACTTCTTAACGCCTCCTGTTCGTTATAATAACTTTTTATAATAGCTTCTCTTACAGCTGATTAGCTTAGGTACCCTTCATATATTCGCTAACCGGCCATCAACAATTGTTATTATGAGCGATGTAAAACCAAAGAAAAAGTACGCACTTTCAAGTGATATAGGTACCTGGAGGTTACAATAAGCGTAAATACTAAAGTCATGAACTATTGGGTATTCTAAAAAAATGCTTACACCTAGAAAATTCTGCGCTATAGTGGTATGATAAACATCAGAAAAAATGCGAAACCATGCATTTAACCGTTATCTCTAGAACAAGGAGAGTTGTTAACGTGAAAAAATATAATATTCCAGTGGAAGCGGCATTAGAAGTCATTGGAGGCAAGTGGAAAGTCGTTATTCTTTGCCACTTAATTAAAGGGACAAAACGCCCTGGAGAATTAAAAAGAATTATGCCGCGCGTTACACAAAAAGTATTAACGCAGCAGCTTCGTGAGCTTGAAGCAGACGGCATCATTGTTAGAAAAATGTACAATGAAATGCCGCCTCGAGTAGAATATTCTTTAACAGATTACGGATGGTCTTTAAAAAGCATTCTTGATTCACTATGCTCTTGGGGAGAACATCATATTGAAAAAACGTACCCTGATAAAGAAGCTGTACTTATGCAGCCTGTAGAAGAAGTCACTGTTTCTAATTAAAAAAAGCTGACTAGATAGTCAGCTTTTTCATTCCCTTACTTTCTTTATTTTTTCAGACGATGTACGTATTCAGGAGGAACCTTTATGACAGAACAACTTAAAAAGAAAATTAGCCTTCAAGATGCTATCAAACAGCAGCTTGCTAATAAGAAAAATCAATCTTCAAGTAAAGCTAAGAACGGCAGTACCAATCAAGCAACCAAAAAGCTGACGAGTCAACAAACCAAAAAAACGAATAATCAGCGAAAGAGAACAGGTGTATAATGAACGGACAAAATAGAAAAGACGTAGCCCCTGGAATTGAAGTCGACATTGTTTTAAAAGCAGATCAGCGTTCTGGAAAACTTACACACGGAACGGTCAAAGACATTCTGACCAATTCAAGCTTTCACCCGCACGGTATCAAAGTTCGTTTAACAGATGGACAAGTCGGACGCATAAAAGAAATTTACCCAAATTAAAAAAGCATGTATTTTACATGCTTTTTTAATTTACACTTCAAATAAATCTACTTATCATTTCCTACTTTTGTTAAAATAAAGAAGCACTGTCGTCCCCTTTCTTTCCCTTGGGAACTCACGCAAGGAAAAAAAAGGTGGTGGATAGTCTGAGACGAATCCTCAAGTCATTTTTCCTAGATGCTGAGAATGTTCAGCTCCTAACGGCTTACGTGGAGCTTTTAGGAGCCATAGTCGCTCTTATTTTGCTATTTTTCCAGTAGTAAAATAAGTAATCACCGATAAGTATCGTCTAAAGGGTTCTTCATCCATAAGGCTCGTGTGCTGATTGTCTTTAGGGAATGGTGTTTGGCGGCACTTCCCTATAGTAAAAAGACAGCTTCCTTGCAGAAATGGACAAGGTGTAATCAACTACGGCCGATTATGGGTGCAGGACCTTTTTCTTTATTAGTCTATGTCTTTTTTTTACTTCCCATACACAAAAATAAAAAAACCTCCGAGTTGGCGGTCTCGAAGGTTTTTTCTAGTGAATCGTTTTCGACAAATCCTCATCCGGGCTAACAAGGTTCAGATCTAATAAGATTATGTGATGAATTTCTTCACCTTACAAGTTAAACTTGTCAAAGCTAAGAATTCATTCGCTTGTTAAGAATAACTGAACGTGCGCTCCGGATTGTCATTTTTCCTAGCCTTAGTATATCATATTTGTTGAAAATAGGTAAAAAAAGTGTTCGACAAAGCTTGTCAGCAGCTCTTTACCTATTTCATATTTTTCAAAACAAAAAACATTTTACAAATATGAAGGAATTTCATACTATTAGATAAAAGATAGAAGATAGAAGTATTCTGACTTGGAGAGGATTTCAATGAAGCAACCACAGTTAGAAAAAGAAATTCGAGCCTTACAATCAGATATTTACCAATTAGCTAAGAAAACAAGCAGCTATTCTCACGGTGAGATCTTAAAATTAAGTCAAAAGCTAGATCAAAAAATTGTTCGTTACCAAAAGCTTTTTAACCATACCAAATAAGAGCCGCGTAGGACTTTCACTTGCTATCCCCCAAGTACCATAAACCTACAGATAAAACAGATGTGTTTTATTCGCAATAGGTACATCTCTGCTTCCCTAATTAATTAGGGAAGTTTTTTATTTAGAAAATTAAAACCTTCTCCTTTCCTTTGGTTAGTTGTCATACAAATTGGGTATTCAATCAGTAGGCCTTAAAACTTATTTAAGAAACTTAAAGGAGAGAATGCATGATGAGTAATGCTGATACTACCGAAACAAAAAAAGGCGCCGATTTACTAGTAGAAAGTTTAGCAAATCAGAATGTGCCTTATATTTTTGGCATTCCAGGAGCCAAAATTGATGGCGTATTTGATGTTTTGAAAGAAAAAGGACCGGAAGTAATTGTTTGCCGCCACGAACAAAATGCTGCGTTTATGGCAGCTGCTATGGGAAGATTGACAGGTATGCCGGGCGTTTGCCTTGTCACATCAGGTCCAGGTGCCGCTAATTTAGCCACTGGCCTTGTCACTGCTACTTCTGAAGGTGATCCAGTGGTAGCCCTAGCAGGAGCCGTTCCAAGAGCAGATCGATTAAAAAAGACGCATCAATCAATGGACAATGAAGGACTATTTAAATCTATCGCCAAATTCAGCGTTGAGGTAGAAGATGCTGCAAACGTTCCAGAAGTGATAACAGACGCCTTTCGTGAAGCTGTTTCTTCTCCTTCAGGAGCATCTTTTGTCAGCTTGCCGCAGGATGTAATGGATGGCGAAACATCAGCTTCCACTCTATCCTTTCTAAAAACTCCTACGATTGGCGCTGCTAATTTAGACGCTGTTGCCCAAGCTATACACACTATTCGCACAGCAAAACTACCTGTTTTACTTTTAGGTATGAGAGCAAGTAAATCTAAAGCAGTGGAATCAATCCGTCAACTCGTAGCAGAACATGACCTTCCTGTCGTAGAAACGTTCCAAGGTGCGGGAGCTGTTTCACGAGAGCTTAAAACTCACTTTTTTGGACGAGTAGGTCTTTTTCGCAATCAGCCTGGAGACGTCTTATTGAAGCATGCTGACGTCGTCTTAACAATCGGATATGACCCAATTGAATACCCTCCTTCTCTTTGGAACTCAGAAAGTCAAAGAAGCATTATTCATTTAGATGATGTACAAGCACAAGCCGACCACCATTATCAGCCGGAAATTGAGTTAGTAGGGGATATCCCAAGCACCATCGACACATTAACGGATAAACTCCCACATTTAATACGTTCAAAAGAAAGTGCTTCTTTTTTAAAAACGCTAAAAAGCAAACTTGAACAACCTGACGATCAGTACGAGTTTTCTAATGACACTCACCTTCATCCCCTACAGTTAATTGAAGCTCTGCAGGACTTTGTTGAAGATGATACTACCATCACATGTGACGTTGGTTCGCATTACATATGGATGGCTCGTTATTTTCGTTCCTATGAACCTCAGCATTTACTATTCAGCAACGGCATGCAAACGCTAGGTGTTGCTTTGCCTTGGGCTATTTCAGCTGCACTCGTTCGCCCCCATAAAAAAGTTCTGTCCATGTCTGGAGACGGCGGGTTTTTATTTTCAGCTATGGAGCTCGAGACAGCCGTTCGGTTAAACTTACCAATTGTTCACATTATCTGGAACGATCAAACCTACGATATGGTTGGCTTTCAACAGCAGATTAAATATGGCCGAAAATCTGCGGTAGAGTTCGGGAGTGTAGACTTTGTTACGCTTGCTGAAAGTTTTGGTGCCAAAGGATTTAGAGTGAACTCACCAGAAGAATTTTCGGACACTCTAGCAAGCGCTTTTCGTGAACAAGGCCCCGTTATCATCGACGTGCCTGTAGATTATAAAGATAATGAAAAATTAAATACACAGCTACTGCCAGATCAAATTAACTGAAAGGACTGAGTAAAGAATGAGCAATAAAGAAAAATTAACGATTCACCAAACTTCCACTATGATTGCTTTATTGGACGGAGTATTTGACGGTGTTGTCACATACAGGGATTTAGCTAAGAAAGGTGATTTCGGCATCGGCACGTTTAATCAGCTGGATGGTGAAATGATTGCCTTTGACGGAGAATTTTATCACATTGCTGATGGGAAAGCCGCACCTATTAGTGAAGATGCAAAAACACCTTTTGCCATTATGACAACCTTTTATGAAGATATCTCTTATCGTGTAGAAGAGGAAATGAACCGTGAACAACTAGAAACCTTAATGAACGAGCTTATTCCCAGTCCGAATTTATTCTATGCAGTTCGTATTGACGGGAAGTTTAAAGAAGTAAAAACTCGCACTGTTGCAAAGCAAGAGAAACCCTATCCTTCCATGGTAGATGCAGCTGCTGATCAGCCTACATTTACATCTTCAGATGTAAATGGAACACTAGCAGGTTTTTACACGCCAGAATATTCTTCAGGCATCGGTGTTCCCGGGTATCACCTGCACTTTATTGATGAATATAAAAAAGAAGGTGGACATGTTTTAGACGTCTCCGTTCAAGATGTTACCATTCAAATTTGCAAAAAAACGAAATTAAATCTCAATTTATCGGAAACAAGTGAATTTCTAAATGCTAATTTAGAAGACCATGATGTAGAAGAAGAAATTGCGACGGCTGAATAAGAAACGATACTTTTACTGATAAAAAAACTCTCATCGCTGCGCATGACGATGAGAGTTTTTTATGAACACTTCGTGTATCTTTAAGTTTCCTCCCATTTCTATTAGTAATATAGGTCTCCCATAAAACCACGGAAGAAAGCCTAACACAGAATGATACATAAGAAAGAAAGCGTAGTATCATAATTACCATATTGCAACAGCTTTACGCTGTATATAAAAAAGGAGGTTTTTAAGCAATGTTTTCTAAACGGCCCTTATCTGTACTTCTTATCTCGACTTTATCTATGATTATTGCTTTTTCAGTATGGTCTGTCTTCGCGCCTATCGCCGCAGATATTCAAGTGATGTATTCATTAACCAACGCTGAAAAAAGTATCTTAATTGCCACTCCCGTCTTATTAGGTTCACTCATGCGGATTCCGATGGGAATTTTAACAGATCGCTTCGGCGGAAGAAAAGTGTATTCGTTAACAATGCTTGCTCTTTTACTCCCTACCATTTGTGCAGGCTTTACTCATTCTTACTCCATGCTGCTCTTTTGGGCATTTTTTATCGGCATGGCTGGAACAACATTTGCTATTTCCATTACATATGTCTCTAAATGGTATTCACCTCAAAAGCAAGGTTTTATTTTAGGAATTGCCGGGATGGGCAACTTAGGATCAGCGGTAGCAAGCTTTAGTATTCCACTTATCTTTTCTTCTTTTGGCTTGCCTTGGGTATTTTGGAGTTTAGCAATTGCGGTAGCTTTAATGGCTCTTTTATTATGGGTAGGAACTTCAGACCACCCTTCTGCTGCTTCTCCTAAAACGCTGCAGGAATCTTTATCGGTATTAAAATTTAGAGAAACGTGGTTTTTGTCCGTTTTCTATTTTTTAACATTCGGTGGATTTGTCACATTCAGCATCTATCTCCCTACCATTTTGCACGATCAATTTAATGCATCGACCGTAGACAGCGGGCTGAAAACAGCTATTTTTGTTGTATTAGCAACGTTTGTACGGCCTCTTGGAGGATATTTATCGGATGTATTCGGAGCAAAAAAAGTACTCACCTTTGTCTTTACCGGAATGCTGCTAATAGGATTATTTATCGCCTTTACCATCAGCTCCTTCCCGCTATTCAGCGCAGGTTGCTTACTTGCAGCCATTACCCTTGGTATCGGAAATGGAGCTGTTTTTAAAATGGTTCCATCTGTTTCAACAGGAAATATTGGAGCTGTTACGGGGATCGTAGGAGCATTCGGAGGAGTAGGCGGCTTTTTCCCTCCTATTGTGCTAGGCTTTATAAAAGATACAAGCGGAGATTACGTTGTCGGTTTTTCCTTACTAGCGCTTTTTGCTCTATTCTGTCTCTTACTGAATTATTCTGGATTCAAAAAACAAGATGTACGTATTAACCAAAAGCACCTTGCCTGATTCTACGTAAAAAGCCTCTTTTTGCAAGAGGCTTTTTGCATCAGCATTTTTAATAACTGCTTCTTTTTACAGAAGGGCTAATATTCACGGCACTTACTTTAAAGCCAGGCATCTTACAGGCGGGATCTAATTTCTCAGAAACAAGGTTATTAACATTTTGAGAATCCGCCCAGTGAAAAGGAACAAATACGGTATCTGGCCGAATGCCCTCTGAAAATTTGCTTCTTACCACAATCCTTCCATATGAAGATTCAATTTGTACTAATTCTTGATTCGATATTTCATATTTTTTCGCTGTTGAAGGGTGGATTTCCATAAAAGATTCGAAATTTCTAGCAGATAAAGATGCACTTTTTCGCGTTTGTACACCCGTTAAATAGTGTGACACCACTCTCCCTGTTGTTAAATAGAGAGGATATTTTTTCGTTATTTTTGCTTTAGGAACAATAGCTTGATTCGAGACAGGGACCATCATCGCCTTTCCATCACTATGAGCAAAACGTGTTTCAAACAGGCGCTCGGTTCCTTTATCTGTTAAGCTTCTGCATGGCCATAAAATTCCTTTTTCCGCTCGTAATCGTTCGTACGTAATACCGGAGTAATCCGCGATTCCTCCTTTACTTGCTATTCGCAGTTCATTAAATATTTCTTCAGCTGATGAAAACGAAAAATATTCCTCTTTCCCTAAAACTTTAGCAATTTCACATAGTATTTCCCAGTCGTGTTTGATTTCGCCACGGCGCGGAAAGCTAGCTTCGCGCAATGTAACTCTTCCCTCCACATTTGTCATCGTTCCTTCATCTTCCAAATAAGAGGATGCTGGTAAAATTAAGTTTGCTAATTTTGCCGTTTCTGATTCAAACATATCTGCTACCACTAGAAATTCAAGCTTTTCAAAAGCCTTCTTAACAAAATTAGCGTTTGGATTTGAAACGGTTGGATTTGAACATACCAGAAACAGCCCTTTAATTTCACCGTCATGAATTTTTTCAATCATTTCATATGCAGAAACACCTTTTCTAGGAAGACCTTTCTCCTCTATGTTCCAAACATCTGCTATATACATCCGATGCTCGTGATTTTCGATTGAACGGTAGCCTGGAAGCTGATCTGCTTTTTGACCGTGTTCTCGGGCTCCTTGCCCATTTCCTTGACCAGTAATGGCTCCATATCCGCAGCGAGGTTTACCGATTTTCCCGACAGAAAGTAGAATATTCAAAAAGTTCTGCACAGCAGCACTCCCGTCTGTTTGCTGCTCTACCCCTCTAGCAGTAAAAATCATTCCTGTTTCTCTTTGACCAAACATACGGGCAGCTTGATACATTTTCTCAAGCGGCACTCCCGTTATTTCTTCAATGACACTAAATTCTAGAGACGCCACATATTGCATTACCTCTTCAAATCCATTAACACGTTCTTGTAGAAATCGTTCATCTAGATAATTTTCTTCGATAATGACCTTCAAGATTCCATTGGCTAATGCCGCGTCGCTCCCCGGTTTAAGCTTCAGGTGTAAATCAGCTATTTTAGTTGTACCTGTCTCTCTTGGATCAATAGCAATAATAAAAGCTCCGTTTTCTTTTGCTTTTTCAAAATAAGGCATAATCGTTGGCTGACATTCCGCAACATTTGTTCCAGCTAACATAATACATTCAGTAAACGGAATCTCTTGTAAGCTATTCGTAAATCCTCGGTCCATGCCAAATGTTTTACTAGCAGCAGAAGCAGCAGCTGACATACATAAGCGTCCATTGTAATCAATATACTTTGTTTTTAACGCAACTCGAGCAAATTTCCCTAATAAATAAGCTTCTTCATTTGTAATAGAGGCACTTCCATAAACACCTAGCGCATCTGCTCCATTCTTCTCTTGAATCTCTGTAACGTGCTCTTTAATATAGTCAAGAGCTTCCCTCCAAGAAATCTTTACAAACTCTCCGTTTACTTTTAACAAAGGATATTGAATCCGATCTTTATGCAAAGGATGCTGGTGCGCATTCATTCCTTTGATACATAATCTTCCTTGAGAAGTAGGGTTGTCTCTTCCAATTGTTTTATACGTTTTTCTTTTTACATGTGTTTGTTCAACTAACTGCATTTTGCACTGCATGCTGCAGTAAGGACACTGCGTATTATAGATACGCTCGGTTTCAACTTGCTTTTGCTGCTCACGAAAATATTTCAACAGCATCTCAGTCATCGTAGGTCACCCTTCTTTCCTATAATAAATATGTGATTGCACGAGAGCGTTCTGTGCTGAGCTGCTTCATTAAATACTCTCGATTGTCTGCCTCAAACAAAACTTCTCTGACATGAACAATTCCTACTCGCTCGATCCAGCTGCCGACAGCTTCTAAATAGTTCCCCGTTTCACGGTAATATTGAATCAAAGAACAGCTGATTTCTATCGCTTCTTCGTTCGTTTCGGCCACATAAAACAGCTCCCCGCTTCTGGCTTCTGTGCTGCTTCCGCCAGCATATATTTCCCAACCTCTGTCTATTCTTCTTAATCCTATATCACTTGTTGTGACATCCTCTGTAATGTGAAAACAAGAAGCAATACTGATTTTGATATCGCATGGGGTCTTTACGTATTCAAGCTGTTTGTCTAATTCATTTGATAAAGCAAGAGCAGGTTCATACTGACAAATACACGTTCCTTTTCCTATATAAACAGATACATTTTTAACTGTACGTTCATATAGCTGCTGAAGTCCTCTATCTATTTCCTCACTTATCAACGAAAGATATTCTTTTTTCACTCCAATAAGTTGAATGCGCTGATCACTTGTTAAACGAATATTCGAGATGTTGTACCTTTCAGCTACATTTGCTATGTTCCTTAATTCCTGTACATTTGTCAGACCACCGTGTATTTGCGGTACCACTGCATAAGTACCGTCATGAAGCAAAACGGCCTGTTCATTCTCCGTAGTAAATAAAGAATGTCGATTATTTTCATAATGAGGATTCATCATATTTAAATAGTAATGAAGACCGCCTTCACATAACGAGCAGCCTTTCATGTCTTTAAACTTTAACATTTCTCTTACTTGCTGAACCGTTTCAAATTGATATTGCTGCATTTCTCTTACCAGCTCATCTTCTGATAGATATGTGCAAGCACAAAAGGTTTTTTGTTCAATGTTTTCATCAAATTCATTGCTTTGAATATACGTTAAAAGATCTGTTACAAGGGGCTTGCATCCTCCGCATGAACCAGAAGCTTTCGTGCAATTTTTTATTTCATCTACTGTCGTTAAATCATGTTTCTGTACTGCTTCAATAATAGCTCCCTTGGTTACACCGTTACAGTTACATACGATACCTGTAAGTGGCATAGAAGCTGCTGCATTTTCCTTTTCATATTGAGAAGGAAATAATTGTACTTTTTCCGCTTGCGACAAATCCTTTTTTTCACTAATCATTTGTGATAGCTTTATAGCCTCACTGGTATCCCCAAAAAGAACGGCTCCCACTATTCTCCCTTCGCGAAAAACTACTTTTTTGTATATACCATCTAACATATTCGAAATCGTAATAGCTTTTGCACCTTGATTTTCCTTAAACTCTCCGATCGAGTAAACGTCTATTCCTGATATTTTTAACTGAGTGGAAAGAACGGACCCGCCATAACCTTCGTTTTTTATTTGGCAAAGGTGTCGCGCTAAGACTTTCCCTTGTTCGTAAAGAGGAGCAACGAGGCCGTATGTCATCCCCCGATGTTCAGCGCATTCACCTACTGCATAGATATCCGGAATGCTCGTTTCTAAATAATCATTTACGATAATTGCTCTATTTGTTGCTATTCCGCTTTTTTTAGCGAGATTCACATTTGGCCTCACTCCTGTAGCCATTACAACTAAATCAGCTGCAACTTTGCTGTTATCGTTAAATCGGACGCCTTCTGCTCGATTTCCCCCTATAATCTCATCCGTATGTTTGTTTAATAGAAAACTCATGCCTTGCTTTTCCAATTCTTCTCTTAACATGGCAGATGCTGCTCTGTCTAGCTGTCGCTCCATTAAAAAACCCGAATGATGAATAACTTGAACATCCATCCCTAAATTTAATAGTCCTCTAGCAGCTTCCAGCCCTAACAGACCTCCTCCAATAACCGCTGATTTTTTATACCGTTTAGAAATTTCAATCATTTTTTGACAGTCTTCAATGGTACGAAAACCGAGGACACCTTCTTTTTCAGCACCTTTAACGGGGAGCATATACGGGCTCGAACCAGTAGCAATAATAAGCTTGTCGTACATCGTCTCTCTGTTTTTATCTGTTTTTATTATTTTTCTCTTGGTGTCTATGTGCGTAACACTTTCTCCTTTAAATAAAGTGATATTATTTTCCTTATACCATGCAAAAGAATGAATGTTAATATCTTCAAGCTTTGTACTGCCTTGTAAAACGGTTGATAATAAAATTCGATTATAGTTAACGTGAGGCTCACTTCCAAAAACAGTAATATCAAAACACTCTGGAGAATGAATAAGAATTTCTTCAATACAGCGCATTCCCGCCATTCCGTTTCCGATTACTACCAGCTTTTGTTTCGTCATATAAAAACCTCCAACACATAGATTCAGACCGTAAAATATACATTTTTTATTATTTCATAAACTTCTCTAAAAGAAATGGACCTTGTTATAACTTCTAACATTAAAATCTGTTTAAAGCGTATGAATACGCCGATACCTTTCGCTGAAAGCAGGCTTTTATATAGAAGATTAATCTGCTTTAAAAAGGGGTAGAAAAAAGGATGCTGTGCTTGCATTACCTTTCTCTACGCTTTATAAGTACTCTATATAAAATTTTGTTATCTTCTTTTTGCCTACTATTTATTTATTTTGAAATCAATTATGATAACAGAAAGAGTCTGAATTGGAGGTTTAAAACATGTCAATAACCGTTCACGCCACTCAGTGGATTCATTTTCAAATTAAATTGTATAACCTTCATTCCAAAACGAGATCACTTAAAGATCAAAAACTAGAATTACCTCTACCAGAATTCCATCAAAACCTGATCATATTTACATCAGCAGCACGTCATGGCCTTACGTTTGGATATCAAGCCATTCAATGGGATACACCCTATACTTCTTCTCCGATTTACATAGAGCATCAGTCTATTCCGTGGTCCACTTTAGAACAACGTTCCCATAAGCGTATAACCGAACATATTACAGCTATTTTCTTAGAGACAATGTTTTATAGACAAAGTCAATTCAAACAATGTCAATTTTGTTTTGAATTTATCATTCCTGAGAGTCTTTTTGACCATACAACCTGCCAAAACTGCGCATCACGACATTTTGGAGTGGTGTATTAACAAATAAAAGCCTGAAGAAGTCAGAGGTTTTCTGACATCTTCAGGCTTTTATTACATGACTAGCTGAACAAAAAGTGGAATAACGGCAACTGTGACGACACCTACAATAACGACTGCAATACTTGCCATGGCTGCCTCTACTTCTCCCATTTCAATCCCTACGGCTACTCCTAGCGCATGCCCGGACGTTCCCAGCGCTAATCCTTTTGAAATTGGATTTTTCACTTTGAATACTTTTAAAAATAATGCGCCCAGTGCATATACAATAACTGCATTAAAAATAACGGCAAAGGAAGTAATAGCAGGAATCCCTCCAATATCTTGAGACAATGGCAGTGCAATTGCTGTTGTAGCTGCTTGTGGGAGCATTGATTTCATCACGACTTCATCCATATGAATACCTTTAGCAATCGCAAAAATAATCGCTACCGAACAAACTGATCCTACTGCAATAGAAGAAAGAATTTGCCACCAGTACTTTTTTAATTTATCGGCTTGCTTATATAAAGGGATGGCAAAAGCAATTGTTGCCGGTTCTAAAAAGAAGCTGATAATTTTTCCGCCGCTACTGTACTCCTCATAAGAAAAGTGACCAAGTTTCAAAAAAGCAATCCCGAGCACCATTGCCACAAATAAAGGAGTAAATAAGAAAAACCCTTTTGACTTTTTAAATAAATACGTTCCAATACCGTACGCAGCTAAAGAAACCACGATTCCAAAATACGGATTCATCTTTCCAACCACCTTGTCTCTTTATAATTGATATTACGCAATGCCCTGTTTTTTTGTTTTTTCACTCATATCTACATCTTTTATTTCTTCTTTTGCTTTATTATCTTTTGTCATGCCAAGTATAAGCTGTGAAAATAAGCCTGTAACGCCTAACAAAATAATCGTTGCCACGATGATAACTAAACAAATTTGAATGCCGTACTGCTGCATAACACCTAATGAATTCATAACAGAAATACCTGCTGGTACAAATAAAAATCCGATCAAAGAAGTTAAAGCCGTTCCCAGTGATTCAACTTGCTCTAGTTTAATAATCTTCAAGCAGAGTGCAAGAAATAACAGCACAAGTCCAATAACTGAAGCTGGCATCGGAAAAGGCAAATGCTCTGCAATAAAATCTGAAATCAACATAATTACGGAAAAAATAAATGCTTGTGTTAAAAAGCCATACACTTTTTTAGCACTCATTTCTTTCACCTCTCTCTGTTTGTTGACTTCATTATATAAAATGAAAACACATTAGAAAGCGTTTTCAAATCAAAGAGTCGAATATTTGTGCTCACTTACAAAAATCGAGCCTTGAAATGCAAAAAACAGCCTGCTAAAATGCATACGCAAGCTGTTTCTCACTTAAATTCCTAAACGCTTCTTCAATTCTTTAGCATATGTACGGCTGACAGGAACTCGCTTATCGTTTTTCATCACTAAATTATACGTGGAATTAAACCATGGCTGTACTTCGGAAATATGATGTACGTTGACGATATAACCCCGGTGCACACGAACAAACGACTGAGAAGGGAGCTTTTTTTCTAGCATAGCCAGCGTATCTGCAGTATGGTAGGATTCTGTTATGGTCTGAATGGTGACTTCTCCTTCTATTAGCCCTACAAACAAGATGTCCTCTATATTTACTAACACAATTGAATCGTCTACAGAAATCGCTAACTTTCCCGTTTGAGAAGAAGACTCTCCTATCGGTTCTTCTTCTTTAACAACGTGATGAGGAACACGCATTTTTTTATATTTATGAATGGCCTGCACCACTCTTTCTTCATCAAAAGGCTTCAAAATATAGTCAATTGCATCTACTTCAAAGGCTTGTAAAGCGTACTGATCGTACGCAGTTGCAAATATAATAGCAGGCGGGTTTTTCATTTTTTTAAGCCTTTTCGCAATATCAAAACCGCTGTCATCTGACAATTGTATATCTAAGAATAATAAATCCGGCTTTTCATCCATCATTTTATCCAACGCCTCTTCGATACTTTCAGCTTCTTCAATGAAGTCTACTTCTTTCGTTCGGTGGAGTAAATATTTTAATTCATCTCGCGCTAACATTTCATCGTCTACTATTAGTACTCGCAGCATATTACATACCCTCGCTTTTTAATTCAATTGGTATAACAAACGAAACTGCTGTTCCCTCTGTTACGTCAAACTCCAGTGTCGTTTCTTTTCCAAACAATCCATGTAAACGTTGTTTAATATTGTAAAGAGCCGTCCCCGTTCCTTTTTCTGAAAAAACAGGCTCATTGCCAAGCAGTTCCAATCGTTTTGTGTCTATACCTTGTCCATTGTCTTTTACCTTTACGTATACATATTTATCTTTTGTCTCAATATAAACTTCTACGCGACAGTGTTTTTGTTTGCGCGGAAACGCGTGCCGAATGGCATTTTCCACAAGTACTTGAAGAATAAACGGCGGAAGCAAGACATCATCTAGTCCTTCTTCAATATACATGTCAATTTCGTATTTATTAGGGAATCTGGCTTGTTCAAGCGATAAGTACGCGTGAACATGGTCAAGCTCTTTTGATAACGGAATCAACAGCTGCCTTGCACCTTGCAAATTAGAACGAAAATAAACGCTTAGTTGCAGTAGCAGTTTTCTAGCTTTTTCTACGTCCTGTCTGCAAAGCGCCGATATCGTATTAATGGCATTAAATAAAAAGTGAGGATTCACCTGTGCCTGTAAAGCTTTAATCTCCGCATCTTTTAGCAATTTACTTCGAAGCTCTGCTTCGCCGAGCTCTAGCTGAGTTGAAAAAAGTTTGGCCAATCCTTCTGCCAGCTCTTCCTCCACTCGGCTTAACCCGCTCGCATCTTTAAAGTACATTTTTAGTGTTCCAATGGTAGTACCGTGAGAAGTAAGCGGCATTACAATTGCGGCATGAAGCGGGCAGTCTTTATGCTGACAATCAATTTGTTCTCTCGATTTTGCTTTCATAATTTTCCCCGTCTTCAGCACTTCGTGAGACAGCCCGGTAATTAAACTGTGCGAAGGAACATGGTGATCAATTCCTTCTCCCACATGAGCTAAAATTTTGTGCGTATCCGTTAACGAAACAGCGTCCGTACCTGTGAAGCGATGAATAATATTTGCAACATTTTCACATGATTCACTAGTGAGACCCTGCCGAAAATGCGGAAGAGTTTGATCCGCGATTAATAATACTTTGTGTGTCTGAAGCGCTCTCATTTGTTCCTCTTGCCGTAAAATGGACTGAATAATAGATAAGAAAATATAGCTTCCCGTACCATTTACAATAATCATTGGAATAGCAATAATACTCACTAGCGTCCATGCCGAATCAAACGGTTTAGCAAATAATAAAATAATCAGCATCTGAAGCGTTTCCATCGCTATGCCTACAAGTGCAGCAAAGCGCGGTGTAATCGTTCGATGTTTTTTCCGGTAGGCATAACCGATATATCCAGTTAACACTCCTGCCAAAACGGATGAAACAGCGCAGCTAAACGCCGTACTCCCACCTAACATAAAGCGATGAACGCCGGCAAGTAGTCCTACTCCTAAACCAACAAAAGGACCGCCAAGCAGACCGCCCATTTCCACACCCATAATTCGCGTATTTGCAATCGAGCTTGATGGATCTACTTTTAATAATAAATCTTCATTTCGAATAATCGTTCCTTGAATTTCAATTCCCGTGTAGTTACTAATAATGCTAAAAAGAGAAAAAATAAAAATAAGTACAGCTTTTCCTTTATAACCTTGCTGTTTACGGAGAAATTGCCGAAAAACTTTTGTATGTGCTAGCAAAAAACCTATAATGACAATAACTCCAACTCGTTCTACCATCATAATTAATAAATGAATCATTTTTAGCCACCCTTTGCTGTCTGTTTCTATTTTATATTGTTACATTGATGCTGCTAGAAATCTAGCTGAACAAACAGAAAAAAGGTTCAAAAATGAACCTTTTTCTTTAGCTTAACGTTGGCTGTGTTTGAATATTCCATTTTAGTGTAGGGATATGGCGATGTTGTTCAAACGCGTATCCGATTTGATAGAGAGCAGCTTCAGCAAAATGTGGTCCTATGAGCTGCATTCCGATTGGAAGCCCATCACGAGAATAACCACATGGTAGCGACAGCGTAGGCAAACCAAGTAAGTTAGATGGTTCTGTTAAGCGAAGGAGCTCCGAACGAACTAACTTCATCTGATTATCAACTCTTACTTTTTCTTCTCCCATATAAGGAGGTAGAATCGGTAGCGTCGGAGCAATTAACACATCTACACTTTCAAATACGTGCTGAAATTCTTTCTGAGCTTGTAAGCGAATTTGCTGCGCTTTTGCATACTCATATCCCGTTATTTTTTGGCTTTCTTCCAGCCTCTCAAGAACGGGAAGCTGATAGTCTTGTCTATACGCTTTCATTCGCTTCTCATGAACCATATAGGCTTCACTTTGAATCGTTTTCGACTGTGCCCAAGATGCTTGTGACAGCATAGGAAGCTCAATAGACTTTACACTTGCACCTAGCTCTTCCAAACACTTCACTGCCTCTTTTAAAGCATTCCCAACTTCTGAATCTAAAGCATCGAAGTAAAAATTAGAAGGTATGCCAATCGTTTTTTTAAAAATAGAAGAACCAATGAATCTACTAAAATGTTCGGTCGGCTTATTTACTGAATAAAGATCTTTTGTATCATAGCCGGCAATTGTTTCTAAAAATAAAGCATTATCTGAAACGGTTCGCGTCATCGGTCCTACATGATCCAACGTTTCGCCAAGTGGAAAAACACCATGCTTACTTACTCGACCAAACGTTGGCTTCATCCCTACGATGCCACATGCAGATGAAGGTATACGAATAGATCCTCCTGTATCTGTACCAATCGCTCCATAACATAATCCAGCTGAAACAGCTGCCCCAGAACCACTGCTCGAACCTCCTGAAATCCTCTTCGTATCGTGCGGATTTTTTACGGCTCCATAATATGAAACATCTCCGCTTGGCCCATACGCAAATTCGTGTGTATTAAGTTTTCCAATCGTAATCGCTCCTGCATGATGAAGCTTCTCTACCACGGTTGCGTCATAATCCGGCGTAAAATGTTGATAAATTTTAGAACCCATCGTCGTTTTCATATTTCTTGTGTATACAAGATCTTTAACGCCAATTGGAATACCATGAAGCGCTCCTTTATACTCGTTATTCATAATTTCTTTTTCTGCTATTTTCGCCTGCTTTACTCCCTCTTCGTTTATCGTTATAAAAGCATTTAAAGCAGGATTAATATCTTTAATACGATTTAGTAAGCACTCTGTAATCTCTACCGGAGAGATCTCTTTATTTTTTATTTTTAAGGATAACGTTGTTATATCCATGTTTAAAATAGAATCTGAATGCATAAGTATATGCCTCCTCTTTTTACTATGATATAAGGTTAGCTACTTTGTTTAACAGGAATGATAGGCTTAATAATACGCTTTCCTGGCTTCACAAAAATCATGGCTATCATTCCAACAACAGCGGCTACGGCAGCTGCAGTAAACATCGCTCCGTATCCACTAGCAGCTACTAACGCACCTGTTAATGTCGGTGCTACAATCGTGGCGATATTTGTAAAAAAGTGCGTAACACCACCAAACGTTCCTGCTTTTGACGGCTCTGTATCAATAATTACTGTCCAATACACAGAGTTGGGCAAGAAATTAAATGCATTTCCAATTGTCATTAGTGTCAGTACTGCTGCTACGCTGTTAACCGTAGGAATGAAAATAAAACAGAGAGCTGTAAAAAATAGAGAGACAACGGCTAATCCAGACCTTGCTATGCGCAGGCTTCCTGTTTTTTCTCGTAAGTAATCAGATATTTTCCCTCCTAACAGCACGGTGATGCAAGCTCCTGTCCATGGAATCATACCTAAATACCATAGTGACCCTAATTGAAAATCAAATGTATCTTGCAAATACTTAGGAGTCCAAGTCAAAATTAAAAAATTCACATATTGAAAAGCAAAGTAACCGATAGCGTTCATGACTAACGTAGGATTTTTAAAGAAGTGATACCAAGGAACAGTTTCTTCATTCTGTCCACTTTCTTTCTCAAACTTTAGCAAACCTTGATTGGATCGTATTTCGGCTAATTCTTCTTGAGAAACTCTTTTATTTTCTTCCGGCTGATTAGTAAATACTTTAATCCAAATCGTAATCCATACAAGACCAATACACCCAAGGATAATAAACATCGTTTTCCAATCTGTAAAAGACAGCAGGGCTACTGCAATTGGAGCAGTTAACAGTGCACCAAGCGGCGTACCAAGTAATCCGATAGAAGCAGCAAATCCTCGTTCTTTCGGAGCTGCCCAGTTAGCCATTGTACGATTAATGGTTGAAAAAGTAGGCCCTTCCGCTAATCCAAATAAAACCCGGAAAACAGCAAATCCAGCAATAGCAGACCCACCAAACAAGGCCATCCCTATTTCACCAGCAAAAGCCGTTCCTATTTCAAATACGGACCAAGCCATACCTGCTACAATCCATACAAATTTAGGTCCTTTCTTATCAGCTAACGCTCCGCCAAATAATGCACCAAACATATAACCATATCCGAAATAGCCTAAAATCCCTCCCCATGTTTTAGGATTCAGGTTAAACTCGCTTATAATTGCTTCTTGTGCATACGATATAGCACCTCGGTCGATATAATTCACTACGGTCATAAATACGATCATACCCATAATAAAATATCTGTACTTTCCTCTCATTTTCCTCACTCCCTACGAAAAATATGCTGCCTATAAAACTGCTCTACTTTATTATTAATATCAATTATTTTCTGAAAATTCAATCTCATAAAAAAAGAAACTTATGCGTCTATGCATAAGTTTTTGTGAACGTATTTCTTATAAAAATTTGATAGTTACAGAGTTTATCTCCCTCCTTTTATAATTTATGCACTTTTGCATAGGCATTTTATTTCGATTAAAAGCGGCTTAGCTTCCTACTAATTGTAGACTGATTAACGCCCAGCGCTCTTGCTATTTGTGTAGTGGATTTATATTTCTTCTTAGCCTTTCTCAGCAATTCTTGTTCCACTAAATGAACCGCGGCTTTTAAAGGCATTAGCTCATGAATTTCAATTTTCTTTTCATTTTTTGCACTTACTAGTATGTCACTCATTAACTGTTCTTCTTGAATCCACTCTCCTTCTGTTAATACAAATAATCGCTCTACTAACGCTTTAAGCTCTCGAACATTTCCTGGCCAGCTGTAGTAGTTTTGTAGTTTTTTCAACAGCCTAGGATGTAGCTTTTTCTTACTTTCATACAAGAAATTAATTTTCTCTAAAAAATGTAACGTCAATGGAATAATATCTTCTTTTCTGTTTCGAAGCGGAGGTATTTGAATAGGGATAATACTTAGCTGATAATACAGCTCTTTTTTAAATTTCCCTATTTTTATACTTTCCGTTAAATTAGTTGAAGTCCCCGTAATAAACCGAGCACTAGTATATGAGGATGTTAATTGCTGTTCTACGAGGTAAGATAACTTCAGCTGTAGTGGCAAAGGCAATAAATCAATTTCATCTAAAAAAACCGTACCGCCGCCGGCTTTTTCAATTGCTCCTATTCCCTCCCCTTGCCCAAAAATCTCCTTTTCTATATTAGATAATAAAATTGCACCACAACGAACTGTTACAAACGGCCCTTTGTTCCGTGGACTACGCTCGTGAATGAAATATGCCATGGTTTCTTTACCAACTCCACTTTCTCCATGGATTAACACACTAGATTCTACTAAAGCTGCTCTCTCAGCTCTAGAAACCGCTGTTTTCATTTCTTCGTTTTCGCTCAAAATGTACATCTGCTTTACCTTTTTGTTATTCAACCTTTCCATCTGACCCTGAGGAAGATGTTCAAATGGAGCAATTTTTTTTTCGTTTTGTAAAGACTGGTTCTGTTCCGTAATATCTTTTGAAATATTAACGACTCGAATAATGTCCCCCTTCGTATTTTTTATTGGTGCACCTATTACTTTTAATCGCCTTCCCAACTTTGTAACTTGAATCATTGATACTTTTTCTTTCTTTTCTAACACAAGCCTCGTAATCGATGGACTGTATGCCCCCTCTTTTTCTAACTCATAAACCGTTTTTCCAAGCAACTCTGTTTCCTTGTATCCCCATATCCTTTCACACCCCGAACTTACCTTTAATGTTCTTCCTTCTCCATCAGACATATAAATAGCATCATGAGAAATATCAAAAATAGTTTTTAATTCTCCATCCGCTATTTCATCAATACTATTTAGTTCTTCTCTCTTCCTATTCACGCTGTATCCCCCCTGAGTCTTGTGTCTTAGTATAAATGGAAAAGAGTAAAAACAATAGATATCTTTTATACAAAAAAGCTGTTCGAATACGTACTGTATTCGAACAGCTTGACTTTAAGCTTGAACCGTTTTAAAAAATTGAGGCAAGTAATCTTTATGAGCTTCTAACATCTCATCGACGATTTGTTTAGCTAGTTTATCAGAAGCAACAAGAGGATTAATGGTTAATGCTAAAATAGCTTTGTCATAATCTCCTGTCACTGCTGCTTCAGCTGCAATCCGCTCAAATGACTTAATGGTTTGAACAAGACCGCGGACAGGCACGGGAAGATCGCCGACTGAAATTGGCTTTGGACCATCTTTTGTAATGATACAGCTTACTTCTACAGCAGAATCAGCTGGAATGCTTGCAATAGCGCCATTGTTCACTGTGTTTACAGGTTGAATATCGCCTTTATCCGTATAAATGGATGTAATCAATCGAACCGCTGCATCACTATAATAAGCACCTCCGCGCTGTTCCAATTGAGGCGGTTTAATGTCTAGGTTAGGATCTTTGTACAGTTCAAACAGCTCTTTTTCCAACTGTTTCACGACTTCTGCTCTGGTTTCACCTTTTTCATAATTAACAAGCTCTTTTTCTACCATTTCACGCGTTTTATAATAGTACATGTGATATGGACACGTTAACGCATTTAGCGCTTTTGTGAATTCTGGCTCCCATCCAAGTCCTGCTACATTTTTCACAAAGCTGCTGTTAGTTGGATCACTCAATAAATCAATAACTTGATCTTTGACACTTACACCATCTACATATACATCTAATCCGTAGACCATGTGATTTAAACCAGCAAAATCAATTCGAATGCGAGAGTGGTCTACATCAAGCAGCTTAGCAATCCCCATTTCCATTCCGATTGGCACATTACAAAGTCCTACAATCTTTTTAATGTTACTATAGCAAAGCACAGCTTCTGTCACCATGCCAGCAGGATTTGTGAAGTTAATCAGCCAAGCTTCTGGACATAACTCTTCAATGTCACGGCAGATATCTAAAATAACGGGAATGGTGCGAAGTCCTTTAAATAATCCTCCCGGTCCGTTTGTTTCTTGACCGAGCACCCCGTATTTAAGCGGGATTCTTTCATCTTTCGCTCGTGCATCTAACAAGCCAACGCGAAATTGAGTTGTTACGAAATCCGCATCTTTTAGTGCTTCTCTTCGATTTAACGTTAAATGAACCTCGATTGGCAAACCTGATTTTTTCACCATTCTCTTCGCTAAATTTCCAACAATCTCTAATTTTTCTTTTCCTTCTTCCACGTCTACTAGCCACAGTTCTCGAACTGGAAGTTCATCATATCGTTTAATAAACCCTTCTATTAGTTCAGGCGTATAGCTTGAACCTCCGCCAATTGTTACAATTTTAATACCTTTTGTCATAATGTAATCCCCCCAGAAATTTTGATTGCTTCATATAAATCTACAAATTCAGTAGCCATTTCTTTTACCGTCATCGCATTCATTAAATGATCTTGAGCATGAATCATGAGCAGAGAAATTTCTGTGCTATCCCCTCTAATTTCTCCTTGAATTAACGACGTTTGGATATGATGAGCAGCATTTAATTCTTCAGAAGCTTGTGTAAGCTTTTCACGCGCTTCTGAAAAATCTCCCTTTTTGGCAGCCGCTATCGCTTCCATTGCTGAACTTCTGCCGTTTCCACCGTGTAAGATTAATTTAAAAATATATTCTTGAACGCTTTCCATTCTTTATCCCTCCTCACACAATATCTTTCTGTGTATCACTTGGTACCCCTTCAACTGCAGGCTGTATACCATGTTCTTCAGTGAATTTTTGTTTATCCCACATTCTAAAGAAAGGATAATAAATGCAAACAGAAATGCCGATGTTAATAGCTTGCATAACTGCACCCGATAATTTTCCTCCTGTGGCCAAATAGCCAGAAATAATCGGAGGCATGGTCCAAGGAACCGCAATACCTGCTGGTTTTGCTACCAGTCCTGTCGACATGGCAATATAGGTTGCTACTACCGTCACAAGAGGGGTAATAATAAACGGAATAAGCATCATTGGATTCATCACCATCGGAAGTCCAAAGATAATCGGCTCATTGATATTAAAAAGAGCTGGCCCTATTCCTAATTTACCAAGCTGCTTCATTTGTTGACTGCGCGCTTTTAAAATCATGGCAACGACTAGAGCTAGTGTCGCTCCGCTGCCTCCGATATTAATCCAAATGTCAAAGAACTGCTGTGTGAAAATATTGGGTAATGCTTCATGGTTAGCAAATGCAATTCTGTTTTCATCCATAGCTCCATACCAAATTGGAGCCATAATTCCACCGACAATATTCGCTCCATGAAGTCCACAAGACCACATGAGCATAATAACAAGCTCGGCAACTAGCGTACCGCCTAAACTGCCGCCTAACACACCTAAAGGCTTTCCAAGCAATTCTCCAACGATATTATGCAGACTTCCAAAATGCGTTTGTTCTACTAACAAACGTAAAATCCAAATAAATGCTATTACCGTGAAGCCAGGAATAAGAGCGGCAAACGATTTTCCAACAGCGGGTGGAACTCCATCAGGCATCTTGATGACAATATCTTTTTGAATAAACCATCTGTAAATTTCCGTAGAGAGAATCGCGACAATCATTGCTACGAAAAGTCCTTTACTTCCCATTAAAGCGGTTGGAATTCCGCCGTCTACTAAAATAGCTTCTTTAGCGCCGCTTGGGAGAAACGACACTTTATACGGAGTAGCAAGTAAAAAGGCAGCAAGTGAAATAGCACCTGCGGACAAAGCGTCTACTCCATATTTTTCAGCTAATCGATAGGCTATTCCGAAACAAGCAAGCAGCGCCATAATATCGAATGTAGCTCCAACTGGATACGCCATTTTTGTGGCCCATTCTTTTCCGAAAATCCCTGCCATAAAGTCGTTGTAACCTGGTATCGGTAAATTCGATAGTATTAAAAATACGGAACCGATAATAATGAGCGGCATTGTTAGAACAATACCGTCTCGAAGTGCTTGTAAATGGCGTTGACCTGCCATTTTTCCGGCGATAGGCATTACTTTGCTTTCAAGCATACTATTAAATTTGCTCATGTAGTCCACACTCCTATTTTGAAACTAGTTGAGCTGCAAATTTTAACACTTGTTCTCCATTACACGTTCCGTAGTGAACAGGATTTATAACGTCAACTGGCACTCCTTTTTCTTCACCTAGCTTCTTAAGCTGCGGCAGCAAGTAGCGCACTTGAGGTCCTAATAACAGTACATCTGCTTGATCAATATGATTGCGAACAGAGTCACCAGGAACTGCCCAAATTTTATACTCCGTGCTTTGGTCCTGAGCACTTTTTTCCATTTTTGTTACTAGTAAACTTGTAGACATTCCAGCTGCACAACATAATAGAATATTCATCTGTCATTCCCCCGTTTTTTTATTTTGCTATCTGTTTTGTTGATAGTTTTATCTTAAAATAAAAGCGCTTACATTTATACACAACCTTTTTCCGTTAGTAACGGAAAAATTATGTTTGAACATTCAGACAAAAGAAGAAGCCCCTCTCTTGGACTTCTTTTATCTAATATTTTTCATAAATACCTCTATAAACTCCTCATAATCCTTGCACTTTACTAAGCGCTGCACGACCTGCTTGTCATCCACAACGCGAACCAACAAACTGTACATCTTCTGCAAATCGCCTTGATTATTCGCTTTTACACTTAAAAGACAAATAAATTGCACAAGATTTCCTTCCCACATAATCGGTTTTTTTAACGTGCAAATGGCCCAAAACGTCGTATCGGTTTGAGGAACCATAGGATGCGGAATCGCAACGAGATTGCCAAAACTTGTTGGGGATGCAGCTTCTCTTTCAAAAACAGATTCTATAAATTGAAAAGGAACTAGTCCTAGATGAGTTAATTTCTCTCCTAAAAAATGAAGCACTTCTTCTCTTGTTTGAAATTCTTGCTGTAAATATACTAATTCTTTTTTCGTGTATTCTAACGAAGACTGCGGTTTATTCTTCATTAAACATTCAATTTTTTTAAAATCATTGTTTCCTAGAATTGTACTTACTTGTACTACAGGAACAGGAAGATCCTCTGGAATTGGAATGGTACTAACAATAAAATCTAAAGAGTGCAGCGACATTTGGTGAAGCTTATAATACTGAGTTGTTCCTAAAATAGTAAGATTTAATCCAAACGTAGCCTGCAGCTTATATGATAATAGCTTGGCACTCCCTACTCCCGATGCGCATACAATCAAACAGCGCTTAGGCTGATTGATAATTTTCCGACGTTCAATGGCCCCTCCAATATGTAAAGCTAAATAGCCAATTTCCGTTTCATGCATGTCAATTTCAAGGCGATTTTTTAAAACCTTCCCGGCAATAATTCCAGCTTCAAAAGCAAGAGGGTAATGACTCTTAATTCCTTCGAGCATCGGGTTTCGCAGATTCATTCCATATTTATAGCGGTTGATAGCCGGTTTCAAATGCAAACTCATGCCAAGAATCAACTCTGAATCTTCACTAATTCCTAAATGAAGCTCTTTTTCAATTGCTTCTAATATAGCCGCTGTTAATTCATAAATATCTGCGGCAATAAACTGCTTCACTTCTTTGTCTTCATGATTGCTACTGTTGAGCATTTTTGTACCTAGCAAATGAATGGCGATATACGCTGTTTCTGATTTCGGAAAACGAATCTTGAATGCCTTTTCAATTTCCCTCACAATTTCAGCTGCTACTTCATATTCTTTATGCTCCATAATTTCAAGCAAGTCTTCTGAATACAAAGAGATAAAATTTTCTTCTTGTATTCGCTTACAAGCTATTGCTAAATGAATGATTAAATTATTTAATCCAATATCTGAAACCATAATATTGTATCGTTTTATTTGATTTAAAATGTGGGCTTTAATCGTTAAGATTGATTCTTGGGGCAGGATGGATATTTCATTGTATACCATATCTACTTCTTTATCTTTTCGGTTAAATATGTACTCAGACATACAAAATCTCATTTTCATTTCGTCCCCTTTAGCTTTCAAGCCATAGTTAGGACGTTTTTCTAAAAGAATATCATACTTACACAGCTGTTTTTTAACATCTCTTAAATCGTTTTGAACCGTTGATTTGCTAATATATAACTCGTCTGCTAAATCTTCGAGCTTCAAATATCCGTCTGCTAGCAGCAGTCTTTTAATTAAATAATGCACGCGGTCATCAGGAACGGTTGGAATAGAAGTTGAATCAAATAATTGATTAGCCGAAAGTTCTTTTAATAGCTGATGAAATTGTTTTTCATCTAAAACGCTAAGTTCATATCCCGTCCCTCGAGCTGATTTAATTTTGGCCCCGTACTGAGACAAAATGTCATCTAACTGTTTTATATCCGTTCGAATAGTTCTAGAAGATACCTGATTTACTGTTGCTAAATATTCGCTTGTAACGGTTGATAATGTAGACTGTACGGACATTAGTTCTCTTAATATGACGATCATTCTTGAATTAAGCATGTTTGTTTCTCTCCATTCTCAGAAGATTTCCCCTTTATAAAATAAATTAAAAGAGCTGGTTATTTTAAACAAAAGCAAAAAATACCTAAACAGCAACAAACAGAAACTACCTTTTCTGTCCTTGCAGCTTAGGTTTTGCCTGCTTCATCAGTAACAACCCTAAAACAATAGGAATAAATGTCTTTATTTGTAATCTATCATTCTTTCTGTTTTTTTTCAATTTCCATTAAAGCGTTAGGCTTAGTGGCATTAATGAAATTTATGGGGTCTGTTCATACCGGTGTAGCCCCAATACAAACGTACGAATTAAAAAATCTAGTGTCTCATCAGTACTCAACGGCATTCCAAATCCCCCTTTTTGCTCCAAAGAAGAAAATCCATGTAAAATGCTGCGGAGACTTCTAACAGCATGAAGGGCTTCACTTTCCGGAAGATGATACGGTTTTAACACCTCCAGCACTAAAAATACGATGTTATCAGATGCTTTTTGTACTTCTTCATCCTGTATCGTTGGTGCCACCGTTGCCGTTGCTTCGTATATTCCGGGAGACTTTCTTACAAATGAAACGTACGCTTTACTTAGCTGATAAACAGCGTCTTCTGCAGAAGCATGTTCAACAGCACTTTTTAGAAGATAGTGTAGCTGCTGCAGTCCGCTTAAAGCCAGTTCTTTGCGCAGCTCTTCTAACCCTTTTATATGATTATACAAAGACGGAGGGCGAACATCTAATTCTTTGGCTAATGAAGCAATTGTAACAGCATAAAACCCTTCACGATTGGCCAAATTTTCACCTGTTTGAATAACCTTTTTGAAATCTAGTCCTTGTCGTGGCGACATCCCTTCATCTCCTCTTTTCTATTTTTACTTTTGCTTGTTGTATTGCTTTTTCCATCATTTTTAGCGGTTGAGAAAGCATTCTTCCGTGTCCAACAGCAAGAAGTGACGGGTTTAATTCATATAGCTTTTCTGCACTTTTAAGCGCTAGCTCTTTGCTCCACGTTCCAAAGGCAGGAAACGGAAACAGCGGTTTTAACTGACCTGATACGGCAACTCCTCCCCGCACTTGGAAAGAATCTCCCGCAATTAATGCGTTTGTTCTCTGGTCTAAAAAAGACATAGACCCAGGTGTATGTCCAGGTGTAAAAATAGGAGCAAGTGAGCCTATATAAGACTCTTCTTCGATGAAATGATCAATTTTAGTTGAAATCTTTCCTAGTTTTGGTATTCCTCCACGGATTGGGTTTTGAGGTTCTTTAGAATTGAGTGCAAAGTCTCCTGAAAATAATCGATAATCTCTTTGCGACATATAAACAGAAGCATTCGGCAAACTTTTCTTCAAATTATCAATTGCTCCGATGTGATCTTCATGAGTATGAGTAAAAACAATTCGAGTAATCGGTTTTCCAATTTGATCTGCAGCTTTCAAAATACCTGACGCGCTGTAAGGAAAAGCCGCATCAATTAACGTAAGACTGTCTTTCTCTTCGACTAAATAACAATTCACTGGAAAAAATCGAGGCAAAAACGTCAATTGATACAACATTTTCTCACGAACTATTCTCATTTCCTCATCCCCTATTATCAAAATAAAAACTAATGATATTAGTTTTTATTTTAACTAATACCATTAGTTTTATCAATCATATATTGGAAAAAACAAAAAAGAGTGTGAGACATAACGAAATCGAGTGAATTTAAAGACAAACAAATGGAATAAAGGAGCTCGTATAGATCACTTGTTACACCGTCCCCACAAAAAAATCCGAACGCGGCTGATTCTTGATAGAGAATAACCGCGTTCGGATCTTACTTTAACTAAACTACTTTTGCCCTAATTAAACGTCTTTTCTTTCTCCCCTAGCAGCCACTACAATCGCACTGCCTTTCTTTAACTCTTCTTCATATTTTTTAGTTTCGTCTTTTGATAAGCCTAGCGAAGCCATTTTTGTTCGAAGCTCATCTTCTCTTGTTAAAAATAAACTCGCTGCTGAATGTAAAGGACCTTCTTCAGACAGTCGAATAATATTTGTGTCCGTGACTTCTGTTAAATTTTTAGAATTTTCCTTGTCATAGGTAAACACGTATACTTCATTTTTCTCAAAACCTTTATCTGCAAATTGATTAACTGCTTCGTTAATATTCGCTCCGTTTTCTACTACTTCAACATGTTTCATTATTTATAACCTCCTGTTTCTATCGCACATCTTTCTTTTATACTTAGTAAAAGAATGAACTTCTTACTACTATATATACCCGTTTTCAGAAAGGAAAACCCGCATTTAGCGCTTTACGGAGAGTTTGAATATCATTCCATATTATCCTTTAATTGTATTTACATCTCTTTTGATTAACGTATCTAAAACAATCATTCAGCTTATTTTCAGCTACCATTCATAAAAAATTCATCTGCATTGCTTATTATAATAAAGAAAAAAGGCGCTAATCAGGTACTTTCTACGCATAATGAATGTCTGTGTCAGAGTAAGCCGGATATGAATGCAACCATTCATATCCGGTTTTTTATATGAAAGAACTTCTAACAACATCCTGTCCTTGCACCTTATAACATACTATAATTCTCCGTATTAACTAAAAATTCAGGTTATATAGGAGGTTACAAATGAACAGCCATCCACAGCCACAGTTAAAAAAAGAGTTAAAGATCCGGCATATCACCATGATTTCTCTTGGAGGAATTATTGGCGCTGGATTGTTTATTGGAAGCGGATCACTCATTAACACCGCTGGACCCGGCTCTATTTTTTCGTACGCATTTGCTGGTTTACTCGTTATTTTAGTCATGCGAATGCTTGGAGAAATGTCTACTGCAAATCCTTCCAGCGGTTCGTTTTCCACTTATGCAAAAGAGGCATTAGGCCCTTGGGCCGGCTACACAATTGGCTGGCTCTACTGGTTTTTCTGGGTTATCGTTATTGCTGTTGAAGCCATTGCAGGTGCAAATATTATTCAATACTGGTTCCCGTCTTTACCGTCTTGGGGAGTTAGTCTGACTCTTACTTTTTTATTAACGATGACCAATCTGTACTCTGTTAAATCTTTCGGAGAATTTGAATATTGGTTTTCTCTCATTAAAGTTGTCAGTATCGTTCTTTTTTTACTTTTAGGTATTGCTATTATTTGTGGATTCATTCCAGGAATTGATTCTCCCGGCACTTCCAATCTTTTGCATAAAGGCGGCTTTTTACCGAATGGAATTAGCTCTGTATTTTTAGGAATCGCCCTTGTCATGTTCTCCTTTATGGGAACAGAAATTGTTGCAACCGCGGCAGGTGAATCTTCTCAACCTGAAAAAGCCATTACCATTGCGACCAATACCGTTATTTATCGTATTTTATTTTTCTATTTAGGATCTATTTTTATTTTAGTAACCGTTCTTCCGTGGAATTCATCAAGCCTAATGAAAAGCCCATTTGTCTCTATTCTTGAATTAGTAAACATACCGGCCGCCGCTCAAATTATGAACTTTATTATTTTAACAGCTGTCCTTTCTTGTCTGAATTCTGGTTTGTATACAAGCTCTCGTATGCTGTTTTCCATGTCTCAAAATGGTAATGCGCCAAAAAGCTTTTCAAAATTAAATAAAAAAGGCGTACCGGTTAGCGCGATATTAGCATGTACAGTTATTTCGTACATCAGCGTCATCTTTAACTATATTTCGCCAGATAAAATCTTTTTGTTCTTAGTGAATGCATCAGGCGGCGTAGCCCTTCTTGTGTACCTCGTTATTGCATTTTCACAAATTAAAATGAGAAAAAAATATGAAAAAGAAAACCCTGAAGCATTAAAAATTAAAATGTGGTTGTTTCCTTACTTAACTTACGCTACAATCCTTGCCATCACTAGTATCTTTATTGCCATGGCATTTATTGATTCATTGCGTTCGCAGTTCTTTTTAACTCTTTTAATTGCTTTACTCGTCGTAGGTTCGTTTTTCACTTTGACTAACATACTTTTGTCCCAGCCTCTTTTATTTAATCCGATAAATCTCCTACAATTTTTGTTCCGTGTAATTCAGTCGCCTGTGTGTCTTTTATAACCCGATCTGCGTTGCCTTCATGAATTCCTCCGCCGGGCAAAATAATAAGACGGTCATTGGCGTATGTGATCAGTTCTCGGATCACCTGCAAGTTTTGCAAAGCAGACCCTTTCCCACCTTTGGTCAAAATGCGGTCTGCTCCCATTTCACTAAGTATATCAATGGCTTTGTATTTATCTTTAATCTCATCAAATGCCATATGAAACGTAACGCTTAAAGGACGAGCTTCTGCTATTAATTCTTTAGTGCGTCCGTGATCGATTTCATTTTTTTCTGTTAATATGCCGAATACTACTCCGTTTACTCCAAGGTCTTTACATGCTTTAACGTCTTTTTTCATAATTTGAAATTCTGCTTCCCAATATACAAAGTTCCCGCTTCTTGGGCGAATAATCACGTTGATATCTGTATCAAGATGTTCACTTGCATGTTGAATGGTGCCGTAACTTGGCGTAGTGCCTCCTTGACTGAGATTGTCACATAATTCAATGCGGTCTGCTCCTAGCTTTTCGGCTTTTTTTGCCTGCTCATACCCTTCTACACACGCTTCTTTTATGTACTTCATACTTTCAACTCCTTTATTGGCTGTATAAATAAAGCCCATCTTTAAAAAGATGGACTTTCCTTTATTATTTAATCGCTTTATGAACTTTTAATTTCTTTCCTTTAATTGTTTTGTTTTTCATTGCTTGCAACACTTTGGGACCTTTTCCATTCAGAATCTCTACATACGAGACATTTTCTTGAATGGTAATAATTCCAATATCGTCTGCGGTTACTCCGTCTAATTTTGCGATTGTTCCTACAAAATCGACCGCTCGAATTTTCTTTTTCTTTCCGCCGTTAAAGTACAGCTTCATAATGTCTTTATTTAATGACTCGCTTTTATCTTTTTTAACTTCTGGACGCTCATTAATTTTTTCATTAAAAGCGAATGCTGCCTGCTGTACTTCTTCTTTAGAAGGAGGAGTAGATACTGGAATCGAAAAACCAATATATTCTTCAATTTCCGATAGCATTCTCTCTTCATAAGGCGTTACAAATGTGATAGCCTTCCCTTTTTTACCGGCACGTCCCGTTCTTCCCGTACGGTGAACGTAGCTTTCTTTTTCCAAAGGAAGGTCATAGTTAATAACGTGCGTGATATTATCAATATCAATTCCTCTCGCAGCTACATCTGTTGCTACTAAATAGCGGAATTTCCCTTTTTTGAAATCATTCATAACCTCAAAACGGTCTTCTTGCACCATTGCCCCATGAATTTTATCACAAGGATATCCAAGATCATCTAAATCATCTAACAGCGTATTTACCTGCTCTTGCGTGCGGCAAAAAATGATGCAGCTGTCTGGATTTTCTACTGTAGTTACGTCTTTCAGCAGTTCAAATTTACGTTCATTTTGTACTGTTATAACAGAATGGTCAATCGTGCTTGTTGTTAATCCGTTCGCTTTGATTTCAACATCAACCGGCTTCTTCATATATTTGCGAGACAGCTCTTCAATATCTTCAGGAAGCGTAGCCGAGAAAAGCATCGTTACACGCTCACTAGGAAGATGTTGAATAATTGCTTCCACTTGATCAATAAAACCCATATTTAGCATTTCGTCTGCTTCATCAATAACCAAATAACGAATTTTCTCTAATGCAAGCGTTTCTTTTTCTATATGATCAAGCACTCGTCCAGGCGTTCCCACGACAATATGTGTTTTTTGCTTTAATTCTACTTTTTGCTTGGCAAATGGTGATTTTCCATAGACAGCTGCTGCTTTAATTCTCTTAAAACGGCCGATATTGGTAATATCTTCTTTTACCTGTGCAGCCAGCTCTCGTGTAGGCGTTAACACTAAGGCCTGGGGCTTATTTTCTTCCCAATTAACTAATTCACACAGTGGAATGCCAAAGGAAGCCGTTTTTCCACTTCCTGTTTGAGACTTCACGACAACATCTCTTTCTTCTAGCGCGATGGGAAGCACCTTGCTTTGTACTTCCGTAGGATGATTGTATTGCAGGCTAGAAAGTGCCTTAGCTACCTTGTCACTAAGACCGTATTGACTAAAACTTCTTTGATTCATTTTGTACCCTCATTTATTTTAAATTAGTGATTATCTTTATCATGACCTGATGCACTATGTTTCATTATACTTTAATTCTTCTATGCGCGCTCAAGATTTAATATAGCATTGGTTTGTTAAGCCAAAGAGAAAAGCCGCTCTCTTATTAATAAGAAAACGGCTTTGGTATGAGCGATGAGGGATTCGAACCCCCGACCCCATCCCTGTCAAGGATGTATTCTCCCACTGAACTAATCGCTCGTAATATGTATTGACTATATTATAGAAAGAGTTATCCAATTTTGTCAACTATTTTTCCACAGTCCCCAAGTTGGAAGAACCGTCTTTACTTTTGATAAACTAAAAACATGCCATAAAGGAGCATGACGGGATGAAAGCACACGCTGAATTTTATTTTGATTTTGTCTGTCCACTATGTTTTCTAGCCACTAATCCTTTAAGAGAAGTCAGTAAAGAACAAAAAGCTGAGATTGAAAGAATTTACTTCCAAAGAAACCATTGAAAAAACGCTGTTACATGAATATTCTGCTAAGCTTAAAGACAAAGAGAAATGATTCACTAAGAGGTGTATTTGATGAATATTAATTATTATTTTAGTCGGTTTTTAGCTAAGAAACCGGATAGTCCAACGTATGAAAACTTAGCTGCTTTACAGAACAAGCATATGCTTCATGTTCCGTTTGAGAACTTAGACGTTTTGTCTCAAACTCCTATTATCATTGATTTAGAACGGATCTTTCAAAAAGTAATTGTAAATTTGCGCGGAGGATTTTGCTACGAATTAAACGGTTTATTTGGCTGGCTGTTAAAAGAAAGCGGTTATGAAGTCTCGTACGTTTCAGCTACCGTCAAAAAACCCGATGGCACGTGGACCATTGAAGGAAGTCACGCTACAAACCTTGTGACGGTTAAAAATCAGTCTTATATCGTAGACGTTGGATTTGGAGATTCTGTTCGCAAGCCAATGCCTTTAAATGGCGAAGTAGTAAGAGATGTAAGCGGCTCTTATCGTATGACAAACGTTGCTGAGCATATGTATGATTTGCAGCGATGGGAAGATGATGTATGGAAAACGCTGTACCGTGTGTCTACGCTTCCTAAGAAACTGACAGACTTTACTCCCATGTGTGAGTTCAATCAAACGTCAGCTGATTCTCCGTTTGTACACAAACGCCTTGTTACGATCGCAACACCTACAGGGCGAATTACCCTCTCTGGTGAAACACTAACTGTAACAGACAGCGGAAAAAAGACGAAAAGAAACGTTTCAGAAGAAGAAGTTCCTGATATTTTGCAAAATCATTTTTATATTATTAAAGGGTTTTATTAATATGTCCTTACACAAAAAACCGGCCTCTTATGGGGTCGGTTTTTGTATAGGAGTAATCATCCTGTTTTCTACAGGCGACTTTAAAATAATTGAGGTATTCACATTTCCATAAGGAATCAGTTCATCCACGAGCATTCTAAGTCCATCCATTCCAGACACGGCTGCTTTGATAAAATAAGAAACCGGTCCCGTTACGCGATGACATTCAAGCACATCTTCATTTTGCTCAATAAAGTCTTCAAATTCCTCTGGTTTTCTTTTTAATTCGCTTACTTGAATAAACAGCTGTGTATCTCTCCCTAAAGCTTTCGGAGACACCGTAGCGCTGAAACGCTGTATCACTCCTCGTTCCTGAAGGCGCTGCAGCCTTTCTGATACGCTCGGACGGCTAAGAGCCAGCTTTTTTGATAAATCACTAATCGTCATACGCCCGTCTCTTTGCAAAATAGACAATAATTGTGCATCGATTTGATCCATACAAACCTTTCCTTTCAAAATGAATATAATAAATAAAATCTTTATTCAAGTTGATAACAGAACAAGTATTATTTCCTTCATTTATACATGTGTTTTCTTTATTTAATATCCTATCATTAAAGTAGATAATTGAAAATGAAAATTCCGAAAAAACAAACAAAGGGGTTTATTTATGAAAAAAGTTTTATGGATTATTCTTGGATGTACGATTGCAAGTATTGGTGTTCTTATCTTGCGGCACTCTCACGTAGTGACGGGGGGAACAGCTGGTCTGTCTCTTAGCTTGTCATATGCCCTTCCTTTGTCGTTTGCGGTGATTTTTTTTCTCATTAATATTCCTTTTTATCTCTTTTCCTTCTTTCAAATGGGATGGAAATTTACCGTCACAACTATAGGATCAGTGTCTTTGCTATCACTTCTCACTTCACTCGATCACTTGCTTCCTGCTTTTACACTTCCCAGTCTGATGGGTGCTGTTACGGGCGGACTAATTGCCGGTCTTGGCTTATCCATTTTATTTATGAACGGAGCTTCTCTTGGGGGTGCTAATATTCTAGCGTTATTCGCGCAGCGAAAATTCGGTTGGGATCCTGGAAAAGTGAATTTTTCATTTGATTTCCTCGTCGTGCTGTCGAGCATGTATTCAATTGGATTTTCAAAAGGAATTTTCTCTGTTATGTCCATTGCGATTACAGGGTTTGTCATCAGCTATTTCAAACAAAAAATTGCTTTACACAATCAATCGACACCCACTGCTGCCACACAGCCTTTAGATAATGTACTCTCTAAATAAAAAACACGATTTAGCTGTGACTAAATCGTGTTTTTCGTTTAAAGCTTTTCTACTTTTATAAAATCAAATTGGGCCTCATATCCTTCTCCTTGAGGACTACAAGCGTAAATCCCAACTTGAACAGGTTCTTTGGATGAGTGCAATAAGTGAGCGAGTCGGAGCTGAGTCCAGGAATCTCCATCACTTGAATAACAAACGGTGTAATCATCATTTTTGCGCTGAATTTTAAAATAAAGCGCTGATTTGTTTTGAGTAAAATTTTGACTGGACCAATCTGAGAAGCCCTGGTTGGTTACGACTGCTCCTAATTGGTTAGGGCCATCGGGATTGTATTCAACTGACGTTTTGATCCACGTATCTTTTGATACACGAATCATGAGACCTGCTTGATCGTAGCGATTAACTGGATATGTATGCACCTTTGTCATGATTTCAAAGTCGCCTTCTACTTCACGATAAAGAAAGTGTCCATTGTCCGCTTCAAAGCCATAATGAGTACGCTGCCAAAAATCTGTTTTAGCGTCTGTTTTAATCACTAATCGATTCGTTTCCGTATCAATTTGAAATTGAGCTGGTGGACAATACCAAGAAACGTCTGAATCTAATTTTCCTTCTGAAAAGTTTGTGAAAAATACTAGTTGATTACTCACTCTCTGTCATTCCCTTCTTAGAAGCTATTGTTCTTCTATTTCTATTTTGCCATAATTTAACGAATAAATAAAATATTTTGATTATTTTTCTAGTAAATTCTTTTCTTTCATAAAAAAATAAGACTCTTTTACATAGAGTAAAAGAGTCTTATTTTTAGATTATTGCATTTAGAATAAGTGCTCCTGCAAAAGCAATAAAGGATAGAAGCGTTTCCAGAACAGTCCATGTTTTGAACGTTTCTTTTACTGTTAATCCTAAATACTCCTTCACCATCCAGAATCCAGCATCATTAACGTGAGAGAACATTAGTGAACCCGCGCCCGTAACAATAACCAGAAGTTCTAAATTAACACCAGACATGTGCTCAATGATCGGTGAAACAATACCCGCCGCTGTTGTTAATGCAACTGTTGCTGAACCTGTAGCGATACGGATTAATCCAGCAATTAAAAATGCAAGTACAAGTGGTGATAGAGATAGATGTTCAGACATTTGACCAATCGTTGTACCTACTCCACTATCGATTAATACTTGTTTGAAGCCACCGCCTGCACCAATAATCAAGACAATAGATCCTACAGGAAGCAAGCATTCTTCCGTTAGTTTTTTAATCACATCTTTTGTCATACCTTGACGTTTTCCAAGCAGGTAAAACGCTGCAAAACAAGAAATTAAAAGTGCAATTAATGGACTTCCTATTAATTCTACAAACTTCACTACGCCGCTTGGCAATCCGTTAATAATAGGCACTATTGCTGCTAAAACCATTAATAAAACAGGAAGTAAAATAACAAAGAATGAAACGCCTGTACCAGGAAGATCTTTAGATGTTGTCGTGATACGAATTAAATCCGGCTCTCCTTCTGGAATTACTCGTTTGTTAACCCATTTTGCAAAAACTGGTCCAGCGATAACTGCTGCTGGAATTGAAATGATTAACGCGTATAAAAGCACTTTCCCCGTATTTGCTCCGTAAATACTAATAGCTGCCATCGCTCCCGGATGAGGAGGAACGAGACCGTGAACAATTGATAATCCTGCAATAACTGGCAGAGCAATGAATAATATATTTTGTTTTGTTGTTTTATGAATCGAAATAACTAAAGGCAGTAAGATTAAAATTCCTACTTCGAAGAAAACAGGAATACCAATAATGAAACCTGCTACTAGCATTGCCCAAGGCAATCTTTTCACACCGAATATTCTTACAAAATAATCCGCTACCTGCATGCCAGCGCCTGAATCAGCCATCAGCTTACCTAAAATTGTTCCCAGTGCTAAAATTCCTACTAAGTGTCCTAAAACACCGCCCACTCCCGTTTCGTAAGCGGCAACAATTTTATCCATTGATAACCCAGAAGCAATTGCTAAAAACAAACTCGCAACCGTTAAACTGATAAACGCATGCCATTTAAAAACTGAAACACCTACAATAACAATAACAATTGCGACAACCGTAATAGCTAATAAGTATGCATCCATCTTGCTTTCCACCTTCCCTTTAAGTAAACGCTTTCTTTATGTAGCAAAAAAGCTCTAAACCTGTTAATTTTTTAAAAAATACGTTTTAATTATCGAAATCGTTTACATTAATTAAATCAGAAAACGATTTCATCTTTTTATTACTTAAATTATATGAAAAAAAAATTCTTAAATCAATAAAAAAACTCAAAAAAATTTTATCAATTTTCTTCCATAGAGTTTCAACGCACAAAAAAATCCAATCATGTTAATGATTGGATTTATCTTATTTATTTAGTGATGGTGGGATCAGCGGTTTGACTGTCGATAATTGGTTTTTCGCTTGTTTTTAACGTTATTTCTTCATATTCTCCCGGCGCTAATACACTTTTATCTCCTCTCATGAGATACGTATAGGCGATGATAGAAATGAATAGACCAAATGTCCAGGCATTATCCCATAAAAAGCGCAGTCCAGGAATCAGTAAGCCTAAAACAGGTATGGCCACGCCAATTACTAATGCATAAATACCGTTTTTATTAAAACCAGTTGAATAACTATAGCGACCGTTTACCTCGTATAAATCCTTTAATGCCATCTGTCTCCTTCTTACAAGCCAGTAGTCAGCAATGGCGATCCCGTCTATAGGACCAAGCAGCGCTCCGTATGTTCCAAGCCATCCAAAGATATAATTCCCGAAATTAGACATGATGTACCATGGCTGAAGCAAAATAGCAAAGATACCGGTTACTAGCGCTCCCATCGCAAACGTGATTTTCTTTGGATTCAGATTCTCAATTGCACGGGCCGGCGCCACAATATTTGCTCCCACATTAATCGTTAAAGAAGAAAGCACGATAACGATTGTTCCTAAGAAAATGATAAACGGAGGGAATTTAGCTACTAACGCCACTGGATCCCAAATAGCTTCTCCGAATATAACGATGGTTGCCGAGGTAACAGCAATTCCAATAAATGAAAAAACACTCATCGTCAACGGCAAGGAGAAGGTTTGCGCAACCATTTGGGATTTCTGGCTTCTAGCATATCGACAAAAATCCGGAATGTTCAAAGCGAGCGTAGCCCAAAATGCAATGACTCCGGTTAAAGCAGGGAAAAATACAGCTAGAAATTCTCCGGTGGATGTAAATTTAGAAGGCGTAGATAAAATGGGTCCCCACCCTCCTGAGTTTGTATAAGCCCATATAAAAAGAATAATAGCTGAAATACCAATAACCGGAGCAGCAATCGCTCCTAACACTTTAATTGCTTGCGGTCCTTTATACGCCACTCCTACATTTAAAAGCCAAAAGAGAGCAAATACAATGGCTGTATGACCAGCTAAACCATTCCAAGATGAAAATGAAGCGCTTAGCAGTGTATCAATTGCTTCCGTTCCAATCCATGTATTAATTCCAAACCATCCAGCAGCCACAATAGCCCTAGCCAGTGCTGGGATATGTGCTCCTTTATCTCCAAACCACAGGCGGGCAAATACCGGATAAGGAATGCCAAACTTGGTTCCAGCGTGAGAATTAAGCAAAATAGGAATAAGAACAATTACATTTCCTAAAAAGATTGTACCAATTGCCTGCCACCAGTTCATTCCAAGCGTCATCATTCCGCTCGCCATTGTGTAAGCTGGAATACACAGACACATCCCAATCCAAAGCGTGGCAAAGTTAACTCCTTTCCAAGAATGTTCTTTCATCGTAGTAGGACGTAAATCTTCATTCCAAAGATCGCTTCCGCTCAGCTGATTGTGCGTCTCATCTGTGAGCGTCACAATTCCATCTTGCTCGATTTGTGTTTTCATCCATAAAACCCCTTTTCATAAAATAAGTTCATTTCAAAAAACAAATTTTATTTGAATTTTCTGAAATATAAAGGCGTTTGTGACGATTCCTTCTAGTATGTGATAAATACTAACGTTATTCCTTATTATATTTAATGCGAAACAGGGATACACTGGACAAATTGTAACATTATTTGAGGGAACTTTTATATATTGTGTAGTGTTAACTCTTTTGGTTGTTAGATAACCTAACACACAAAAAATCATCGCCTGAAAGCTTCAAGCGATGATTTTTGAACTTAATGTACGTATTTTTTTTGAAAAGCCGTAATGCTTTCGTATTCTTCTTTAAATAAACGAGCCAAACGAATATAGATAGTCGTTAACTCTTTATATACTTCACTGTTTTCTTTGATTGGATAATGATGATTAGTCGCTCCAACCATATCAGAAACAACGTTTAATGAGTCGACTTCGCCAAGGCTATATAAGCCAAGAATAACTGCTCCTAGACATGAACTTTCAAAGCTTTCCGGCACGGATACTTCTTGGTTAAAAATATCTGCCATCATTTGGCGCCAAAGTGCGGAACGTGCAAATCCGCCTGTTGCCTGAATTTTAGTAGGTTCTCCAATTAACTCTTCAAGTGCCAATAATACCGTATACAAGTTAAAAATAACGCCTTCTAATACGGCGCGAATCATATGTTCTTTTTTATGATGCAAACCTAGGCCAAAGAACGAACCTTTAGCATTTGCATCCCAAAGCGGCGCACGCTCTCCTGACAGGTATGGATGAAACAATAAGCCGTCTGCTCCAGGTTTCACTAAAGCCGCAATATCCGTTAATACTTCATATGGATCTTTTCCAAGACGTTTAGCTGTTTCGACTTCCGACGCTCCAAATTGATCACGAGCCCATCTAAAAATCATGCCTCCGTTATTTACAGGGCCGCCAATTACCCAGTGGTCTTCTGTCAACGCATAACAGAAAATACGACCTTTAGGATCGACTACTGGCTTGTCAGTGACTGCTCGAATAGCTCCGCTTGTCCCAATTGTTACTGCAACAACGCCTGGTTCAATCGCATTTACACCTAAGTTTGATAATACGCCATCGCTTGCACCTACAATAAAGGGCGTATCCGGCAGTAAGTGCATCTCAACTGCAAGCTCTGTGTTTAGCCCTTTCACTTGATGCATAGTTGAAACAGGAGTGGATAGCTGATCTGTCGTCACACCTGCTACTTTTAATGCTTCTTCATCCCACGCAAGATTTTTCAGATTAAATAAACCTGTTGCTGATGCAATCGAATAGTCGATCACATATTCGTTAAACAACTTAAAGAATACATATTCTTTAATTGAAATAAACTTATGTGTTCCCTTCACTAATTCAGGCTGTTCATTAGAAAGCCATGTTAGCTTGGAAAGTGGCGACATCGGGTGAATAGGCGTGCCTGTACGTAAATAAATCTCATGGCCGTTGTATTCATTTTTAATTTTTTCCGTCCATTCTGCACTTCTATTATCGGCCCACGTAATACATTTTGTCAGCGGCTTTCCCTGCTGATCAACGGCAATAACACTGTGCATAGCTGAGCTGAATGAAACGCATAAAATATCCTCAGGTTTTACATCGCTTGTTTTTACAACCGTTTGAATGGTACGTACAACTGCTTGAAAAATTTCTTCAGGATCTTGCTCAGCCATCGCGGGCGTAGGCGAGTATAGTGGATACTCAATCCCATGGTTAGCAATGACTGTACCGTCTACTGAAAATAATACAGACTTTGTACTCGTTGTTCCGATATCTACACCTATTGCATATTTTTTGCTCATGCTGCTGTCCCCCTACTTTACTACTTTACTTATTTACAACACCGTGACCGCCGAATTCATTTCGAAGTGCTGCTACAACTTTTCCTGTAAATGTATCTTCCTCTAATGAACGATAGCGCATCATTAGCGATAAAGCAATAACAGGAGTTGCCGTTTGAAGATCAAGGGCAGTCTCTACGGTCCATTTCCCTTCACCAGAAGACTGCATGACTCCTTTAATACTATCTAGTTTAGGATCTTTTGAAAACGCATTTTCCGTTAGTTCCATTAACCAAGAGCGAACGACAGATCCGTTATTCCAAACGCACGCTACGGCTTCATAGTCGAAATCAAACTGACTTTTTTCCAGAACTTCAAATCCTTCAGCAATGGATTGCATCATTCCATATTCTACACCATTATGAACCATTTTTAAAAAGTGACCGCTTCCGCTTTTGCCTGCGTACATAAATCCATTTTCTACGCAAATATCACTAAAAATTGGTTCAATTGTACGGAATGCTTCTGCATCTCCGCCAATCATTGTACACGCTCCGTTTCTTGCACCTTCCATTCCGCCGCTTGTCCCTACATCAAAGAAGTAAATACCTTTTTCCTGAAGATCCTGAGCACGTCGAACAGATTCTTTATAATTAGAGTTTCCTCCATCTATTACAATATCTCCTTCTGACAGAAGTTCTTTTAGTTCTGTAATCACATTTTCCGTTACTTCTCCAGCCGGAACCATAACCCATACAACTTTAGGTGAAGCAGGCAGTTCGTTGACTAACTCTTCAATAGTAAAGGCACCAGCTGCTCCTTCATTTGAAAGTTTTTCTACCGCTTCTTTATTCACATCATAAGCTACAACTTCATGATGATTGTCCATTAAATTTAATGATAAATTATATCCCATTTTTCCTAAACCGATTAATCCAATTTTCATTTTACAAACTCCCTTTGAAAAAAAATTTCACATTACCTCCATTATACGAATTATTTTTCATTTTGCAATCGTTTACAAGAAATTTTTTTTCACACATATTTTTGTGCTATACTCTTTTTACTACTAAATTCGTGGAAAGGAACATCAGTTATGACGCAAAATTGTTTAGGAAAAATTCGTTCTCACTATGCTAGATTCAGTGAAAAAGAGAAAAAAATTGCAAATTATATTTTAGAACAGCCGGAACAAATTATTCACAGTACCATTAACGAAGTAGCAGACGATTTAAATGTAGCTGATGCAACAGTCTTTCGCTTTTGTAAACGAATTGGCTTCAAGGGCTATCAGGCGATGAAAATAGCGCTGGCTGCTGAAATTATGACGCCTATTCAGCAGATTCACGAGGAAATTGCTGAAACGGATAATGAAAAAACGATCGCTGAAAAAATCTTTCGCTCCAACGTGCGAACGCTTGAGAATACATTACAAATACTAGAGGGCAATGCTATTGAAAAAGCCGTCAAACTTTTAATGAAGGCCGATAAAGTTCAATTTTATGGCACGGGAGGCTCTTCAGTCGTGGCTATGGATGCTTTTCATAAATTTGTGCGAACAGGAATTAAAACGTTTGCATTTATCGATTCCCATTTCCAGCTTATGTCCGCTTCTCAATTGACGAAACAAGATGTAGCGGTAGTGATTTCTCATTCTGGAACAAATAAAGACACGATGAACATTTTAAATACAGCAAAAGCGAACGGTGCCAAAACGATCGGGATCACGGGTTTTCCTAAATCTCCATTAAGTCAAAACGTTGACGTTTCTCTTTATACAAGTTCAGAAGAAACCGAATATCGATCTGAAGCTCTCGCCTCGAGAATTGGACAGCTAAGCCTCATTGATGCTTTGTATGTTAATGTAATGATTGCGAATAAAGACACCTCTAAACACTCGCTTGAAAAAGTACGCGATGCTATTGCTGAAACTAGAATTTAATGTTTCGCCCTTATATATTCTTCAACTACAACATCAAACAGAGCATAAAATATATGCTCTGTTTAGTGCGGTTCTTCACTTAAAATTTTCAGGTTTTCATTCTCATTTAACATTTTCTAAGTTGCTACATATGATAAAGCACAACTTTTAAAAAGTAGGTGAAGTGTGTATGGATATTATCTATCGCACTGCAAAACTAGATGATTATACAGAAGTAAATAAAATATTAGGGGAATCACTAGAACTCCACGCAAATGCGCTTCCTTCTATGTTTGATAACCAAATGGCTGTTTTATCTCCAGAACAATATCAAGCTACCCTTTATTATGCAACCATTGATATTCTTGTAGCTCAATATCGAAATCAAATTATTGGAGCGTCTGTTGTTGAATTAAAATATAACCCTCCCACCACGTTAGCTCCGCTTTCCTACACAGCATACATCCAATATTTTGGTGTAAAAAAAGGCTTTCAAAATTATGGGGTAGGAAAAGGTCTTTTTTCTGCTACGAAACAGTGGGCTGTACAAAAAGGAGCAAATGACCTCCAGCTTACCGTATGGGCATTTAACGAAAAAGCACGTGCTTTTTATGAAAGTCTTGGACTGGAAAACTTAAGCTATCTTATGACTACTTCACTACAGCCATAAATCGTTCCATTAACGGAGGCTAGGCACGTATCTCCTACGTGCCTAGCCTCCGTTATTCAAATAAAAGACTAAATCATTTTAACGCGTTAATTTACGCAGCTTATATACATACTAAAAGAAGTTTATTACGTAGCCGGATTGCCTTCTTGCAGCTGTTCTTGTTCATCACGCTGACGGTGAGCCAAACGACTTGCCGCACTAGAAGCTACGCTCGCTACCAAATCATCTAAAAAGGTATTAACTCCTTTTTCTTTTTTACAGTCCAGCTTTTCAATAATACCTACTTTTACTTTATCTAAATAGCCAAAGGTCGTAACAGCGATACTGCCATAGGTTAAAACGGCACCTAAAGCAATCGTTTCGTCAACGCCAAACAACCCTTCGTCTTGTTCTACAATACTTTGAAGAGGTTCTGATAATTTATTTTGCTCAGCTAACTTATCAAGTTCGATTCCAACTAGAAGGGCATGCTGAATTTCTCGCTTTTGCAGTACTCTCTCTACGCTTTCAGCGCATTCCTGAATGGTTAGAGCTGGATGATAAGGAAGCTGTAAATCATACACAATTTCAGCAATATCCAAAACTGTTACGCCACGCTCTTCCAGCAAATTAAATGTTGCCTTTGCTACTTCTTTGCTCGTTGGGATTTTTTTCGCTGTCATGTCTCTCTCTCCTTTTCAAGTTGTTGTCTCTCTTTATACTAAATTCGATGAGAGCCGCTAAAAACCTTTTTTGTTCATCCTCCTGAGTTCATAAACTCGTCACATATCTCTTTAGGCGCTCATTACATTTACTTGCTATAATGAAATTATCGAATCAGGAGGTTTGTCTACTGTGGAAGAAAAACAAAGTAAATTTAGCAGAGGCTTATTATTATTTTTCATTGGCGCAACAGCCCTTTTCTTTATCGTCTTAATCGTTCTGTTTCTCATGTCTACTTTTGGAAAAAGCGAAAAAGAAGCTGTGGCTCTGCTCGCAGGAAATCACTATGCTATCGTTAAAGAAGAGAATTCATATACTCTTTATGATCAAAAAGAAAACAAGCCTATTTTGAAAGATGTAAACGGCTATTTCGGTGCTCGCAATATCCGAAGTTATGTAAAAAATGACACAGAATTGGTTTCGATTGATGAAAAAGAAGAGGAATATACGAAAAAACCGCTAGAAAAAGCCACTCAAGCAGAAAAAGATATGTTTAAAAAGATGAAAAAATTAGATTAACAAAAAAACGAATCATCAATCAAACTGTTTGATTGATGATTCGTTTTTTTTGTTAAAGTGCACGCAGGTTTTATCTGTTTCATTCCTTCTAGCAGTTGATTGGAGGGAAAGGCGAAGATTCCTGCGGAAACATGGGAACAGGTGAGACCCCGCAGGAGCACAAGCGACGAGGAGGCTCACCGGCCGCCCGCGGAAAGCGGAGTCTTGCACGGAAATCAACTGCGGCCGAGCAAGCTGTCCAGATTATATATCCAGATTGTTCATGTTTGGATGAAATTCATTTCGTTACGTCCTAACCTCTTTTTTTAGCAACGCATGCCTCTTTCTCGTCATTCGCTAAAAAATTCGTTACAATAAAATAAAGAACGATTTTTAGAAAATGTGTTACAATAAAGGTAACGCTTTCATTCAAATGCATAGGAGTCGATTATTCATGTCAGAAAGTAAGCGGAAGTTAGAAGAAATTTCTTTTTATAGTGACGCACTGCAAGAAGATCTCACGTTACTAGTCTATTTGCCGTCAAACTATTCTACGCTCTATAAGTATTCTCTACTTATCGCCCAAGATGGAAAAGATTATGTTATGTACGGACGTACACCTCGTTTAATCGATGATTTAATGAACGAGTCAGAAATCGATCGTACTATTTTTGTTGGAATTCCATATAAAAGCGTGGAAGACAGACGCGATAAGTATCATCCAGAAGGAAAGCAGGTAGATGCTTACATTCGCTTTTTAGCACATGAACTTGTGCCATTTTTGGATAAAACATATCCTACATATCAAATGGGAAAATCGCGTGTTCTAATTGGTGATTCGCTTGCTGCTACAGTTTCACTGCTGACGGCCATTGCGTATCCTCACACGTTCGGGAAAGTAATTATGCATTCTCCTTTCGTGAACGATGCTGTATTACAAACGGTCAACTCATTTGCTTCTCCTTCACTTCTGGATTTGTATCATGTTATTGGAACGGAAGAAACGGACGTCAAAACAACACAAGACGGTATATTGAACTTTATTGAGCCTAACCGCTTGTTGCACGAACAAATGAAGCAGCGTGGATATTCTGTTTTCTATGAAGAATTTAACGGAAATCATACGTGGAAATACTGGCAAAAAGACGTAAAGCGGTCGCTTCAATATATGTTGAAGTAGAAAGATATCATATTTTTTGAAAATTTGTTATAATAAGCTCGCTTTATACATATTTTATGATCTTACTTTGGAGGGATTTTTTATGAAATTTGGCGTTGTACTTTTTCCATCTAAAAAATTGCAAGATGTAGCGAATTCTTATCGAAAGCGCTATGATTCTCACTATTCATTAATTCCGCCTCATCTTACATTAAAAGAAGTCTTTGAAGCTACAGAAGACCAAATTGATGAAATTGCGGCTAATTTGCGTAAAATTGCCGAAGAAACAAATCCATTTACATTAAATGTAACGAAAGTAAGCTCATTTTCACCAGCCAATAACGTTATTTACTTAAAAGTGGAACAAAAGCCAGAACTGACGTCACTTTACAATAAACTTCATGAAGGCAATCTCGAACAGCCAACTGAGTATTCATTTATTCCACATATTACAATTGGTCAACGACTTTCAGATGATGAGCACTTAGATGTGTATAGCCAGTTGAAGCTTGTAGATGTCGCTCATGAAGAAACAGTTGATCGCTTTCATTTAATGTACCAGCTTGAAAATGAAACATGGACTGTGTTTGAAACATTTCGTCTTGGAAAGGGATAAGATACTTGAACATCAAAGTGCTAACGAACAAACAAGATCCTTCTGATGCTTACTTCGTACGTCAAAAAGTATTTGTAGAAGAACAGCAGGTTGATGTAGAGCAAGAAATCGATGAATACGATTGCGAAGCCCTGCATTTAGTTGTATACAAAGGAACTGCACCAATTGGGGCAGGACGCTTCCGTATGGTAGAGGACTATGGAAAAGCCGAACGAATCTGCGTTCTTTCTTCTTATCGAAAAGACGGTGTAGGAAAGCTTTTGATGGATAAATTAGAAGAGATCGCAGCAGAGCATGAGATTGAAAAGATTAAGCTGCATGCTCAAACGCATGCGGAAGGATTTTATAAAAAGCTAGGCTACGTAACGGTTTCAGGTGAATTTATGGATGCTGGAATTCCACATGTAGAGATGGTAAAGAAACTAAGTAAAAAACACTAGGAATTGAACCTGGTGTTTTTGCTTTTTTAAAGGATAAGAACCTTTGCTTTGCTTATACTAATACCTAATCATGGGAATTAGGTGAAAATATGGATGAACTTATCGGAATTGCACTAGAACTCTTTATCGGATTTATCTGCTTGTTTATCTTAACTAAATTTTTAGGCAGAGCGACGATCACTCAGCTTACCACTTTTGATTTTATCTCTGCTCTTGTATTAGGAGAGTTAGTAGGAAATGCGTTATATGACTCAGAAGTAGGCATAGGCAAAATTTTATTTGCTGTTATCTTTTGGGGAGCGCTTATTTATGTCACCGAAGTTATTACTCAAAAAAATATTCGCCTGCGCTTGTTTTTAGAAGGACGGCCATCTATTATTATTCGAAAAGGGAAAATTTCGTACAAAGAACTTAGCAAAAATCGATTAGATATCGATCAGCTTCTTCATATGCTGCGTTCAAAAGACATATTTTCCATTCGTGAAGTTGAATATGCAATTTTAGAAACAGATGGCTCGCTAAGCGTACTGCCAAAATCTGATTATGCTAAACCAACAAGAAGCGATCTGCAGCTGCCTCCTTCTGAACCTGTTTTATCTATCGCCTTCGTCAGTGATGGACGTTTGCTTTTGAAAAACTTAATTCAGTCAGGCTTTGATGAAGACTGGCTAAAGAAACAGTTAAAAAAACAGGGATTTACCGATTATAAACAGGTGCTTTATGCTGAATGGCAGCAGGGCCGTACACTTTTTATTGAATCTTACTAAGGTGTTTTTTACTTGTTCATTACTTTGTTAAAAATCGTGAGCGCATTCATTCTGCTGCGTTCACGATTTTTTCTATTATACCCGTGTATTAATCACTAGGCCCTTATTTGTTAGCTTGCTGTATACACGCTCTGCTGCTTGAAGCTTTTTTCGCTTTTGTACGGAGCTTGGCGTCAATTCCAATGAGTGAGAACGCGATTCAAACTCTTCGTCAAAGCTTTTTTTCTGGACAGGCCAAATACGATTTGAAAAAGAAGCATTATTTTTTTGAAGGCGATTTGCATATTGAATAGATTGATAAGGTGTGACGGGCAGTATATATCCCATATGAACCCTCCTCTTTTTCAAGATACCTTCTACTCCCGGACCTCAGTATTTTTCGCAAGAAGTATCGACATTGAAACAGCTCACTTACGCCCTCTTCTAGACTTGTTCAAAACAGATAGCACTTTGTATCTATACCTCCTTTTTTTGAACATATGTGATCTCTTACTCAATATATACCCTTTTTTACATCGTATCCCTCCAAAAATATCCGTACTCTTTTTAAAAAAAGATGATTTTGATATGATAGACTTTGATTATAGAATAAAAACTGTGCGTATATACACATCTATATCGATGTAGAACAAGAGCGGCTTCTTGCTTTAACTCCCTCTTATTTACTATTGATTGTTCATGTTTTACAAAGGAGGCCATGTTTTTTGCAACGTGCACTTTATCAAAAACAGATACTTAATCTTGCTATAACGGCTAGAGACCGATTTCAATATTTATATGAAGCTAGTCTCCGAGGAGAAATAACATGTGCTCACTGCGGAGAACCAGTTAAATTATACCTGGGGATTGAACATTCTCCTTACTTTTATCATGCTCAAGTTCCTCATGAAAGAGAAGAGTGTTCAGACACACTATCAGAAACAACAGCTGTACAACAAATAAAAGAAACTCCGGCTGAATACAGAGAAACCAATGGATTTCGTATTCCTAAAGGACGAGCTATTGGTGAGAAAAATTCAACTGTAAAAGAGAAAGCGACATGGAGGTCTTCCGCGCCTTTTTCAAGTGTTCCTGCTTTTCGCTCAAAACCACCTGTTCCTAAACACTCTGACTCTCCTTATTTAAATGAATTTAAAGAGAGCGGTATTGAATTAGATTCGAACCAATGGAAAGCTGTTACACATTCAGAAGGACCTCTTCTTATTCTAGCCGGTGCAGGAAGCGGAAAAACGCGTGTGTTAACAGCTCGCACCGCATATATGATACAAGAAAAACAAATTGATCCAAAATCCATTATGCTGGTGACTTTCACGGCTAAATCAGCTAAAGAAATGAAAGAACGATTGGCTACATATCCAAAGATGTCCGGCTTACATCTTCGTCAAATGCTAGTTGGAACTTTTCACAGCATTTTCTTACGTATGATTGTTCATCACAATCCTCAAGCGTGGCAAATGGATCGCCTGCTGAAATGGGATTGGCAAAAAGAACAGATCGTGAAAGAAGCAGCAAGAGAGCTCCACGTGGATGAAAAAGATTTCCCGTTTGATCAGGCACTTCAGCAAATCGGCTATTGGAAAAACACGCTTGTTGGCGTGAAAGATGTTCGCCCAAAAGACAAATGGGAACAAGATGTGCACTTTTTATATCGTCGCTATGAAGAAGTCAAAAAGCAAAAACAGCTATTCGATTTTGATGACATGCTGTATGGATGTTATGAAATGCTAAAACAAAATCCCGATTTGCTAACTCGTTATCAAAAAAGATTTCGCTATTTTTTAATTGACGAATTTCAAGATATCAATAAAGTTCAATATAAAATTATGAAAATGCTAAGTGAAGACTCTAAAAACTTGTGTGTCGTAGGAGATGATGATCAATCAATTTACGCTTTCCGGGGAAGCGATCCTTCGTTCATCTTAAACTTTGAAAAAGATTTTGCTCATACAACTGTTATTACGTTAAACCAAAATTATCGTTCAGCTCACGCCATCGTTTCTTCCGCTAATAAAGTGATTGCACGAAATACAGCGCGCCGACAAAAAGAAATGGCTGCCCAGTTTGATAATGAGTTAAGACCTACCTTCTTCTTTCCATACGACGAAGAAGAAGAAGCAACAATGATTGTAACGGATATGAAAGAAAAGATTAAGCAAGGAGCTTCTCCAACTGACTTCGCGGTCTTGTACCGAACTCACGCTTCTTCACGCGCCATCTTTGAACGTTTATCGCAGTCAAACCTGCCATTTTCAATCGAACAAGATGCGGATTCGTTTTATAAAAGAAGAATGGTTCGAAGTTTACTTTCATTTCTACGCTTGAGCGTGAATCCAAATGACGCAAGTTCGCTGCAAGATTTAGTGAACGCACTCTTTTTAAAGAAAACAGCAGTCAATGACTTAAAAGCAGCAAGTATTCTTCATGATGGTACATTTATTGATGCGCTTGAATATCTTCAAGATTTAAAACCGTTTCAGCAAAAAAAGCTCAAGAAAGTAATTCCTTTATTCAAGTCGCTAAAATCAATGTCTCCTTCTTTGGCACTTGAGACGATTTCTAAGGATATGGGATTCGATGATTTTGTCAAAAAACGCGGAAATGAAGGAAATATGATGGAAAAAGGTTCGGATGACGTGCGAGATTTAAAAGTTGTAGCACGTAAATTCAAAACCGTACCTGAACTGTTAGAGCATGTGGATCATATGATTGCCATGAACACAGAGATGAAAGCTTTAAGCAAGCAATTTAATGAAAGTATTCAGCTAACCACCATTCACCGAGCAAAGGGTCTTGAATATAAGCATGTATACGTACTGAGCAGCGTAGACGGAGGATTGCCTCATGATTATGCACTCGAAGCTTATCGAGGCGGAGATGATGTGCCGCTTCAAGAAGAACGCCGCCTTTTATATGTAGCCATGACGCGTGCACAGAATTCACTTTACTTATCTGTTCCGCAAACTAGAAGAGGTAAAACCGCTTATCCTTCAAGATTTCTGAAGTCTTTTATAAAAAAAGTATAAAGCAAAAAAGGCTGGGACAAAAGTATTTTAGTCAAATTGAAGTACGAACGGTTAATCAAAATTATTGATTAACCGTTCGTACTTTTTATTGTCATGTACATGTAGAGTTAATATATTTAGTTGCTTCTAGCTGTTGATTGGAGGGCTCTTTGGGGAAAAGCGGAAGGGATGAGACCCCGTAGGAGCTCATGTATCCAATTTTCTCCTCTTTAGATTGGATTGATTTCTTTACGTTTCAACCTCTATTATTAACCAAATATTCCACTAAGAGGTAGATATTCATAAGTAGATGCGTTACACTACGTTATGTACTGCATTACTATATTTTAGGAGGTTCCATTATTGAACGCAAAGCTTATTCATGAAAATGAAAAGATTTTTTTCATTTTGTGTATGGTTATCAGCTTATTAACCTATTTGTTTTTAATTATTTCACTCGTGGGCATTCTCTACATTGCAATCGGTTTTTTCATTACATTTATGCTACACGGTTTCTCTATTGCTCAAATTCGCAATAATGGAGTTAGATTGACAGAGAAGCAGTTCCCGCACACTTATCATCAGGCAAAACATTTATCTTCAGAGCTGGATTTAGAGCTGCCCGATATTTATATTGTTCAATCAGGCGGCTTATTAAACGCGTTTGCTACACGTTTTTTTGGACGTCACTTTGTCGTTTTATACTCCGACATTGTTGAAATGATTGAAGATAATCAAGAAAAAGAACTTTCTTTTATCATTGCCCACGAATTAGTTCATATCAAACGTAAGCACACACTCTACCACTCACTTATTCTACCTGCTCTTTGGGTTCCTTTTTTAGGAAAAGCTTACTCTAGGGCCTGTGAATATACATGTGATCGCATAGCTTCCGTTGCGATTGGTGATGCAAAAGCTGCCACTCAAGCACTCACTATACTTGCGGTTGGTCATTGTCTAAATAAAAAAGTAAATCAGGAAGAATTTGTTCATACGCACTCACAGGAAAAAGGTTTTTTTATGTGGTTGAATCAAGCTACTTCAACTCACCCTCCTATCGCTCATCGTATTAAAGAAATTAATTACTTAGAACAGCATCCCGAACTGTTTGATCTTGATTCTAACGCATTTCAAACAAATGAAATTGCCTAAATGGAAAAAAGCCCTGACACCTCAGGGCTTTATATAAAAATATTAAATTATTTTTTCTCATTTAGCATTTTAGCGATGGTCGCAAAATCAATGGATTGATTATTGTTTGCAATCGCCTTAACAATTTGTTCTTCTTTTTGTTTTGAAATTGGCTTATTCGCAATTTGTGCTACTCGCTTCACAATATTACGCACCGTTTGCTCATCTTTAAAATTAGCATTTTGTACAGAATTCGCAAGTTCAAAAATATCCTTCATATTAACGCCTGTTTTCTTTTCTATATTTTTAAACATATTATTATCCACTTTGCATGACCTCCTTTATTTATACTTCATCGTATGCACCATGTGCCTAGATGGTGCCCTTTACATTTAATAAAAAAATAAAGTGCGAGTGAAACTTCACCCGCACTTTTCGGTGCCTTATTCATAGAAGGGATTAATTGTAAAAACAAACACAACCAACAATAATTAATAGAATGAATAATACAACGATTAACGCAAAACCACCGCCGTAGCCACCACCGTAACCACAACCACCGTAGCCAAATCCGCAGCCCATAATATTACACCCCCTCTGTTTTACTCTCTATACTGTATGTTCACTCAAATGATATTGTATGGGCTTTTCAACTGTGTACATTAAATTTCATTGTCCAAACGGATCTTCAGCATCTTGCTCATCAAGTCTTTTTACATTCTGCTGCAGTTTCCTTTCTTGCTGTTCCATCTGCTTTTCTGCTTTTTCTACTTCTTTCATTCTCTTTCGATGTTCTCCCATCATATGCTGTTCAAAAAACCGTTCAAATTCATCGAAAAAATCCGGCATCTCTACACCTCTCTCCACTCCATGTAAAAAAGCATTGTCTGATTGACAATGCTTCTATTGCTTATCGCTTTGGTAATTTTGAACCGCAGCCGCAACCACCTTGTTTTGGAGAAGGGTACTGGACTGGCTTAGGAATGGCATGCCCTTTCTTCACCGATTGTTTTGTCATTGGTTGTGGATGATAAGGCAGGGGCTGAGGGTATTGATTAGGATTATAATTATAATGATAATACATCATGTTTCCCTCCTTTTCACAGCATCCTATCTATAACATTATATTCAGGACTAAAGAAAGACGTTCTATCTTATTTGTCCATTTTGCGCTGCAGGGACAAAAATAAATCCGTGCTGTTTTTTTGTTTCCTCACTCTCGGTCTTTCTCCTCCCTTTTGCTCTGTCACTTCACGCAGCCGATTTTGCAGTTCTTGAATTGTCCCTTGAGCTTGATGATTGTACTGTACAATAGACTGTTCGGTTTTTGATTTTTGTTCATTGACGCATGCTTTAAGCCAATCTATTTTTTCCTCTAGCTTCTTTTTTTCTTCTTCATGCTTTTGCTGTAATTCCAATAACTCTTCCTTCATATCTTCATATTCAAATTCTTGGTGCTTGAATTTTTGATATTCTTCTTTATAAAAAGCCAACTCCGACTTCAATGAAGCAATATATTGTTTTGTTTTTTCCTCGCTCATGCCCTTCACTCCTCCATTATAAATAACCCACAGCTTCTAAAAAATCAGTTAAAGATGAATAACACTTTTTATTAACATGAATATGCTGTAATTGAGTTTATTATTTCCTTCATTTTTTATGCTCGCTCCAACTAGGATTTATTCCGATAAATTCCGCTTTTACTAAGGAACATAAAAGCAGGTCATTCATACACTATAGTAGTCCGATACCTAGTAACGAAAAGCGTAAAGGAAGGACAATTACAATTAGGAGGTTTAAAAATGGCAGAACTTTTTGAATCATTATGTATCCGCGTACCTAAAGTGTACGACTGGGTTAGACGTCAAGTTGTTTTACCACAAATCTTTACGAACGACACTTCATTATTTGAAGAAGAAGCACTTAAAGATTTAGGCCATGACGTAGAAGTGGAAATTGTTTTAACAGATAGTGAAGGTCACCCTGTAGATCCTTCAGATGAAGACGCACTTGATAACGTGATTGAGCTTGTGCCGCACGGTGGTCGCAGACCTAAAAAAATTGTGTTACCAGATGGAGAAGTTGTTGTTCTTCATGAAGTAAAATTATCAATTAGCGGCTTTTACCGAGTTAAGTTAATTGAATTGAATGGACATCACAAACACGATGAGGTTGAATCTAGCGTTATTCCTTGGAAAATACATCAAACATTCTATTTATGCGCCCCGGAAGGAACAGAACCTGTTGTCCACCTTGAATCTTTTGAAGGAACTGACGGTTCTCTCAGATTATCAGATTGTCACTTACAGCAATTAAGCTTTGATCTTATGTTATGCCTAAGTGTTCAAATTGAAAAAGATGTTAAAGTTGAAGTAGAAGGAAGCTTCTGCTACCCTCGCCCTGAAATCATTTCTACAAGCAGCTGCTCACCTATTGAATATCCACCTCAATGTGATGCTATTTTCCCTGGAAGACCACATCACGATGATTTTGATGGAGACGATGTAGAGTCAGGCTTCGACCATCACGAATTTGATTAACAAGATAAAAAGCCAGAGGAGAATATTTCTCCTCTTTTTTCATCCTTTACGCGCTTTCTGCATACATATAAATAAAACTGCTATGGGCAGCTCTAACGACCAGATTAATTTATAGCTCAGCAGGAAAGGAGACTACTAGATGAGTCGTAACTCCCCTTCCCCTAAAGATGATCTAACTCAATTAAAACAAAAGCTCATACACTATAAATCAGAAATTCGAAACGTGCAAAACCAACTAAAAAGCTATGAACGAGCTTTAGAGCGAGAAAAAGAAAATACATCGTTTTGGAAAAAGAAACACGCTGAGACGCTTTCTACATCTGAAAAAGAAGTAGAAATTGAAGAATTAGAAAAAGAACTGGATCTACTGAGAAACGAGCTTTCCGAACAAAAAATTATTGCCGAAGCGTTTCGAGAAAAAGCTTCAAGGAAACAGCCCGTTATTGAAGAAAAAATCGTGGAGAAAGTAATTGAAAAGATTGTAGAAAAACCCATAGAAAGGTTCGAAAAAAGCGATATCCTCTGTTTCTTCCAACATTCCATACTGCTGCCAGAACAAGATGAAAGCGAGCTGATGATGTTCGGCAACGTAATTATTCAAAATCAAACGAGCAGTACTTTATACTCTCCAACACTTTGCTTAAAAATGAAGCCTACTGCTTCTGCTATGTTAAGCGGGAAGATCATTGATGAAAAAGATATTGAAGCTTCTAGTGTCCCCTCTTCTTCTTTAGAATGGCGCTACGCTCATCCAAAATGGAACGAAAAAATTCAAAATGACGGTGAATATTGGATTAAACCCATTAAGCAAACAGTATTAAAGCCCAAAGGCAAATTACTATTTGACTCTTTTCAAGTAGTCATTCCGCTCTCCACTGATACAACTTCATTTATTCTAGAAGGCTTTTTCTATAGTGAAGAGTGGCAGGAAGGTATTCCTTTTTTAAATAAAGTTGTGCTAAATTTCCCTTAATCATTAAAAGACATATTGACGATCAATATGTCTTTTAACTCGTCCATTTATTTCATAAAAGATTCTATAATTCCTGCACACCCTGCAATAGCTAAGATCGTAATAATAGGAATAGCAATGTGCGGGACCGCTACATAACTAAAATAAATCCCTACCGCACACCATATGCCTGTACACCAATAGCAGCTGAGCAGTTCTCCAATCCACCTTTGCAGCCCCTTCCCTTTTATCTCCAGGTACGTTACCGTATTTCCTTGTTCATCTTGATCTTCTACAATTTTGTGAAACGGCTTCCGAATAAAAGCCGTAATTTTATCAAAAACAATTAGACGAGTAAGTCGAAACGTTGCAAAGATAAATAGCGTTAGATAAATCCATGTCATCTTCATTCCTCCGTACATTCACAAACTTATGAAAATAAAAGCTAACGTGCTTCTTCACTGTTAGCTTTTAAAATCACTTAAATTTTAACGATAGATATGGTTTGAATATCATGAAATGTCAATACTGTTTTCTCTTTATTAGGAGGAACGCTTACGTATAAACTTCCTTCTTTTAATTCTAAGATTGTTCCTATATATTTTTGATTTTGGCACGTAATTTCACAAATTGGCTGAGACATATGAGGCGGGAAGCTGCATAGAAATTCAACTTTTTCTTTAATCGTCATAGACTGAAACATTTTATTTGGCTTTTTATTCTCTGATTGCGGTATATCCACAGGAACAATTGAACGCTCTTCCTTTTTTTCATTCTTAATCTCTTCCACTTTTTCTATGTCAGGCTCTTTGACTTCTTGAATAGAAGAAAAGCTGGGCTCTTCTTTTAACACATGCTCTTTCTCTATTCCTTTATTGTCTTGCTGTTTTGAACTAAAATAATATTGCATAGAACGCTGGTTTTGCGTAGCGTTTGGCTGGACAATGTACATTAGCGGCTCATTTTCTTCTGACTTAGATTTTGAGTTAGTCATGAAGCATACCTCCAATTGCTTGTTATCGTTCTTTTAAAAATGTATGCTTGCACACGGAAAAACTTGTTTATTTTTTTGCGGCAGCCTTTTTAGAAATAAAAGCAGCACTATACTTTTTTATATAATTTAGGAAAATACCACAAAAGAAGTTGAGATATAACTAAATTAATTCAATCTAAAGACGCATAAATAGGATACATGAGCTGACCGCTTGCTACACCGCCGTTGATTTCCATGCAAGACTTCGCTTTCCGCGGGCGGCCAATGAGCCTCCTCGTCGCTTGCGCTCCTGCGGGGCCTCACCCCTTCCACTTTCCCCTCAGGAGTCTTCGTCTTGCCCTCCAATCAACTGCTAGAAAGAGCTAAACAGATGAAACTTATTTTCAAAACAACAAAAAACGAACCACTAATCAAACATGTTGATCAGTGGTTCGTTTTTCACTTGAGCTAAAATACTTTTGTCTCAGTCTCTTCCTCTCATTCAATCAGGTAGAAAACTAAATCCAGCTAAATACCTTTATCTAATTTTATACTCAAGAAGCATACGCAATTCATTCACATACGAACGAGACCCCGTTACAATCAAGCGATCATCAAATTCAAGCTCTGTATCGCCATGAGGTACAATAGAATCTTTACCTCTGAAGATTCGAACAAAAATCACATCTCCTGTAAACGGAAACTTACGAAGCTCTACCCCCTCGTATTTAGGGTTACGCATATTAATTTGATAAAGTGCTGTTTCTTGATTCGTTAAGATATTTAAAATATTTGGCGATTCGATTAAAGCTTTTAGCAATGCCGTTGTAGATAACAGCACAGAAAAAACTTCAATGTTATTTTCTTTCATCTTTTCATCTAAGACAGGACTTTCTACGCGGGCAATAACCCGTTCTGTACCATACTCTTTTGCAAATAGAGCAATGTCGCTATTTCTTTCTTCTTCCCCTGTTGTTACAACTAATACATCCGCATCTAAAATCCCCATATTTCTTAACGTTTCCTTACTATATCCATCGATGTCGACGATATTAAAAATGGAATCCGACGTACGGTTTTCAATTTTGTCCTGAGTAGGATGATAAATCGTCACATCATATAAATCAAGATCCATTTCTCGAATAACCGGGAGTGTAAATTGATTTGCACCAAGCATATTAACCTTCAGCTTTCTATCACTGATTTCTGGCTTTGGAAACAGCTTTCTAAAGATAATAGGTGTAATAATACATGTAATAATCGCCACCAAAATCAGCGCACCGGACATTTGTGAATCAATCACACCAATATTTTCACCAACCGTTGCTGCCGCAATAACGAGTGATAAAGTCGATGTTAAAAGAAAACCCGATGCCAAAACGGTTTTCATATCATACCATTTTCTTAAGATTAACGCTGGAACTAGCTTAGATATTAATAATGCAATGAATAATAAAGGCATTAAAATCAGCACTTTTTTATCACTGAACAATGACCAAACGTCAAGCTTCACTCCTACCATCACAAAAAAGATAGGAATTAAAAAACCGTAGCCAAACGAATCTAATTTATGAACTAAGTTTTTATTAGGCGCAAGAAGAGAAACGAGTGATCCCGCTAAAAAAGCGCCTAAAATGTTTTCAACACCAATTGACTCCGAAAGGCCCACTAGAATGATAATGAGTGCAAATACGGCGCGCGTGTCGATTTGAATTGTACCTTTAGACATTGTCTCAAGAAACGATCGGTTTTTAAACTGCTTCCCTATGAAGTATAAAATCACTCCTACTCCAAATAAAATTAAAATCAACCATGTATTACTATTTCCTGATTTATCATAGACGGAAGCAAATACGGCTAGTAAAATCATCGTGACTAAGTCCGCAATAACCGCAATCAATAAAATGGTTTGTCCAATTGGCTTTTTCATAATCTGTGCATCTTTTAAAGTCGGCACTACTACTCCTAGTGAAATGGTAGAAATAATAAGCGTCATCAAAAAGGCATTATCAATAAAACCGGTCCATACAAAAACATAGGACAAAAATAGTGAAACCGCAAAGATAGCTGCAAACACTAGTATAGAAATGGAAAAAGCATTTGGCACCTTCGCTCCTGATGCCTTTTTGTCTTTTGAATTTCCTCCAGCAAAAGCAGAAAAATCAATTTCCAAACCACTTAAAAACATCAAAAAGATAAAGCCTAAAGTGGAAAGTGTTTCAAGCCACATATCCTGCTCCACAAGGTCAAAACCACTTTTCCCTATAATTAATCCCATAATAATTTCAGCTACGACTACAGGTATAATGTTGAGTTTAAACCGATGCAACAGTATAGGCGTTAAAAAGGCCAAACTAATGACGATAACAAGTGATGTAAAGGACGCGTGCTGTTCCATTAGATTCCCCTCCTTTTACCTTCGCTATTTATAAAACGAAGACGTTAGTATTCAAAATTAAAGGTTAATCATAAAAGCTTGAAGGTTCTCTGTCAACTATATGAACTGATAATGAAAATCCGACATGATTACTCATGTCGAATTCCAAAGTCCCTTCATTATTTTAAATAACTCATAAATGTTGTGGCTAGACCGAAGTAAATTAAAATACTGATAAGATCATTGATCGTTGTAATAAATGGTCCTGATGCGACTGCAGGGTCAATTTTGAATCTGTGCATGAGAAGCGGGATAAACGCTCCTGCTAGTGTAGCCACAATCAATGTTGAAAATACAGAGACGCCTACCAAAGCGCCTAAAATCAGATCTCCCTGCCAAATATAAACAATTAATACAACTAAAAGTCCACATGATGCGCCCGTAATCATTCCGGTAGCTGCTTCTCGGATTAACAGCTTAAATTTGCTTTCTTCTTCGATTTCTCCCGTCGCCAGTCCGCGAACCGCAACGGCTAGTGCCTGAGTTCCTGTATTACCAGCCATACCGCCAATTAAAGGTATAAATACAGCTAAAATAGCTACTTGATTCAACGTATCTTCAAAACGTCCAATTAAACTCGCTGTCATCATTCCTAAAAACAGCAAAATGATCAGCCAAGGCAGCCTCTTTTTGGCCGCTACTAAGGGATTGTGGTCAATCGTATCATCTACATCACTAATACCGGCTAATTTAGAATAGTCATCCGATGCCTCTTCATCAAGAACATCCATCACATCATCAACCGTAATAATCCCTAGAAGATGCTGCTGAAAATCAACAACTGGAAGCGCAAGAAAGTTGTAATCGCGCATAATGCGCGCAACTTCTTCTTGGTCTTCTGCTACTGACACGGATACAACTCGTTCATTCATAACTTCGCTTATCATCGTATCTTCATCTGCTATAATTAAATCACGAAGAGAAATAACACCTGCTAGATGCTTTTGTTCATCAATAACAAATACATAATAAATCGTTTCCGCTTCTGGAGCTTCCCTGCGTAGAATGTGCATAGCTGAATGTACGGTTTGATTTTCACGAATGGCCACAAACTCAGTCGTCATAATACTTCCAGCGGTATATTCCTCGTAATGAAGCAGCTCTTTAATTTCATCGGCTGCTTCTTCATCCATAATCGTTAAATAGCTCGCCACTTGTTCTTTATCCAATTCATTTAATACGTCAACGGCATCATCCGCCGACATTTCCGACAGCATGTCTGCTGCAAAATTGGGATGCATTTCTGAGAGAATTTCTTGATAATCTTCTTCTCGTATCTCTACATTTTCAAAGATATCCGCCATTTCTTCCGGAGATAACATCTCGTACAGCGCAAACCTAGAAGGCTCATCTAATTCTTCAAAAAATTGAGCTTGGTCATACGTATGCATATGTAAAAATTCTTCACGAAATGCATCGATTTCATTTTTTTCTAGAAGTGATAATAAATGTTCGGCGAACCATGCTTTTTCTTCTTTTTCAATTGAATCTGTCATGTCTTCAACCTCCCTGTCGCACAAAACTCATTTAACTTTATGATGAATTTTGTTTTTTTTCAACTCATAGCTCTTTACTCTTTTCCCAATAATATATAAGTTCTACACATAGTTTGCTCCATATAAGGGTAATTTTATATCGTCAAAGGAAAAACCTTTTAAGGATGTGGATAAAAGATGAAAGTAGATATAATAGGCGATATCCATGGATGTTATGATGAATTAAAAGCGTTAACAGAAAAACTTGGGTATGAGTGGCAAGACGGGATTCCTATCCACTCTGACGGACGGCGCCTTGGATTTGTAGGTGATTTAACAGACCGAGGACCTCATTCACTAAAAGTGATTGAGCTCGTATGGTCACTTGTAATCAAGCATCAGCAAGCTTACTACTGTCCAGGCAATCACTGTAATAAGCTATATCGCTTCTTTTGCGGTAACAAAGTGGAAATTACTCATGGGTTAGAAACGACCGTTGCTGAGTACGAAGCCTTGCCTTCAAGAGAACAGAAATTCATTAAAAAAAAGTTTATTGAGCTTTATGAGCAATCACCTCTATATGTGCAGCTTGATCAAAATCAATTAATTATTGCTCACGCCGGCCTTAAAGCTGAATACATCGGCAGAACAGATAAAAAAGTTAAAACCTTTGTGCTATACGGAGACATTACGGGTGAAAAACATCTAAACGGTATGCCTGTCCGACGGGATTGGGCCCAACATTATAACGGAAAACCTTTTATCGTGTATGGGCATACACCCGTAGTAAAAGCCAGAAAAATTCATAATACCATTAATATTGATACAGGCGCAGTTTTTGGAGGGGCTTTAACGGCGTTTCAGTATCCTGAAGGGAATATTATATCGGTGCCTTCATCTATGCCTTATGTAGAGGAAAAATTTAATCACTTCGTGTAAAAAGAAAGTCGCTTTTCATTTAAAAAGCGACTTTTATCTTACGATTTGAAGTTTCTGCATATCTGGCGGCAAAGGTGCTGTAAAAGACAACGTTTTTTGTAAAAAAGGATGAAAAAAAGTGAGCTCATAGCTGTGGAGAGCTTGACGAGAAATAAGATGATTCGTTCCGCCATATAGGGTATCTCCAAGCAGTGGATATCCTTTATAAGCCATATGAACACGAATTTGGTGAGTTCTCCCCGTCTCAAGCGAAAGAGCAACTTCTGTAAAAGAAGAATACGGACGAAGCGCCGTATAGTGTGTAATAGCAAACTGCCCATCTTCTCTTACTTCCCGTTCGATGATACTTGACTCTTTTCGGCCAATCGGTGCCTCTATCGTTTCCTTGCCAACAAGCTTACCATGAACAAAAGCTCGGTACACGCGTTTAATTTCATGTTCTTTTTGTGCTTTAGAGAATAAGTAATGAACGTGCCTATGCTTAGCGACAATAAGCAGCCCAGATGTGTCTCGGTCTAACCTGTTCACAAGATGAACAGTCGAGTTAATGTTATTTTTCTCATAATAATAGAGCACAGCATTACTTAGTGACCACGTTAGATGTTCTCGAGAAGGTATACTTGGCATGTTTGGCTGCTTATTCAAAACTAATATATACTCATCTTCGTATACAATATCCAAAGGTATAGCTTTAGGAAGAAGACTTTCACTTGCTTTTTCTGGTGGAAACGCCACCTTGATTTCGTCACCTTTTTGCAGAATATATCGAACCGTTGCATGCTTTCCATTTACTTCAATCGCTCCTCCTCTGAACTTAATGTCCGTCAGCGAAGCTTTGGAAATATCATGTTCTTTTAAAAATTCACGAACCGCTACACCCTCGAAAGAATGATCTACGGTCCAACTCAACGTAAAAACTTGTTTCATTCTCTTCCCTGCCTTTAATCATCACATACAAAAGAGTCTCTGACACGCTGCCAGAAAGGAAACGCGCGAAAGCGAGCAAATCGAATTTTTTCGCTTGCTACCCGAAATTGAATCGACTTTACATCTTTATGTAAAAGAGTTAAATGATCAATGGTAATTTGAAAGTCTGCGTCGTTAACAGGCTTTAACAGCGCTGTATGATGTCCAGGAAGAACCAATGGAGAACCTATCGTACGGAACACTCGATTGTTAATAGAAGCCATTTCAGCAATTTGAATAGCTTGAAGCGAAGGATGTAAAATCGCGCCTCCAAGGGATTTGTTATAAGCTGTACTTCCTGAGGGAGTGGATACGCAAAGGCCGTCTCCTCGGAATGTCTCAAATCGCTGCCCTTTAATTTCCACATCCATTACTAAAGAGCCTTCTACACTTTTCACCGTACATTCATTCAGAGCTAAATATCGAGCTTCGCGTCCACCGTTCGTATAGCGGATAATCACTTCGAGCAGTGGATACTCTACAGTCTGATAGGGTGTCTTTGCAATAGCAATCACCAGCTTCTCAATCTCATCAGGTGTCCAATCTGCGTAAAAGCCTAAATGACCGGTATGAACCCCAATAAAAGCCGTCTTGTCAAGTCGGTTTCGATAGCGGTGAAACGCGTAGAGAAGCGTTCCATCCCCCCCTACTGACACTACAATATCAGGCTGGTTTTCATCATATTCTAAATGAAAATCTAATAAATACGTTTTCATTTTTTGCATAAGCGTATTTGATATTTGGTTGCCTTTTGATGTAATAGCAAATTTTATTTTCTCCACCTAATTCTCTCCCCCTATCCATCCAGTGTACAAAGCTGTTGCTGAGTCATACCTAAGATTCTTCCGCCGATTCTTTTTTTCGTGAGAAAATAGCCTGGGCTTCTTGAATCTCACCTCGTATTTGAGACATTTCTTCATCGAGCTGAGTAGCCGCTTCAGAAGCACGCTGAAGTCGCTTTTTGATATTCTCAGGAAATTTCCCGCTGTACTTATAATTTAAAGAATGCTCAATTGTAGCCCAAAAATTCATAGCCAGTGTACGAATTTGAATTTCCACTAAAATTTTCTTTTCACCTTTAATTGTCTGAACAGGATAACATACGACCACATGATATGAACGATAGCCGCTTTCTTTTTTATGAAGAATATAATCTCTTTCTTCAATCAATTCAAAGTCTGTGCGCTGACGAAGGAGCTCTACGACCGCTTTAATATCGTCCGTAAATTGACACATCATACGGAGTCCTGCAATGTCCTGCATCTCTTCCTCTAAGCGATCGAGAGAAATTCCTTTTCGAGTCGCTTTATCCAAAATACTGGCGATAGGCTTTACTCGTCCCGTCACGAATTCAATAGGTGAATGCGTAGACTTCATATCATACTGTGAACGAATTCCTTTTAATTTCACCTTAAGTTCTTCAACGGCTTGTTTATACGGTGCTAAAAATAAATCCCAATGCCTGATCATTAATAACACCCCCCTTTTTTCTCTCTGTTACTTATTTTCTTTATCTAAAAAAACTTCCTCTACTCTTGCTACCATCTCGTCTCCATAATTCACATTTCCTTCGATGTTACTGATGAGATAAGACAGCTCTTCTTTAACGGCTGATAGCTCAATTACTTCCTTATTAATTTCTAAAAATACTTTCATATCTTTATGTAAGACGTGCTTTAAATTCGCCCAAATATTATCACTAAGGCCAACATACATAAATTGATCATTAATATCTACAACATATACAAATGACATGTTATCTGAGTCAACAAGCATTTGTTTTGTATCTTCCAATTGTTCAATTTCCGTCTCAATAGGGTCTGCTTTTAAATGTAATTCATTTGATTTCATCACACAGGTAGTGATGTCAATTCGATTGTGCATAAATAAACTCCTTCCAACTATACAATTCGTTACTATTTTAACACATTCCAGGAACGTTTAATAAAGGTAAAACCTAAACAATCCGTATTTCTTCATTTTCCAAGTTCCCCATATGGATATTCCTGTTAGGAAATGTAGTTTTACTGTCTCAAAAAGTGTGATAAATTAAGATGGAAAGTGCCTTACCAAAAGACCTAAATTAAAAGGATGATTTCATTGAAACAAGAAATTGAAATTGAATTTAAAAATATAGTAACGAAAGAAGAGTTTGATCGTCTCCGCTCACATTTTCAATTAACTGAAAATCAGTTTATTTCTCAAGAAAACCACTATTTTGATACACCTGCTTTCTCATTGAAAGACTGCGGAGCTGCCCTGCGAATTCGAAGCAAAAAAAATAAATTCGTTCTCACGCTAAAACAGCCTCATCAAGAGGGCCTTTTAGAAACACATGAAGCATTAACAAATGAACAAGCTAAAGAATTGCTAGATGGCAGCGCCAAGATTCCGTCAACGATTCAACAGCTTATTACTGATTTACAAGTCGATAGCCATTCGCTAACTTATTTTGGCACTTTGCGTACAAGTCGAGCAGAAATTCCATATAAGAACGGGTTACTTGTACTCGATCATAGCTTTTATCTAGGTGCTGAGGACTATGAACTCGAATACGAAGTAACCGATGCCAATGAAGGGGCAAAATATTTTGAGCAATTGCTTATGGAGCTTGATATTAAAAAGAAACCAACGGAAAACAAAATTCGACGGTTTTACAAGCGAAAGTATACGTTAATGGATGGAGAATAAATTTATGAGCATGAATATTAACCATTACATGTCTTCCGTTCAATTTCCTGGAACTCAGCCATTTTCAGTTAACAACCAGCTGCCAACAGCTAACGTGATGCTTGGTACAACTTTACTCTCTGTATTTGCTCAGCTTTTTCAAGACTACGTCAATCAAGAGCCTCAAATGAGTACCAACCTTTACTTGCAGGCAGCGCAGATGTTTCCAGCTACAGCGGTTCAAACGCAATCCCAGCCATCTGTTTCTTCTTCAGATAAGGCAGCCGCTTCAACTGCTGCCTTATCTGCACAAAAAAACGAAACGGCAAAGGCCAGTTCTCAGGATGTACAAACGATAATTAATGAAGCAGCTGCACGCTACCAGCTGGATCCTAAACTTATTCGTTCTGTTATTAAACAAGAGTCAAATTTTAATCCCTTTGCCAAAAGTTCTGTCGGAGCGGCTGGGCTTATGCAGCTAATGCCAGCAACCGCTAAAGCTCTTGGTGTAGAAGATCCGTATGACTCCAAGCAAAATGTATTTGGAGGAGCCAAATATCTTCGACAAATGTTAGATAAATACGACGGAAACGTGAAATTGGCGTTGGCAGCCTACAATGCTGGACCAGGTAATGTCGATAAATACGGCGGAGTACCTCCTTTTCAAGAAACGCAAAAATATGTAAATAAAATTATGTCTTCTTATCTCGTGTAAAAGAGTCCAATCATTCGCGACTCGACCATGGAATGACTGTAGTTTGTCGAGGTTACACTATATAAATAGAAGGAAACGTTTGTGAAAGGATTCCTTTGTTTCTCATACTAAGTGATTCGCCACAGCATCATAGACTTTTCTTATGTAAAATTCCACTTTATCTCTTTTCCAGTAGAAGAAGTAAGCGGATAGTTTGAGTTAACGAAATGACACTGCTAAAATTAAGGAAAGTAAAAAACACCAAAGAGTTAAGACGTATATTTCTTATAACAAAGGAGTTATCAACATGAGAGAAAAAATCCACTCCCCTTACGAATTATTAGGCGGTGAACATACGATTTCAAAACTTGTTGATGCTTTTTATACACGCGTTGGACAACATCCTGAGCTCGCGCCAATTTTTCCTGATGATTTAACAGAAACAGCACGAAAGCAAAAGCAATTTCTGACACAATATTTAGGAGGGCCTTCGCTATACACTGAAGAGCATGGTCACCCTATGCTGAGAGCTAGGCATCTTCCTTTTGAAATTACACCGTCAAGAGCCAAAGCCTGGCTGACGTGTATGCATGAAGCAATGGACGAAATTAATTTAGAAGGCCCTGAGAGAGATGAACTTTATCATCGTCTTATTTTAACTGCCCAACACATGATTAATTCACCGGAACAGACAGATGAGAAAGGATTTTCACATTGAGTAATCTAAACAGCCAATACCCATCCTTGCATCAGCTTTGTCAAGGTTCAAATAAAAAACCGCTTGAAATCTATGTATTTGTTGACCCTCTTTGTCCAGAGTGCTGGGCACTCGAGCCTATTCTAAAGAAGTTACAAATAGAATATGGTCAGCTGTTATCCCTCAAGCATGTGCTTGGCGGAAACTTGCAGCAATTAAATATTGGAGCACAGCAGAGATTTGAACATATTGCAAAATCGTGGGAGAAAACTGGAAGCCGCTCCGGCATGTCATGTGACGGCAACCTGTGGCTTGAAAACCCCATCGATACTCCTTACGCTGCATCAATTGCAATTAAAGCGGCCGGGCTGCAAGGAAAGAAACAGGGCATTCGCTTTTTGAGAAGACTTCAAGAAGTAGTATTTTTAGAAAAACAAAATGTTACAGAAGAATCTGTCTTAATACAATGTGCAAAACATGTGGGGCTAGATGTTAATGAATTTGTAAAAGATTTGCATTCAGATTACGCTGCGAAGGCTTTTCAATGTGATTTAAAAATCACATCGGAAATGGATGTCGATGAGATTCCAACTCTTGTGTTCTTTAACGAAAAAGTTGAAGAAGAAGGCATTAAGATATCAGGATACTATTCGTACGAAACATATGTACACATCATTAAAGAGATGTTAGAAATTGACCCAGATCCAGCTTGTCTTCCGCCTCTTCGTTCATTTTTAAGCTATTTTCAATTTGTTGCTTCAAAAGAAGTTGCAGTTGTGTATGGTTTATCATTAGAAGAGGCTGAAAAAGAATTGAAAAAACTTCAGCTTCAGCAGGTTGTTGAAAGAGTTCCTGTCAAATATGGAACCTTTTGGAGAAGTACTGAAAAGAGCTGTTAATTATTAAATGTTGATGCTTATCCTAAGCATCAACTACACAAAAAAGACTTGGCTTTCGCCAAGTCTTTTCGTTTGTCTTAAGACAACAAGGGGATGGGAGAAATTTTTCACGGTCAAACAAAGGGGTATATGTTTGTTTTGTGATAAACTTCACGATTAATACTATAGCAAATTATGTCGACTTTTGGCAACCCCTTTTTTCAATTTTATTCACTTTTTTATAAAAAAACTTCATAAACAGCCAGATTCACTCATATAGTACAACCAATTATGCTTTTAATAGAGGTGTTAACTATGAAAATTGCTGGAATTACTCTAGGGGTTGTGATTCTTTTGTTTTCTTTTTTATTCTATATTTTATCTCTTATGCAGCTTGTTCCTCTCATTATCGCAGGACCTCTCTTATTTTTAGCTATTCTTATTATTTTTACATTGCTTAACAATCACAACAAATTTCGGGGATTTAAAAAATGAAGCAGGATACAGCTCCTGCTTCATTTTAATTTTATTGATTTAATAAACGTTCCATTTCCGTTAACTTCTCTTCAAATACGGCTAGCGCTTCTTCGATAGGCTGAGATGTTGTCATGTCCACTCCTGCTTTTTTCAACACTTCAATTGGATAATCAGAGCTTCCTGACTTTAAGAAACCTACATAGCGCTCAACAGCTGCATCTCCTTCTTCAAGGATTTGCTTGCTTAATGCCGCTGCTGCACTGAATCCTGTAGCATATTGATAAACGTAGTAATTGTAGTAGAAATGCGGAATACGAGCCCATTCTAACCCAATCTCTTCGTCAATTACTAAGTTGTCTCCAAAATATTTTTTATTTAAGTCATAATATAATTTTGTTAATAATTCAGGTGTAAGCGGCTCTCCGTTTTGAGCACGCACGTGCACACCGTGCTCAAATTCAGCAAACATCGTTTGACGGAATACCGTACCGCGGAACCCTTCTAAATAATGGTTAAGCAAGTACAAACGCTGCTTTTCATCATCAATCGTTTTTAGTAAATAATCGTTTAGAAGCGCTTCATTACACGTGGAAGCTACTTCTGCCACAAAGATTGAATAATCTCCATAAGGATATGGCTGCGTTTTTCTTGTGTAATAACTGTGTACAGAATGGCCAAATTCATGGGCTAGTGTAAACAAGTTATTTACATTATCCTGCCAGTTCATTAAGATATAAGGATTGGTGCCGTACGTTCCTGAAGAATAAGCACCGCTTCGCTTGCCTTTGTTCTCATGAACATCTACCCAACGATTTTCAAATCCTTCTTTTAACACATTAAGGTAGTCTTCACCTAGTGGTTTCAGACCTTTTAAAATATAATCTTTTGCTTCTTCATACGTTACTTCCATTTTTACGTCTTTTACTAAAGGCGTATAGAGATCATACATATGAAGCTCTTCAATTCCCAATACTTTCTTACGTAAATCAATATATCGATGCAATAAATGCAAATTATCGTTCACTGTTTTAACTAAGTTATCGTATACTTCTTCTGGGATATTATTTGTGCTAAGAGCTGAGTGACGAGCTGAATTATAGTGACGAACGCGGGCGCTAAAATTATCTTTCTTCACCGTGCCGCTTAATGTACTTGCAAACGTATTTTTAAATTTACCGTACGTTTCGTACACCGCTTTAAACGCTTCTTCTCGTACGCGGCGATCGCTGCTTTCTAAAAAACGAATATAGCGTCCGTGCGTAATTTCTACTTCTTCTCCATTTTCGTCTTTAATAGAAGGAAATTCTAAATCCGCGTTGTTTAACATTCCAAACGTGTTGCTTGAAGATCCTAATACTTCAGAAGCCTGAGCGAGAAGCGCTTCTTCGCTTTCTGATAAAATGTGTGGACGCTCGCGAGTAATTTCATCTAATGCATGAGCATATAACTTTAGCTCTTTATGTTCCGCCATGTATTGTTTAATTTTTGATTCTTCAATAGACAAAATTTCTGGTGTTACATAAGATAGTGCACTTGCAATTTGAGTATAAAGTGTTTTGATACGATCATTTAACCCTTGATAAAAAGAATTAGTGGTATCTTGATCGTAGCGCATATGAGCATATGTATAAAGTTTACTAACGCGCATTGTGAGCTCATCTTGCTCTTGAAGAGCGTCGTATAAAGTTTGAGCAGACTCTCCAAGTTTCCCTTTGAATTTTTCCATTTTTGGAATAAGAGCTTTTACTTCTTCAAATTCTTTTTCCCATGCGTCATCTGAAGCAAAAATATCCTCTAGTTTCCACGTATCTTCTACTTTTATCTCGCTTCTACTTGGTAACTTTTTTACTTTTGATTGTTCACTCATGGTCATCCCTCCATCTTTTTCTACCTGTCTATAACTGTTCGCTTTTTCTAAGGCGAATCCTTTTTATTTCTTTGGTTATTGTATGTTGTTTTAAAAGAATTAATCAAAAGTCAGTACGCTTTTGAAAAAAGGATTCTTTCTTAAGCGTACTGATTTTCAGTGGTTATGTCACTTCTTTTGCTTGATTTAACCACTTTTTCATCATCTGTCCATCTTCTAAAAAAGCATCGGATGTTTGCTTTGGAATCGTATAAGGCCTTCTGATTTTGTATAACCCAGAAGTTATAGACGTTAGTATCCCTAACCGGCATAATACCTCTATATACTCAAACAAGGGCTGTTCCACAACAACAGGGGCCATCGGCAAAGACCGAAACACAATATGCCTCTGATGAATTCTGTAGAGCCATAGCCTGCATAACTCTTTTTCTGTAACTAAATCCCCTACCTGCTTCTGCTGCATTAAATCAAGAAGCAGCCACGTTTGCCATATAGTAGCAGACGTTTCAATCATGTATAAAGAAGGCAGCGGCATGCCAGCTTCTGCTGGAATATGAGAAGGAGGAATATTGTTTTCATAGAGAGCGTGTAAAAAAGGCTGAAGCTTCTGATTAGGATAGAGGGTATAATGCGTTCTCCATGCCTTCTTTTTCTTTACCCATGAAGAGAAAAATTGAGGCTGTGTATGTGTAGAAAAAAGATCATGAAAGGTATGCTCGTGAGGAGAGAGCACGACAAGCTGTGCATAACAAATTTGAGATGAAAAAGGCATAAGATGTTCAAGTTTCAACAGCTGATTAGTAGAAGGTGAAAAATAAAGAAGTGTGGGCGTATAATCGGAAAGAGTGAGAAACTGCCACTCTTGAAAAGAAAGTTGATACATATAAGTGGATAAGCGTTTCATTCTTTTTGCTCCCATAATCCAAAGAGGCATATAATTTCCTTTCTCATAATGAATAGAACGTTTGGTTAGCACTGAGGAAGATAAGGACGCACATTGAAATTCGATTGCATATTTTTGCGAAGGGGTATCTATAAGAAGATCTGGACGCTGCATAATGTCAGGAAGGTAACTTTCTAACTCGACTTCAAGATGAGAACTAAACCAGTGAAACAGCTTTCGCTTTCCGTCAAGATGATAATCTGTTTCACCTTCATGCTGAGCGACGCACGTTTTTTTCAGGTGAGCAAAATGAGGGATTTTTTTTGTACCTATCTTTAACTGTACAGGGGATTGACAAGAGGGACAGTAGAACTGCTTTTCTTTTTTCCACAGCTTAAGCTGTTCAAGCGAAAAGCGCTGAGCTAGTGAAATGAGGCCTTCTTCTGTTCGGGCAACTAACAATCGTACATTTCTCCTTCCTATAGTAGCGAGCTATATCCTTGTATTCGACACCTTTCTACTAAACCCTTTTCTTTCAGAAAAAAACCACATTGCAGCATACGCAATGTGGTTTACAGCGATTATAATAGCGGTGAAAGCAAACGAGCTGTTGATTCAAACAGCCGCTGTATAAATGGCCGCTTTTCAAAGTCTTTAAAGTGAAGCTCACTCGTTTCTTCTAAATCTTGCATATATTCATATACGAGCTTTTGGGTACTAGCTGTGCGATATAAAAAAGCATTTACTTCAAAATTCAGATGAAAGCTTCTCATATCCATGTTAGCTGTTCCAATAGAGGCAATTTCCCTATCAACAATCACAATCTTGCTGTGCATAAATCCTTTTTTATACTCGTAAATTTTCACACCTGCTTCTAGGAGCTCAGGAAAATAAGAGCGTGATGCATGAAAAACAATTTTTTTATCGGGCTTCTGAGGTACAAGAAGCCTTACATCTATACCGCTTAAAGCAGCTACTTTGAGAGAAGTAAAAATATCTTCATCAGGTATGAAGTAAGGAGAAGCAATCCAAATGGACTCTTTCGCAGACGTAATCATCGAAAAAAATAAGTGTTTAATAATTTCCCACTCACGGTCTGGTCCGCCGGCAATCATTTGAACACCGCCGCACTTTTCCATATCAATGTCAATTAAATCCGGCGATAGATACGTTTGAGTAAGCATCGTCTGTCCTGTCATATAATACCAGTCTTGCAAAAAAATAAGCTGTAATGAACGGACTGCCTCACCCTTCACCATCAAATGAGTATCTCTCCAAAAGCCAAAATGCCGACTTTTTCCGAGATATTCATCACCAATGTTCAAACCTCCTACAAATCCAATTGTTCCATCAATGACTACAATTTTACGATGATTACGGAAGTTGATTTTATTATTGAGAAATGGAAGTCTCACCGGCAAAAACGGAATCATTTCTACGCCCGCGTTTCTTAACTCATGAATATAATGCGGTGAAAGCTGAAAACTGCCCACGGCATCATACAAGAAACGTACATAAACTCCTTCTTGTACTTTCTGAATTAAAATATCTTTAATTTGTTCTCCTAAGTGATCATGTCGTACGATGTAATACTCTAAATGGATATGATGCCTTGCATGCTTTAAAGATTCCATAATTTCGTGAAACGTCTCTTTTCCATTCGTCAATGCGCGCGTATCTGAAGAAAAAGAAATGGGACTCTTGCCAAGCCTGACGGCTAGCTTCAGCATTTGCTTCCTACTGGTGCCCAACTGTTCAAAGTGATTTTCTAATATACCAGAATCTCTTTCCATCTTTAAAAGCACCTGTTCATCCAGCTTTGCTTTTTTAGCAAATAAACGCCGTTTTCGCGTATTGCGTCCAAATAACAAATAAAAAAAGAACCCTATTACTGGAAAACCGCCTAATACTACGAGCCACGTTAGCGTTTGGGTTGGATGACGGTTTTCTAATGAAATAACAAGACCGATGAAAACAACACTAATCGTAATTAAGATACTTAGCACGCCAATAAATTTACCGTCCCAATACCCTTTTGTAAAATAAAGCAAGGCAATAATACCAACAACAAAAATTAAAAGCTGTAATCTATTTTTCAACTTGTTTTCACCTATCCTAAAACCAATCTTTCATCATTCATAACAGGTCTCTATACTGTTATTATCCTCAAACTTGGTATTTTAACACTACACTTTCCCGTGTAGGAACCAGCCGCCTGCTTTTTCTACCTATACTGTTCGATATGAGCGGAGAGCTTTTCCAAAAAAGAGGACAAAACAAAGACCGATTTCATATACATGAAATCGGCTGCTATTATCGTAAAGGAAAATACTGTTTTACTTGTTCAAGTGCATTTTCACTGATTAATTCTTTTCCATATTCCATTAAACGATGAACTGTTACATTTGATTCATTTGCATATTCTAAAATGATACTTAAAATGTTATCAATTTCAGCTACAAAGTCTTCATCATCTGTAAACTCAACGTATAAATAATATTTCCCTTCAAACACGTACATGCTGTTGATGATATCATCTAACTCTAAATGGTGACTTAAGGAAATTAAATGTTCTAAGTCTTGAAAGCGTGCGACGAACTGTAGCCCTTCGTCTTCTATAATTTCTTCTTCAAAATCAGCTTTTTTATTTTGATTCGCTTGATGATCAAGCAACGCTTCAATTTTTCCATCTACAGGGATATCGATTTTATCATTTTCACCAACAGGTACTTCGAACTTTTGACCGTCTTTTGAAACTTGTGCTCTTGTTACGATAACCTCTAGCCCCTTCTCAAGCGCATGTACTTGAATCCAAAGAGGACCTTCTGCTACAAACTCTTCTTCTTGATGAATTTCGTCCATCATCTCCCAGAATAGCTCTTCACTGCGCTCACGGCTAAACCAAATTTCATTGCGATCAAATCCACGTTCTTCAATATCTACGTAAGTGACAAAGAATTTTACTGTGTTTTCATTAATGCGTTCGATTTCCATTATCATCTCTCCCTTCGGAAAAATCAGTGAAGGTAATCCGGCCATTTCGAACATTACCCCTAAACGATGAAGGGACTATTTTACCCCCGTGTTAAAGCAATATTACATGTACTTTCTCACTTTGTAAAGCATTCTAACTTGGGATATACAAGCATACACTATTTGAGTGAACCTTGTATATCTATTTTATGACAAAATGCGAAAGAAAGGAAATAAAAAATACTCTGACAACTCATAGCCACCTTACACCTTACTTTGTTATATACATAATCTCTTTACCCTATGAACGCTTTTTGTTAAAAATGAACACAGATAAAGCAATATGAGCTACTTATCCTTACATATTGGGAGGGAAGACTATTGGATTTAGAATTAATAACCTCCATTCTTCTTATTATCGGTATCGATATTGTATTAGGTGGAGACAACGCTATTGTTATTGCCTTAGCAAGCCGCAATTTACCTGAACATCAACGAAATAAAGCTATTTTTTTAGGGACTGGCTTAGCTGTGATCGTTCGCATTGTACTTACTATTTTAGCTGTTTATTTACTAACTATTCCTTACTTGCAGCTCATCGGCGGTTTTTTATTAGTGATCATTGCCTTTAAGCTGCTTGTATCAGAAGGTGACGATGCATCTTCAATTCGTGCAGGTGTGACGTTAGGCGCCGCTGTGAGAACGATTGTATTTGCTGATATTGTAATGGGACTAGATAATGTAATAGCTGTGGCAGGCGCAGCTCATGGAAATATTATCTTGGTTGTCACGGGACTACTCGTATCCGTCCCTATTATTGTTTGGGGAAGCAAGCTCATTTTGTATTTGATGGAACGGTTTCCCCTGCTTGTTTACGGCGGAGCAGCTATTTTAGCTTATACTGCTGGAAATATGATTGGACATGAAAAGAACTTACATTCATTCTTTGCAGACCATACATCTCTAGGAACATTTATTCCGTTTATAACAATTGCTGTTGTGCTGATAAGCGGCATGGCTGTTAATAGCTTTCGTTCAACTAAATGATAAAGAAAAGGCCATACTAAACATTTTTATTTAGTATGGCCTTTTCTTTAGTTTAATGAGCACAGCAGTCTTTTATTCATAAAACACTTTGTACACTTAAAAAATAATCTCTGTGAGTAAAAAAAGAATAGATGGTACGAGTAAGCAACCAAGACCTGTATAAAATGTAGCTGTCATGGCTCCGTAAGGTACAAGTTTTACATCTGTCGCCGCTAAACCAGCTGCTACACCGCTCGTCGTCCCCATAACTCCTCCATAGATCATTGCTGTACGAGGGTTGTTTAATTTGATTTTCTTAGCAAATATCGGTGTCAAAATCATAACTGAAATGGATTTAATTAATCCTACAGCTATACTTAACGCGATAATATCAGAAGAGGCTCCAATCGCAGTTCCAGAAACCGGTCCCACAATATAGGTCACAGCTCCTCCTCCAATTGTAGTCAAAGCAACGGGATCTCTATACCCAAAACAAAGAGCAATAATTACACCTAGTACAAAGGAATAGAAAACCCCAAAAAACAAAGCCGTAATCCCGCTGATTCCCGTTTTTTTGACTTCGCTAAAATTGGCACCGAACGCAGTAGCAATAATGGCAAAATCTCGCAGCATCCCCCCGCCCATTAAACCAATTCCTGAAAATAACTGTATATCAGAAATCCCTTTTTCTCCTCCTGTATTCATTCCACCGATATAAGCAAGGATTAACCCAAACATAATAGCAATAGCAGATCCGTGAACTCTTCCTTTTGTTAATTTATCTGATAAAAAATAAGCAATATACATGACAATCCCAATAATAGCAAATGCCGTAATCAGTCCGTTATTTTCTAATCCTTCTTTAATCATATTCATCATTTTATCTGCTCCTTAGGTAAAATAGAAAGCTCTATTTCTTGTTCATTCACCTTCGCTTTCTCTCCTATTCTGCTGATAAATGGTATGGATAAAAAGCCTACTACGACTACTACCACCCCTGCAAGAATCGCCATGCCTCCTCCATCAAGAGCAGCTACAACATTTTGCTGTGCAGACATCGCTACCACGATAGGAATATAAATTCCTCCCCAAAAAGCAATGCCTTCTTCGGATTTTACTTGGAGCTTATTTTTCTTCTTTAAATAATCCACCGCTAGTACAAGAAGAAGCATGGATACCCCTACTCCCCCAACGTTGGCTTCTACTCCCATCAGCCCTCCTAATGCGTCCCCTACAATTACTCCTATTAACATGCAAATAGACAGCAGCGCTACACCGAAGATTATCATATTACTTCCTCCCCAACCCATTATTGAAAGCGTTTACTTTATGGTTTAAAAATAGTGTAAAGGAAAAAAGTTGAATAACCTATGCATTTTTAGTTATATACTTATATCAAAAATGACATAATGCAGTTTTTCTCTACTGTTCATTTTAGATTTATTCGAAAAAGAAATAAAAACCATGACATTTAGTCATGATTCTTATATGTATTCATGAGGCATATCCGAGGGTAAATGTTTAAAATAATCAATCACAAACTGCCTGAAGATTTGTTGTAAATCCGTCACGTAGCCTCCATTGTTCCAAGTTAAAAAGATTGTACGTTCAAATGTTTCTTCTTCAATTTTTAGCAGTTTTACATCCTTTCCTGTAGAACCTCCCCACGTCACTTCAGGAATAAAACCTATTCCTTGCTTTGCTCTAATCAAACCTCTCACTGTTGCTGGATCATCGCTTTCAAACGTAATTTGAGGTACAAAATTCTGTTCCTTACAAATCGCATCCGTTATTTTTCTTAGCTCTTTCCCTTTCTTTAGCACAATGAATTTCTCATTTTTAAGTTCATTTAACTTTACACGTGATTGCTTGGCTAAATGATGATCAAGAGGGACTGCAAGCAAAATCGATTCACGAAGTAAAGGAGTATGTTCGATCTGACGGGTTGTTAATGGAAAAGCTGAAATACATAAATCAAAATCAGGCTGTGAATAGCTATTAGTCAAATGCTGCATTAGCCGAAAACGCACCTGAGGATATTGCTCACGAAACCTGCTTAATAGCTCTGGAAGTAAATGTGAACTAGCTAACACAACAAGACGAATTTCTTCACATGGATCGTTCGACATATCCTTTAGCTCATGCTTTGCGTCTTCTAATGTTTTTAAAGCACGTTCTACTTTGGAACAGAACGCTTTACCGTACCGATTTAATTTAATGTATTTACCGTTTCGATCAAACAAACGAATGCCTAGCTCTTTTTCCAACTGTGAAATCGTTTTGCTGAGCGCAGGCTGAGATACGTATAGCTCTTCAGCCGCTTTGCTGATATGTTCTAGTCTAGCAACTACTTGGAAATATTTTAGCTGTAAAAGCTCCAATCCGTTCACCACCACTTTTATATGTTTAATTACTCTCTTTCTTTATTAATTACATATATACTTCATTTTCCCTGCTATTTCGACAAAAAATAAGCAGCAGAGGCCATTTGGCTCCCTGCTGCTTATTTTTTATATACCAACTTCAAGCAAACGTTACTTGGTTGGTTTCGTATTTAAATCTTAAACAGACAAATATAAAAATTAACCATTCACAAGTCTTTGAGCTTCGCGAAGTTGGAAAGTACGCACTTTACGTGGTAAGAAACGACGGATCTCGTCTTCATTATAACCAACTTGTAGACGTTTTTCATCAATAATAATCGGACGGCGCAATAAGCCAGGATTTTGCTGAATTAATTCATACAAATCTTGTAAAGGCATAGCGTCTACCTGAACGTCTAGTTTTTGGAAAGTTTTCGAACGTGTTGAAATGATTTCATCTGTTCCATCTTCTGTCATACGTAAAATTTCTTTAATCTCATCGATTGATAACGGCTCTGAAAAGATATTACGCTCTGTATATCCAATATCATTTTCCTCTAACCAAGCTTTCGCTTTACGACAAGATGTACAACTTGGTGATGTATATAATGTAACCATTTACTCCTTCACTCCTTCTATCATAATCGGTCATAACATTCAAAACATGAACTGTAAATCATGTTGTTTTATACAAACTTCAACGAGTGTAAATATTTAATGACTGATAATGAAAATCGATACTACTTTATAATTACTTTTAAAAAATAATATCTATTTGCATTATACTATAAACTTCATCGGAATGATATACTTTTTAAAGTGAACTAGTACATTAGTTCGTTCCTTCACTGTCATTATTTTCATTACCGATTTTCTTCATTATTTATTTACCACACTACTATTACGAATAAACCTGTAGATTAGTTTCATTTTTTTTATTATTTTTTTCTTTCACAAATTCCTCGAACTTTTCAGTCACTAAAAAAGCCCTGCAGAAGAAATGACTTTTCTGCAAAGCTTTTGAGATAATCTCTTATTTATTTAATAGCTGATGTGCTTTTTCCGCGTCTCATTAAGATAGGATACAGTAAAAGCCCGATTACAAATAATCCAATACCTAGGAAAAATGTTTTTAAATCAGCTGTCCCTGTCTTAATCACCCATAGCGAATAAATAAGTGCTAACGAAGCAATAATTCCGTCTTTTACTCGCGATCCTTTAATCGTGTCGTACGTCTCACCCGTCACAATAAGCTTTAATTGATAAACTGTCGTCACGAAATAAGGAACTAAATAGGCAAGAGTAGCTACAACGATAGCGAAATTATAGGCTTGCGAAACTGTGCCTGAAATAGTCGCAAACAAAAACAACTGTGTTAAGCCATTTGTTAATGTTAGTGAGCGGGCTGGACTATTGTTCTGATTCGTTTTAGCAAACCACTGTGGAAACAACCCTGATTTTGCTGCTTGATAAGGAACTTCTGCACTAACAACAATCCATCCAACAGTAGAACCTAATAAAGATATAAGTGCTAAAATGGCCATTACGTAAGCACCTTTATGTCCAATAACCATTTCTAACGTATCTACCAAAGGCTTTTGAGACTGCTGAAGCTGAGCTGTCGAAAGAATCCCCATAGCTAGAAGCGTAATCCCCACATAGATAACCATTGAGATTAATAATCCAAGCAGCGTTGCTTTCTTTACTACTTTTTGTGATTTTGCACGATTAGATAACAGTACAGCTGATTCAATTCCGATAAATGCCCACAGCGTAGCAATGGCTGCTCCATTGACCTGACTTCCTAATCCTACATTTATACCCTTTGAATTAACAAATTCTGTACTGACGAGGTTGGATGCGCTAAATAGCGATAGCGCCACAACAATAAATAAACCGAATCCAATAATTTTAGCTGCCGTTGTGATAAAGTTAATATTACCGGCGCTATTGATATCTCGCTGCAAAATAGCTTGAATTCCCCATAATACAACAGAACATACTAAAAACGTAATAAATTTCCCAGTTTCTAATTGAAAATCTCCGACTGAAAATAAAATATCCTTACTCTCCATTACTGGAAAGAACGTTGTTAAATATCCCGCAAACGATATGATGACAGATGCTGTTGCAGCCCAGTTTGCTGCCCAATAACCCCAAGCCATGCTATACCCAGCTACTTTACCTGCTTTAGGCGATGAAAAAAGGTTCGCTGCATAACTTTGAGGCCCTCCTTTTAATTCAGGCTTTCTCATAACTAAGTTCCCGAACACAAGAGCAATCATGAACACGCCAAGACCTGTTGCAATCCAAGCAAGTGTTGAACCAATTGGACTTGATACGTTTGCTAAATTAGAAGGAAGCATAAATACTCCGCCGCCTACCATATTACCAACTACAAAGGCTGTTAAAAACCAAAGTCCCCATTTTTTGTCTTTCATTTGCTGTGTCTCCTTTTGCTTTCTAAAAGCTTAAACTTTTGACATAGAAAGCTCGATGCTAATCTATTAAAACATAGAAATTATTTATTTCTTCATTTGTTTAACAATATAATATATTAGCACACTAAAGCAAAAAGTGAAATAATAAATCCTTCATTTTCTTTTGGGAAAAAATGCGGCTGAGACATAACTCCATTCATCTATAGATGAACAGACGGGATATATGAGCTCGTGTGGATTGCGCTTGTGACACCGCTGTTCATTTCCATGCAAGACTTCACTTTCCGCGGGCGGGCGGTGAGCCTGTCTCGCTTTTCCCGCAGAAGTCTTCGCCTTGTCCTCCAATCAACAGCTAGAAGCCCCTACATACAGTAAACCTACGTTCACCCTACAAACAAAAAAATCCGAACGCGTTAGATTCTTAATCAAGAATTCAACGCGTTCGGATTTCCCTTCAACAAAAATAGGTTTGTCTCAGCCTTATTTTTTATCTTTTATGAAAACCTTTTGAATAGTAAATAATAACCAACAAAATAAACCATATCGGACCTACAATAAGGGCTATTCTTGTATCAGAGGAGAAACCCATCACCACTACTACCCCCGCTAAGAAAGCAAGAGCGAGATACGACGTATAAGGGAAGAACGGAAGCTTATATTTTAAATCACTTACCTGCTGATCACTTAATCCTCTGCGGAAGCGAATTTGAGAAAGTAAAATAATTCCCCATGTCCAAATCGCTCCAATAGTAGCGATACTTGTCACCCACGTGAACACCTTATCAGGAACAACATAGTTTAAGCCAACTCCGAGTAGCAGTACAACAGCTGAAGCAATAACTGCTGCACCAGGCACGCCGCCTTTTGTTAAATTGGCATAGCGTTTTGGTGCTTCCCCGTGCTGAGCTAAATTAAATAACATACGGCCTGTACTAAAAATCCCACTGTTACAAGAAGATAAAGCCGCTGTTAACACTACAAAGTTTATAATCCCTGCTGCAGCGGGAATTCCAGCTTTATCAAATGTTAAAACAAATGGGCTTCCTTGTGTTCCGATCTCTGGCCAAGGATAAATAGACATAATAACAAACAAAGCTCCGATGTAAAAAATCAAAATTCTCCACAGTACATTATCAATTGCTTTTGTTAACGTCTTTTCCGGATTTTTCACCTCTCCTGCTGTTACCCCAATCATTTCAATACCGAGGTAAGCAAACATAACCATTTGAAGTGATAGAAGAACACCTTTCATACCATTCGGGAAAAAGCCACCGTGATTCCATAAATTACTGATTCCTGTTGCAATGCCGCCATTTCCAATTCCAAAGATAATCATGCCTAGACCAAGCACAATCATAAGGATAATCGTTACTACTTTAATAAGAGAAAACCAAAACTCTAGTTCACCATATGCTTTTACAGCTAAAAAGTTAACGCCTGTCATGATAACGAGCGCTGCAAGTGCCCATATCCACTGGGGCACACCCGGGAACCAAAAATCCATATATACTCCAACGGCTGTAATTTCAGCCATACATGTAATAATCCACATAAACCAGTAGTTCCAGCCTGTTAAATAACCAGCGAGTGGTCCCAAATAATCGTTAGCATACTTGCTAAAAGAACCGGCTACTGGATTTTGTACTGCCATTTCACCTAACGCTCTCATAATAAAAAACATAATAAGACCACTGATTCCATACATGATAAGAATACCAGGACCTGCTAACCGAATAGCGGATGCAGAACCTAAAAACAGTCCAACTCCGATAGCTGCGCCTAAAGACATTAAGCTAATATGTCTTTCCTCAAGTCCACGGCTTAATTCTTTTTCTTGCGTGTTCCCTTGCATAATTCTCTCTCCTAACATGTCCATTTCATTTAATAGCGGCTAATTAACTTATTTTTCAAACAAATAATTCTAGGCAGTGTATGTACTAAAAATCTGATATTGCAAGTTCCACACCTGCATTTTTACCGCTATCACATCTATAAAATACAATATTAAAAAAACTTCACTTTGTTCATTTTATCAAAAATCACAAAAAATGCGATAGTTTTTTGTGATTTTCACAAATAAACTTACAATAAAAATATAATAAAAACCATTTTTTACATTATATGTTCTTATTCTGCTATAATTTTCTAACTATTAAGAATAATAAATCTATTATTTTTCCTTATTTTCAATTATAGATGCTTACTTTTCCCTAAAAAGGGTAAAGATAAGATAACTGTTTAAACACTATTATGAACATCATCATGAAAAGATCAGTAGGAGGGTGCTATGAATTGGTATGAAAAACTAAGTCAATATTTTCCCATTGAAGAAATGAAATCAAAGAAGCATATCGAAACGCTTTTACAAGAACGCAGCGATATTTATCATAAAAATGAAGGACCTCATCACGTATTAATGTACGTGGAAACAGACCAATTTATCTTTATTGATTACCTCTTTGTTTCAAAAGACGCTAGAGGTCAAGGGCTTGGCGGTAAATTAATTGATGAGTTAAAACAACATAACAAACCAATTATCCTAGAAGTAGAGCCTATAGACTATAAAGATTCAGACTCAGCAAAAAGACTGCATTTTTATAAACGTGCAGACTTTAAGCATGCTCAAACAATCGGCTATAACCGCCGCTCATTAGCTACAAATGAAGTTAATCAGATGGAAATTCTATACTGGTCTCCTACCTCTGAAACAGAGGAAAGCATTTTAAATAAAATGAAAAAAACGTACGAGTTAATTCATACTTACAAAGACAAAGAAATATATGGTGCGTCTTATCAGCCGGCAGATCAAGTATTAAAAATTGACAAAAATCGTAAAGACGGCGATATCTTAGCAGATTTATAAAAAGAAGGTAGGCATACGTCTACCTTCTTTTATATTTATGAATTATTATTCAACACACAACATTATTAATCATTTATATTCCTTTAGTTATAAGGTTTTAACATAGATATTTTGTCTTAAATATAAAATTCTGAAAATTTTTAATAGTATTTTCTAATCCTGTATTGTATAATACCTGTAAAGCGCTAATGTCACTTGTTCTTACATGTTTTTTCCAATTTAAAGTTTAGCGTTCTTTGATAACTAAATAAAAAACGACCTCGTTGTGAGATCGTTTTTGTTAGGTTGTATATGCGGCAAACTCTGCTTGAGAACAAGACACGTAGTGACCTGGAGATACTTCTCTAAGCTCCGGTTCTTCACCGTTATAATCATGGATACTTGGATCATAAATTTTGCGCTGACGCGTTTTTTCACTGTCAGGATCGGGAAGCGGAATAGCTGAAAGCAACGCTTTTGTATATGGATGAACAGGGTTTCGATAAAGTTCATCACTTGGTGCAAGCTCTACAATCTTACCTCTGTACATAACGCCGATGCGGTCACTAATGTATTTTACCATTGACAAATCATGGGCGATAAATAAATAGGTTAGTCCACGTTCACGCTGTAACTTCTTCATTAAGTTAACAACTTGAGCTTGTATAGATACATCCAAAGCTGAGATTGGTTCATCTGCGATGATAAAATCAGGTTCTACTGCCAGTGCTCTTGCGATACCGATACGCTGACGCTGGCCGCCACTAAACTCATGTGGATAGCGATTTGCATGTTCTTTGTTGAGCCCCACTGTTTCAAGAAGCTCGTGAACCTTTGCCATACGCTCTTTTCTCGTCTTAGCTAAACCGTGGATGTCAATGCCTTCTGCTATGATATCTGCTACGGTCATACGAGGGTTAAGTGACGCATATGGATCTTGGAAAATCATTTGCATTTTACGATTGAATTTTTTAAGCTCCGAGCGAGATTTGCGACCATGTACATTTTCGCCATTAAATAGCACCTCACCGCTAGTAGCGTCATATAAACGAATAATCGTTCTGCCTGTCGTTGACTTTCCGCAACCAGATTCACCTACAAGACCTAACGTCTCTCCGCGGAAGATGTCAAACGTCAGACCATCAACCGCTTTAATTGTTCCTTTACTTGTGAAAAAATGTTGCTTTAAGCCTTTAATCTCTAATAATTTATCTGTCATGTTATTCACCATCCTTCGCTACGAGTACAGGTGTACTGTATACATTATCAACTTTACGCATGCGGCGCTGAACTGAAGCAGGCGGCTCTACTTTTGGTGCATCCGGATGTAAGAGCCATGTTTTTGCATAGTGCGTATCCGATATTTTGAACATTGGAGGTTCTTGCTCAAAATCAATTTTCATTGCGTACGGATTTCGCGCTGCAAATGCATCTCCCTTTGGAGGATTCGTTAAATCTGGCGGCGTTCCAGGAATAGCAGCCAGCTCTTCTTCCGCCTCGTTATCTAAGCTTGGCATAGAAGCTAGGAGTCCCCACGTATACGGATGTTTTGGGTCGTAAAACACTTCATCCACTGTGCCCGTTTCAACAATTTGACCAGCGTACATAACGGCTACTCGATCTGCTACATTTGCTACTACACCAAGATCATGGGTGATAAAGATAATAGATGTATCCGTTTTTTTCTGAATGTCTTTCATCAACTCTAAAATTTGAGCTTGAATTGTTACATCAAGCGCCGTTGTTGGTTCATCAGCAATCAGTAATTTCGGATTAGAAGCAAGAGCCATCGCAATGACAACACGCTGTCTCATCCCTCCGCTGAATTCATGCGGATATTGATTCACACGCTGTTCTGGAAAAGGAATGCCTACAAGCGTTAATAACTCGACTGCACGTTTTTTCGCTTCCGCTTTAGATACTTTGGAATGCTTGATTACGACTTCACCAATTTGAGCTCCAACTTTCATTGTTGGATTTAAAGAAGTCATTGGATCTTGGAAAATCATACCGATATCCTTACCGCGAATAGCTTCCATTTCTTTATCCGTTTTCTTTGCTAAATCAATGCCGTCAAACAGCATTTCACCGCTTTTAATTCGGCCAGGAGGCATCGGGATAAGGCGCATGATTGTTTGTGAAGTTACACTTTTACCAGATCCTGACTCACCAACAATTGCTAGCGTTTCACCTTTATTTAAGTGGAAGTTAACGCCGCGAACAGCTTGAACTTCTCCGCCATATGTTTTAAATGATACAGCTAAATTTTTTACTTCTAATAAACGTGACATATGAGTTCACTTCCTTACTTACGTAGTTTTGGATCTAACGCATCTCGTAATCCATCACCAATTACGTTGAACGCTAAGATTGTTAAACAGATAAACAAACCTGGGAAAAATAAGCGCCAAGGATAGTATTCCAAAGCAGGTAAGCCTTCTGAAGCCATTGTTCCCCAGCTTGCAAGCGGTGCCGGAACGCCTAGTCCCAAGTAGCTTAAAAATGCTTCTGTAAAGATTGCTGAAGGAATCGTTAGTGTCATTGTTACTAAAATTGGACCTGTTGCATTCGGAATAAGATGTTTAAATAAAATACGCTTTGTTGTTGCTCCTAATGTTTGTGAAGCCATTACGTACTCTTGGTTTTTCAACTGCAATACTTGTCCACGTACAATACGGGCCATGTTAATCCAGCCGGTAATGGTCATCGCCAAGATCATCGTGCCTAACCCTTGGCCAAGCATAACCATTAAAATAATAACCAGTAAAAGGTAAGGAACACCATATAAGATATCCGCAACACGCATCATTGTTTCATCCGTACGGCCGCCGCGGTATCCAGAGATGCTTCCCCAAACTACGCCGATGAATAAATCAATTAAAGCTGCTGCTAACCCGATAAATAATGAAATACGAGCGCCTTCCCACGTACGAGCAAACACATCGCGCCCTAATTCATCTGTACCAAACCAGTGCTCAGAAGATGGTGCCTGATTGGCATTCAATAAATCATTGGTTGCATAATCGTATTTCACCATCAATGGACCAAATATCGCCATAAAAACAAGGAGAACCATTAGTACTACACCAAACATAGCAAGCTTATTTTTGCGAAAACGAATAAAAACATCTTGCCAGAACGAAAGACTCGGTTTTTCAATCTTTTCTGCTTGAGCATGGTCAATCCCTGCTGTTTCAAACATTTCTTTAGGAATTTTCGGAAGTTGCTGCATAGTTACTCTCCTTTCTTAGCACCTGTAAGTTTAATTCGAGGATCAATAAAGCCGTATGCAATATCTACAAGCAGGATACATACAAGTAGTAAAATACTGTAGAACACCGTTACGCCCATAATCGTTGTATAATCTCGGTTTGAGATACTGAGTACAAAGTGTGAACCTAATCCAGGGATACCAAATATTTTTTCAATAACAAAGCTACCCGTTAAAATCCCTGCTACTAAAGGTCCCATATAGGATACGACTGGAAGCATCGCATTTCGCATGGCGTGCTTAACTGTAATAACGCCTCTGCTTAAACCTTTTGCTTTCGCTGTACGAATATAATCATTGCTTAATACTTCAAGCATACTCGACCGAGTTAATCGTGCGATAAACGCCATAGGGGTTGAAGCAAGCGCGAGAGCTGGTAACACCGTGTGTGCCCAAGATTCCCAGCGTGCAACCGGAAAAATTTGTAGTTTCATAGCCAGAACGTATTGTAATACCGCTGCCATGATAAAACTTGGAACTGAGATTCCTAGAACTGCAATAACCATCGCCGTGTAATCTTGCCATTTATTATGTTTTAAAGCAGCAATAACACCTAGTACTACGCCAATAGCAATCGCTATTAAAATAGCTTCCATCCCTAGCATGAATGAAACAGGGAATCCGCCGTTAATCAAATCATTTACCGTTTGGCCTTTATATTTGAAAGATGGACCAAAATCCCACTTTAAAATTGATGTTAAGTAATCAAAGTACTGATGGTACCAAGGCTGATCTAAACCGTAATACTGATTTAGATTTTTTTGAATTTCAGGGGGAAGCTGCTTTTCTGATGTGAATGGACCTCCTGGAACAGCACGCATTAAGAAAAAGGTCGCTGTTACGATCAGCCATAATGATAGAAACATATAAATAAGTCGTTTTCCTATATATTTGAACACCCTGACACACCTCCATATTTTTACAAAATTCGCGCACAAGAAAGAAAAGTATATGGAGCACCAGGCCCCATATACCCTTTGTCATAATTGATGTTACTTACTCAAAATGAGCCCACTTAATCTGAATGTCTCCAAGACCAGACATCACAACATCTTTCAGCTGCTTGTCTTGTACCCAAGCATTTGTGTAGAAGTAGATTGGTGCCACTGGCATTTCATCCATGAAGATACCTTCTGCTTTTTTCAACATTGCCTGACGTTTTTTAGGATCTGTTTCTTTTTGAGAGTCAATTAATAACTTTTTATATTCTGGATTTTCCCAGTTTGTATCATTGTTTCCGCCTTTTTTGTCACGGAATAACTCTAGGAAGTTGATTGGATCGTTAAAGTCTCCTAACCAGCCCATACGCCCAACTTGATAATCTCCTTGGTGTAACTTTTCAATGTAAACAGCCCACTCAGAGTTGTCTAACTGTACTTTAATACCAAGGTTTTTCTTCCACATATCTTGAACAGCTTGTGCAATTTTTGCATGTTTTTCATCCGTGTTGTATGAAACCTTAATTGCTGGTAGTTCTGAAGCATCTTTAAGGCCCATTTCTTTCAAGCCTTTTTCTAAATATTCTTTTGCTTTTTTCACATCATTGTCTTTGAAGTAGCCTTTTTTGTTATCTTCAAACATTGTTGGTGGTACAGCCGCCATCGCTGGAACTGAACCGTCTTTTGTAATTTGTTCTGTAATACCTTTACGATCAATTGCATAAGCTAATGCTTTACGAATGTTCACATTGTCTAAAGGTTTTTGTTCTGTATTAAACTTGTACCAGTAAGTACCTGCAATCTCTTGAATGTTTAATGAACCGTCTTTCTTTAATTCAGGAAGTGCATCAGCTGGTAATTGACCGGTAGGCATACCCGCCCAGTCTAATTCACCGTTTTTGAACATTGAAAGTTCAGTGTTGTTATCATTGATCATGTACATTTCAACTTTTTTAAGTTTTACAGCATCTTTATCCCAATAGTTTTCATTAGGAACTAACTCAATTTTGTCGTTATGTTTCCAAGTTTTAAGCTTGAAAGGACCGTTTGACGTATAGTTTTCGCCTGCATTTGTGTACCATTTTTCATTTGATTCAGCAATTTTCGTATTCACTGGGAAGTACGTATAGAAAGCTGTTAATTCTAAGAAATATGGCGTTGGGTTTTCTAATGTTACCTCAAGCGTTTTATCATCTGTTGCTTTAACGGCAACATCATCTAATGAACCTTTTCCTTCATTAGCAGCCTGTGCATTTTTAACATAGTATAATTGATATGCATATTGAGATTCGTTTTTAGGATCTAACGCCCATTTCCATGCATATTCGAAATCTTTTGCTGTTACAGGGTCACCATTTGACCATTTTGCATCGTCGCGAATCGTAAACGTATATTTAGTTTGATCATCGCTGACCTTTACATCTTTCGCCATGGCATTTTCAGGTTTTCCATCTTTACCAATACGAGTTAAACCTTCAAATGTTTGTAATAATACGTTTGATGACGTTGAATCATTAGCTAAGCCTGGGTTCAGTGAGAAAGGCTCAGTTTTAATGTTTACGCGAAGCTCTTGCTCTTTTTTCTTGTCGCCGCCATCACTGCTAGCATTTTCACTGCCACCAGATTCTTTGTTAAATCCACATGCAGCTAAAAACAAGCTCATTACAAGCAGCAAACTGAAAAGAATTGACAACCTTTTCTTCATTGCGTGTTACCCCCTATTAAATTTTGTTTGTGTGGCAACCATATTTTTTTGATATGCACTAATTTCTTAATCCTCTTTCAATACAAAATAATCAGTTATTTTTTCACGTAGTAGAGTGCTAAAGACCTCACTGCAAAATTATTCTTCTACCCTATGAAACTGTCATCAATTGTTTACATGCTGTAAATCCAATGTATGCGCTTAATATGTAGAAGACTCATTCATTACAAAATTCGCTAATTGAAACAAAACATTGGCTATTTTGTTTTTTCTGAAAAAATTAAGAAATTGTAATACCTTTGTAAAAAATATGTTTGTTACGCCTATTATAAATATTTTAAAAATTTATTGCAATACTATTATTTAATGGTATTTTTTTGTCATGAGGGAAAAAACCTTATCTTATAAGGATTGTGCCTACTTGTCAGACGTCTAAAATCTTTTTTGTAGTATAGGTATTACAATAGTATTACAAAGGCATTAGAAATACTAAATAAAAGATTTTTACCAAATCCTCCACCAAATTTTCATCAAGAAATGCTTTAATTAAAAGGTTCTTGTCTTTTTTTGCCGAAGAAAAATTCCAGTAAATTGTCTTATAAAACTTTTTAGCGATAAGATGTTTAAATTCCTGCTTTTTCGCGTTATAATAACGAATAACTATATAATTAAAGCTGTGAAAAAGAGTAGTATGCAGAATTTTCATTTTTAGAGAGTTTGTGGCTGGTGAGAACAAACATTGAAACCTGCAGAATGGACTTTGGAGCTTTCAAGTGCAAAGCTTGAACGTTGATCTCAACGTTACATGAATAAAGATAGTTCACAATAATGTGTGCTAATTAGGGTGGCAACGCGGTCCATTCGCCCCTAGCTTATGCTAGGAGCGGATGGGCCTTTTTATGTTGTATACGTAAACTAGCATCATATATGTGCAGATGAAAGGAAGATTTGATGAAAACAATTTTTTCAGGTATTCAACCAAGCGGTACAATCACTTTAGGTAACTACATTGGAGCGATGAAGCAATTTGTTGAACTTCAACATGACTATAACTGTCATTTTTGTATTGTAGATCAGCATGCAATTACAGCGCCTCAAGACCGTTTAGCACTTCGTAAAAACATTCGCAGCCTTGCTGCTCTGTATGTAGCAGTAGGAATTGATCCAGCAAAATCAACTTTATTTATTCAATCAGAAGTGCCCGCCCACACGGAAGCAGGATGGATGTTACAGTGCGTAGCGTATATCGGTGAACTTGAGCGTATGACTCAGTTTAAAGATAAGTCCGCTGGAAAAGAAGCAGTATCAGCAGGATTATTAACTTATCCTCCACTAATGGCAGCTGATATTCTTTTATACAACACCGATTTGGTTCCAGTTGGTGAAGATCAAAAGCAGCATTTAGAATTAACGCGTGACTTAGCTGAGCGCTTTAACAAAAAATACAATGATATCTTCACTATTCCTGAAGTACGTATTCCAAAAGTGGGCGCACGCGTCATGTCTCTTCAAGATCCTACGAAAAAAATGAGCAAGTCCGATCCAAACCAAAAAGCTTTTATTACGCTCTTGGATGACGCTAAAACGATTGAAAAGAAAATCAAAAGTGCCGTAACGGATTCAGAAGGTATTGTTCGCTACGATAAAGAAAATAAGCCAGGTATTTCAAACTTATTAAGCATTTATTCAATCCTAGCAAATAAATCAATCGAAGACATTGAAGCAATGTACGAAGGCAAAGGTTATGGTGACTTTAAAGCTGACACAGCTAAAGTAGTAGCTGAAGCACTTGCTCCAATTCAAGAAAGATATTATGAATTAGTTGATTCTAGCGAGTTAGATGATATTTTAGATCAAGGTGCCGATAAAGCAAATGCAACGGCTAATAAAATGCTTCGCAAAATGCGAAACGCAATGGGAATTGGCCGTAAACGTTAAAAAAAAACGACTGCTATGCAGTCGTTTTTTTAATTCACTTTTGGCTCTTGTTCAATTTCCCAAAGTTTTTCAAAGAAAGGTTGTCCTTTTACTAAGCGCTCGCATAATAATTTATGTTTCGGTGACCACCCTGACTTCGTTTCATCGTATAGCTGATTCCATACGTCTTGAAACGGCATCTCTTGAATGTCTTCGTATTTCGTTGGATTCCACTCTGTGTACCAGTAGCGGATTTGAGCTGTATTTTTTGTTGTATGTAGCTGATCAAGTGCCATAAATAACAGCTGTTTTAGCTGACGTTCTTTACGTGTTAGCCCTCTCATCGTTTCAGGAGACGGCGAAAGAATATGATGCTCTTTTTTAGTTAGCTCGTCTTCACTGAACTTATATTCTAGCTCTTCTTGATCCGCAATCATCTCATAAACTAACTGTTCTTGTCTTGGAATTAAGCGGCTTTTTCGAATTGGGATATGATAGCCCATCGTATCAATTGCTAAAATATTCGTTCCATCTGTAACAATAAAACAATATTCAACCTGCGTGCGCTCATGATTTTTCCGAATGTATGCTTTCTGATAGACATCTTGTAGTAGTTGTTGAGGTAGCTCGGAAAGATCATTTTCAATGTAATGAAATAAAAGCGGATTTACTTTTAATAACGGTGCTTGATCGAGCAGTTCTACACAATCGTCTTTTCTCCACTCATGGAAATGACACACATTATAACCGTTTTCTTCGCCTTCAAACCAATTAACCCATACATCATGAAGATATAGCATAATTTACCCCTCACTTACTATCTGTTTGTTATCCATCAGTATAGGCAGAGAAAGGAATTTTTATTCCAAATGATGTTATTTTTCTAAAAATTAATTGTAAAATACCTTCGTTTTTGGCTATTATGCAAATGCACTTATTTCGAAGCTCAGACATAACGCCAGTGCTAATGATTGCTAAAGGCTTCATGAACTATATCCACCCCTATAAGCAGAAAAAATCCGAGTTTCTTCTATAGTAATAGGTTTGTCAGGAGGTCTGACAAACCTAAAAAAAATCTATCACACTTTTGTGATAGATTTTTAACGAAGAGATTTTGGATTTAAAGCATCTTTTAATCCTTCACCAATGAAGTTGATAGCCAGGATCGTAAATGTAATAGCTAAACCTGGCGGAACCCACATCCAAGGCTTATTCTGCAGCACATCTGATTCCCTTGCTTCTGTCAGCATATTCCCCCAGCTCGGCGTATCAGCCGGCACGCCAAAACCGATAAAGCTAATCGCTGACTCAAACACGATAAGGATGGCCATCTGCAAACTGGCTTGAACCACAATCGTTGAAAACACATTTGGCAGCAAATGTTTGAAGATGATTTTAAACGGGCTGCACCCAATGGAGACAGCTGAAAGTACATATTCATTTTCTTTTTCAGCCAAGACTTTACTTCGGACTAGCCGTGCCGTACTTCCCCAGCTTAAAAAACTAACAACTAGAATTAACGTCCAAACCCCTGAGATTTTTCCAATTAGGATTGTATTTAACACCACAACGAAAACAATGAGAGGGAAGTTTAAGACAAAGTCTGTAAAACGCATTAAGAATTGATCCACTTTTCCTCCGTAATAACCGGCAACTGAACCAATAAGAGTACCGATTAAAATAACAAGTGTTGTACAAGCAATTCCAATCAGTAACGAAGTTCTTCCTCCATAAAGCGTACGCGCAAATACGTCTCGCCCATTTGTATCCGTTCCAAACCAATGCTCACTTGAAGGCGCTGCATTCATCGCCATATAGTCGATACGTGTAATATCTGCTTTTGTAAACAGCGGTGCAAAAATGGCAAGAAGCGTAATCACAACCATGAAAGCTAAACTGATCATAGCTAGTTTATTTTTTACAAACTTCTTTCGCGCAATCGCCCATGGAGAAAGATTTTTAGGAGCTTTCATATTCACTTCTGGCTGTACATCTTTTTTCGTTACAATTTCCATTCTTTCTCCTCCTAATCCAAACGAATACGCGGATCTGCTACGCCGTATAACACATCTGCAAGTAAATTTCCAAGTAGTGTAAGTACTGAAAATAGCATCGTTAGTGACATCATCACAGAATAATCCCTAGTAGACACAGATTCTACAAATAACATGCCAATACCTGGGTATGTAAAAATCGTTTCTGTAATAATAGCGCCTCCAATTACCGTTACAAGGTCAAACCCTAAAAATGTAATAAGTGGAATCATTGAGTTACGTAAGATATGAACATTATAAATTTTAGATTCTTTTGTTCCTTTGGCTCGAGCCGTGCGCACAAAATCTTTGCGGCTGTTTTCAATAATATCATTGCGTAAAAACTGCGTATATTGAGCAGTTGACATCAGCCCTAGTATTAAAGCTGGAAGAATCACATGATGTATTCTGCTTTGTATATATGCCCACGTTCCTTTTTCCAATCCAACTTCGACTGAACCGCTAAATGGAAACCAATCTAGCTGAAAAGAAAAGAAATAAATCCCGACAATTCCAGCAATGAACGATGGAACTGCTAATGCAAAATAGTTATACCCTGCAATTAAATTATCTCCTAAGGTATACGGTTTTTTACCTGCATACATCCCCAGTATAAAAGCAAATATATACGTAATAAACAACGAAGTTAGTGCTAAAAATATAGTATTAGGCATACGTTCTTTTATAATTTCAAGTGTCGGCAACTTATGTGTTGTTGATTTTCCAAGATCTCCTTGAAGCACCCCTTTGATCCAATTCCAATACTGTACATAAATAGGATCATTATATCCAAGCTTATCGCGCATCTCTTCGATATATTTTGGATCTGTTTTACTTGGGTCAATCATGCCCCCAAAAGGGTCCCCTGGCATCATTTTTGCCAGGGAAAAAACGACAAAGGAGATTAGAATCAACATAGGAATCATTCCTAAAATACGTCTTAATGAGTATTGTAGCATCGTTGATTCTCCTTCTTTTACATTATTCTGTCACAGACCACTTATGTGAATCTAGAATGATTGTGTCTGGATCCATCGTTACATTTTTCAGACGTTTATTAACGGCATAAATGTTAACATTTTCCCATAAAGGAAGTGCTGGAAGCTCTTCGTTAAATAACTTCTGCCACTTCACAGATACATCTTTACGATATTTATCATCAAATGCTTTTTCACTTAACGAGTCTTTAATCAGCTGGTCAGATTCTTTGTTAATCCAGCGACCATGGTTCCACTCTGCATTTGATCCCCATGTAATACTTGGGTCTGGATCATACCCTGTGCCCCATGATCCAAAGAATGCATCTAACGATTTGTCATCGTTTTCTTTCATTTCATTGTATAAGTTAAATTCAATCAATGAACCCGACGCTAATTCCGTTTTTACACCAATATCATTCCATGCTTGAATAATAGCTTTTGCACGTCCCTCAAAGTTTGCTGGGCCAGCGTAATGTCCAAACGAAATCTTATATGGCTTACCGTCTGGATCTTCAACAAATCCATCTCCATTTACATCTTTATAACCTGCTTCTGCTAATAGTTTTTTAGCTTTTTCTGGGTTATATTTATACTGGTTTAAGTCCTTTTGATCTGCCGCTAACCAGAAAACAGATGGAATAACCGTATTTGACACCGTAGCTTTATCATTCATGAATGCTTTAATCATTGCTGGTCGATTTAAGGCATACATGAGCGCTTGACGCACTTTTTTATCTTTGAACTTATCATAATCATCTACGCTAATACCTTTTTCTTTATCTCTATGACCAAAACGAAGACCTATATAAGAATAAATAGATGCTTTTCCTTCAAGAAGATCAATGTTATCTAATTTGTTGATTTGTCCTAAATCTGCTGGGCGTACACTTAATACATCAATTTCATTTTTCTTTAAGGCTCCGGCAGCAACAGATGGATCAATAACTTTCACGATAACTTTATCTAAGTGAGGCTTTCCTTGCCAATAGTCATCATTACGCTCTAATTCCACGTACTCTCCAGGTACTACTTTTTTCACTTTAAAAGGACCTACACCAATTGGCTCTTGACGAACTTTTTTCGACTCTTGAAGGTCCTTCACAGCAATACCTTCATAATATTTCTTTGGCATTGGATATGCCCACAACGTGTCTAGATTATTTACTCGAACGTCTTTAAACGTTACTTTAAACGTATGAGGATCAACAACTTCTACTCCAGAGATAGAGTCTGCTTTGCCATCGTGGTATTCTTGAGCACCTTTAATAATTTCTACGTTGGCATAACGCGGCCCTGTGTAATCTTTATTTGCTATTGTCTCGTACGTATACTTAAAGTCATCGGCTGTTAGCTCATCACCGTTATGCCATTTAACACCTTCTTTTAATTTAAAGGTATACGTTAATTTATCGTCACTAATTTTCCAAGTCGCTAAGTTCGGCTGAATTTTTATGTCTTTATTGTAATCATAAAGGCCTTCATTAATGAACTGCAGAACGTTAGCGTCGTATTCACCTTGATAAAAACTAAAATCAAATACTCCTTCCGGCGCTCCATCAATCCCATACGTAATCGTTCCGCCATCTTTTGGCTTGTCTGTTTTTGCACCTTCAGTTTTTGCTTCTCCGCCTTCTTTATTACTAGAAGATGAAGAACTGCTTCCACCGCTGCATGCCGCTAGAAAAAGCGATAGCACAAGCAAAATGGAAACAAGTGATAAAAACGATTTCTTTTTCATCATGACGTTCCCCCTATTTAACTAATAATCTGTTCGTATGTAGCTTTTACGAGTTATATAAATGGCAAGCTACTTGATGGCCAGGTCTCACCTCCTTTAAGGCAGGTTTCGTTTGGCTGCACTCTGCCATGGCATGTATACAGCGAGGATGAAACGCACAGCCTTTTGGCGGATCAATTGGACTTGGCACATCTCCCTGTAAAATAATACGCTGTTTTTTCTTTCGTGGATCTGGTTCAGGTATAGCCGATACAAGCGCTTGCGTATAAGGGTGCAATGGCTCTGCGTATAGGCTTTTCTTATCAGCAATTTCCACTAAACCGCCTAGGTACATAACACCGATACGGTCACTCATATGTTTAACAACACTCAAATCATGGGCAATAAATAAAAAGGTTAGGTCGAATTCTTGTTGAAGTTCTTTAAGAAGGTTTAAAACTTGTGATTGGACAGAAACGTCAAGTGCCGACACCGGTTCATCAGCAATAATAAGTTTTGGACGAAGTGCAAGTGCACGTGCAATTCCAATCCGCTGACGCTGTCCACCGGAAAATTCGTGAGGATATTTATAGTATGCATCTTCCGGTAATCCTACTTTTGTAAGTAGATTCATAACTTCTGATTTTAATTGATTGGTTGATTTTCCTGTAAAATTCCGAATTGGTTCAGAAATAACATCTCCAACCATTTGCATTGGATTGAGGGAAGCATAGGGATCTTGAAAAACCATTTGGAAATCTTGTCTGATTTTACGAAGAGAAGTTCCTTTTACTTCTGTGATATCTTTACCATCGAAAATAATTTTTCCGCTAGTTGGTTCCAGCAGTCTTAGAATCGTCCTTCCTGCCGTGGATTTTCCACAGCCAGATTCTCCTACCAGACCGAGCGTTTCTCCTTTTCGAATCGCAAAAGAAATACCGTCAACTGCTTTTACATCACCAATTTTCTTTCGGAAAAATCCCCCGTGAATAGGATAATAGGTTTTTAAATGCTGAACTTCTAGCAATACATCTTTCACCGCTTTAGTCATTAGCTTGTCTTCACTCCTTTTGACGGATAGCTGTTTTCATACAGCAGACATGCGACGTCATGCCCCTGTGAATCCTGGCGAAGAACAGGCGTAACGGAACTACAGTCTTCCATTGCATGAGGACATCGGTTAACGAAACGACAGCCTGTCCGCGGCATGTTTACAAGAGAAGGCACAATTCCTTTGATTGTATTTAATACTTCTACATCATCTTCCATGCGTGGAATTGAGTGAAGAAGCGCTTTCGTGTACGGATGTTTTGGGGCATAAAATAACGTATCAACATCTGTATGCTCAACAATTTTCCCGCCATACATGACAATCACTTCATCACACATCTCAGCAACGACTCCTAAATCATGAGTAATCATAATAATAGACATATCATTGCTTTCTTGAATTTCTTTTAACAATTCTAAAATTTGAGCTTGAACCGTAACATCCAGGGCGGTTGTCGGCTCATCCGCAATTAAAAGTTTAGGCTGACAAGCTACCGCCATGGCAATCATGACGCGCTGCCTCATTCCTCCCGACAGCTGATGCGGATATTCATCGATGAGCTTTTCGGATCTCGAAATACCAACGCTTTTTAAAAGCGCAATGCTTTTTTCACGCGCTTCCGCTTTCGATATATTCATATGGTTAAACAATACTTCCTGCAGCTGATACCCAATGGTTAAAACAGGATTGAGAGATGTCATCGGTTCTTGGAAAATCATTGAGATGTCTTTTCCTCGAACATCATTCATCTCATCTTCTGATAAGTGCGTAAGATTCTTTCCGTTAAATACAACGCTTCCGCTTCTAATTTGACTATTTACTTTAGGTAATAGCCCAATAACGGATAAAGACAATACGCTTTTTCCACAGCCAGATTCTCCTACAACTCCTACAATTCGCTTTCGTCCGACTTGAAACGACACGTCGTCCACAGCATTATGCCAGGAATCATTAATGGAAAAAGCAGTTTGTAAATTTTTTACTTCTAGTAAAGGTGTTGATTCGACGGGCTTTTTATCCATTTATAGTGCACACCTCATTTTTCTAAAAATTGTTATATTTGAATAAGATATTATTACAATTTCATTACAAAATCAATATATTTTGAAAATTAATTATATTTTTTATTTTTAAAATAATGATTTTTGAATATCTCTTCAGCACTTTAACGCATAAATCTCCTAATTTTTTGTTGAAAACAGGATAAAATTTACTATTTTTTGTTTTAGGTATATAGAACTTATTTTTTTACAGTTGGAACGCAGATTTTTTTAAGATAGTATTGGTACTAAGAGGAAGCAGCTGGGTAGTAGTTAAAGTGTGAGGCTTCATACATGAAGTAACAAGATGATAACCGATATTGTAGCCCATCATTTCTGGATACCAATTTTGGCCGAATAACAGTTGATCATATTTTTTTTCGTCAGCGCGCAGATTGTAATAAGGTTTAACATGCTTTTCCCACATTTTTTTAGCTTCTTCAATGGTATAATAATTTGTCCAAGGAGCTAAATATTTTTTACCACAATATTCCTCTACAGCTCTTTCAGCTAACCCTTCCATCATCATAGCGTCTAACAAAGTAATCGTTTCATCAGATTTGTTAATGGCTTTTAGCCTGCAAACGTGATGATATTCATGGGTAAGCACCGCTAACATTTCTTCATCGGATGTATGACTTGTCATAAACACAAATAATTTATCGGTAAAAGCGACACCTGCTCTTCCGTTAAATTCACGCTGCATTTTTCGATTTCGAGGATTGCTTGGAAGCACTAGCACCGCTACATCCGGCCCATTCCATGCTTTTTTAAGCTTTTCATAATGTGCTTTTACTTTCTTCCAAACCTGCCTTTTCTTCATTTCTTCTAATTCTTTTATAAACATTAAAGAAGGCGGACACATTCCATAGTTAAAAAGTAATTCCATATATTCTTTTTCTTTTAATTTCTTAAAATAGCGCGCAAGATAACGGCTTATTTCTTTCGGCTCCGTCCAAGTAGAAGTTGAAACAATCGGCATGTTTTCCCCTCTCTTTCTTCATCCTTTTGCTTCATGATATGTTCACAGCTACTTTTTTGGTTATTAAAAATAAAAAAAATTCTAGGCGTCAGCCTAGAATTTTTCATTATGCTTCGTATTTTTTAAAGATGATCGTTGCATTGTGACCGCCAAATCCAAGTGAGTTGCTTAGCACCGCTTTTACTTCTTGCTTACGCGCTTTGTTTGGAATGTAGTCTAAATCGCACTCTTCATCGGGTGTTTGATAGTTAATTGTTGGAGGAAGAATACCGTCTTGAATTGCTTTCACACTAAAAATAGCTTCTACTCCACCAGCAGCTCCTAGCAAGTGGCCAGTCATTGACTTTGTTGAACTAATTGCTACTTTTTGAGCGTGGTCACCAAATACTTCTTTAATAGCCATCGTTTCAAATTTATCGTTGTACCCTGTACTTGTACCGTGAGCATTGATGTAATCAATATCACTTGGCTGTAGACCTGCATCTTCAATCGCATGACGCATTGCACGAACGCCCCCTTCTCCTCCTGGAGCTGGCGCTGTGATATGATGAGCATCTCCTGTTGAACCATAACCCACAATTTCAGCATAAATACGTGCGCCGCGCGCTAGTGCATGTTCAAGCTCTTCAAGCACAATAACCCCCGCACCTTCTCCCATAACGAAGCCGTCGCGGTCTTTATCAAACGGACGAGATGCTGTTGCAGGATCTGGATTTGTAGAAAGTGCTTTATTCGCACAGAAACCAGCAATAGATAAACGCGTGATTGGTGCTTCCGTACCGCCCGTCACCATCACGTCTGCATCTCCGCGTTGAATGACTTTAAAAGCATCACCAATAGAATTTGTACCCGTTGCACATGCCGTTACCGTACAAGAGTTCACGCCTTTCGCCCCTAAAGCAATAGAAACTTGTCCTGTTGCCATATCAGGAATCATCATCGGAATAAAGAATGGACTTACACGGCGGGCACCTTTTTCTAATAACGTTGAATATTGATTTTCAAACGTTTCCATACCGCCAATTCCAGAACCAATCCAAACGCCGACGTTTGGAGCAATTTCTTCTGTAATAGTCAAATCAGCATCTTTAACAGCAGCCAGTGCAGCTACCATTGCATATTGAGTAAAGCGGTCCATCTTACGAGCCTCTTTGCGATCAATAAAATCTTCCACGTTAAAATCTTTTACTTCAGCCGCTACTTTAGCCGGGAATTCATCTGCATCTAGTCTTGTTAAAGGACCAACCCCAGATACGCCTGCTACTGCGTTTTTCCAAGCTGTTTCTACGTCGTTTCCAATTGGTGTAAGCCCACCAAGTCCTGTTACAACTACACGTTTTTTATTCATCGTACATTCATCTCCTTCAGTTGCTTTAAAAATGTAGTGTTATTTTCCCCATCTAATGGCAATAGCTCCCCATGTTAAGCCGCCTCCGAAGCCAACCATTACAATTAAATCATCATCTTGAATTTTCCCTGCTTCAAGCTCATGAACAATTGAAATTGGAATCGATGCTGCTGATGTATTGCCGTAGTATTGGATTGTTTTAGACATTTTTTCTTCAGGCAAGTCTAATCGCTGTCTTGCAGCTTCCATAATACGAATATTCGCTTGATGAGGTACAAGAAAATCAACATCCTCTTTTGTTAAACCTGCTTTTTCAATTACATTAACAGCAGATTCCCCCATTTGTCGAACAGCAAACTTAAATACTTCGCGTCCGTTCATGACAATATGATCAAGCTCGTTTTGATACAAGTGCTTGCCTCCCGTACCGTCGGATCCTAGTTCAAAGGATAAAATACCTCGTCCTTCTGACACAGGTCCCATTACAACTGCACCTGCTCCGTCTCCGAATAAAACAGCCGTGTTACGGTCGTCCCAATCTGTAATCTTAGAAAGCTTTTCTACACCGACCACTAATATATGCTTGTAAGCATTAGTTTCAATAAATTGCTTAGCTGTAATCATGCCGTACATAAATCCTGCACATGCTGCACTCACATCGTAAGAAGCTGCTTTTTTTGCTCCCAATTTTTCTTGCAGCATACATGATACTGTAGGAAACGGTTGATCTGGCGTTACCGTAGCAACAATGATCATGTCAATGTCTTCTGCTTCAACGTTAGCATTATGTAAAGCTTCCACTGCTGCTTTATAAGCTAAATCAGATGTATCCTCGTTATCGTCTGCAATTCGGCGCTCTTGAATACCTGTGCGCGTACGAATCCATTCATCTGATGTATCCATTACTTTTTCAAGATCTAAATTTGTTACAACTTTCTCTGGTACATAACGTCCAATTCCTAGAACACCAGCGTTCATATCAACCTCTCCTTTAAATAAAAGGCTTATATTCCTATAAAACCTATATCCGTCATTTCATTTATCGATTATATAATCAATTATTATGAGTTGGTACTAATTTTACTTCATTTTTTATTTTTTGTCTATATAGGTGTTCGTCCTACTCAGGTACCTATCATGCTACATATAGTAATCATACGGGGCCCTCTTACTCTAAGTATGGGACATTAAGTAAGAACTTACCCTCCATTAAAATAGTGAAAGGAATGAGTCGTATGGCAAGAAGACAAAGAAATGAAGCTTTTTCTGATTTTATGTTTGGAGCTGGGCGCAGAAAATCAAGAGAAGAAAGAGAGCGAGAGGAGTGGGAAAGATTATTCAAACAAATCGATGAAATTGTACTCGCCGTCGAAGAACTAGCTCCTCTTCTTAAACAGTTTGCCCCTTTAGTCGATTTATTTTACAAACAAAAATAACAGCTCGGATTCTACCGAGCTGTTTTCTTTAGTTGTTTTCATTTTCAGCTAATGCATCTTGCTTGCCAAGCTCATAGGCGTCGTTCATTACTTTTGTCAGTAATGTCAATACCGGCTGTACGTGTTCCATTGATAACTCAACGCCTGTTTCATCTAAAATCTGCTTTGCTTCTGGCAAGTACTTCATTGCAATTTGCATGAATTGCATATTTTGCTCTTCCATAGTGAAATCTCCTTTATTAAAAACATTTATTCCTCCTTATATTAGCGAATCTATTCTATAAGTACAACTTTCTCCTTTAATGAAGAGGTAAAAAGAATGTTCTCATATGTTTTTTTTGCAGGTAAATGCCTTCTTTAGCCGTTACTTTGGAAGAAAAATGTAGCAGTTCTTTCGCTTTCCTGCTGATTTCATATTTTTCTTGAGCCGCTTCTTCCTTCACCTCCATATGAGTAATGTTTGCTCCAGCGCTCCAAGGCTGTAATTTTTCTTCAACTAAATGAACCACTTCATATGAATATGCACCAGTTTTACAGCGTCTGAGTGCACTGACGGCGTCTTCAATATAAATAATAAAATCCGTGCCTTCCATAATGGTAAAAGCTTCCTCGTACCCGGCAATATTTTTAGAATAGCACATTGACAAAGGCTGCCAAGGTCCGTAAAGAGTGGGCGTTCTGACAATCATAATGGGCCATCCATCATCTTTATATTTTTCTATCATTCGCTCAAAATGAACGTATAGCCTTCCTTCACTACTGTCCGGTTCTGGAATCGTTGTTTCTTCAATCTTTCGCTGCTGGTCTCCAAATACGCGCATGGTAGAAACAAACACAAATCGAATGTTGAATTGACGGCATTTATTAAGTGCTTGAATGAGTACTTGCTGCGCTTTTTGCATTTCTTGTCTTAAAAAATCAGGATGATAAAAATCTCCTCCATCGAAATACGTGAAGTAGACAATATCCGTTTCTGAGGTAATCATATCTAATGAATCGCCTACTTCAGTCGATACATAATTAGCGTTTCGCCCTAAGAAAAATTTCATCTCTTCCTGCAAATCATCTTCTTCTTTATGAGCAGAATGTGTATATCCTTTTACTTCTGTACCTTCGTCTAAAAAAGTCATACATAAATGAAAACCAATAAAGCGGTTTGCCCCTATTACTACTACATTTCCCATATCGCTTCCTCCAATTCTTCATTCATCATTTATTAAACAAAAGCTTAAAGCCCTATAGTTATAGAGAGTACTCATTCCTTATTTCAAAGTAGTTCATCCGTAAAAACATCATGAACTCTCTTTTTCCTTTTATCTCTTATACAAAAAGCCCCTATGATATGTATAATCATAGAAGCTTTGCTTATAACACTTTTTCATGCTGTTTATAAAATTGGAGAAGGGACCGTTCAAATAAATAGTTTTTTTCAGGCAAATAAAGTGAAAGCATAATCGGAGAGTGAAGTTCTTCACGATGTAGTTCATATTTTTTACTGTGTGCAATTGGATAATGAGTAGAGGCATTAGGCGCGGTCCATATCTTCACGGGCAGCGTTGATTTTAATTCCGTAACGGAAGGGTACTCCTTAATTAGCTTTGATACTTGCTTCCGCTCCACTTTGTAAGCTTGAGTCAAGTCCTTCGTGAATTGTTTATAAAAGAATTTATTGTTTTTTTCATGTTCTGCATGCGTATGAAGATCAATACACGGATTTAGTAAACCAGCTGATCGAATGAACGTATTCCCGTCATTTTCCATTAGCTGCAGCGCTAACAGAGCCCCCATTCCTTCAGCTAAAATATGAATTCGTTTATTTAAAATTTCTTGTTTCATTACTAAATGATAAAGTTGTTTTGCAAGGTGATATGCTTCAGGAGACCCCCAATGCCGGCCATATAAATTGGAATAAAATACTGTGTATCCTTCATCTTGTAAACATTGCAACAGCTGTGACCTTCCGCCGTGCTGAATCCATAAGCTAGTTGAACTTTCAACAAAATGATCTTTATCACCCAATACTAACACACCGAAACCATTCGGTCGTTCAGGGACATGTACGACATTCCATTGCGTATCTAAGCTAAAAAAGCGTCGATGTATCATAGCTCTTCCTCCGTAACTTACTAGTTGTTCCATACAGTGTATGATAGAACCATAAAAAAGCGCACTAGAATAATGCCTATTTCTGACTTATTGCTCTTTTGTTTCTGCATGGGAGCACGCCCCTTATTTATTCATAAAAAATTCAATTTCTTATTTGACTGCTATATGCTAAAATGAAATCAAACTGTACTGTAAACGAGGTGAATAGAATGCGTGTCGTAATGGCTTTTGTTTGGGGCTTTTTACTAATGAATATGGCAGTGTACGTAATCTCTGCAATGACGGGCGGTACTTACAGTTTCGCAACCGCTTCCATCCTTGGAGTAGTTTTCACGCTAGTTGTAATTTTGATTGGAGAACTGGGTGTACCGAATAAACCAGCAAATAATCAACACTAAAAAGTGTTGGCTGTAAAGCCAGCGCTTTTTTTATTTTTTGGCATAGGTTCTTCTCAGTACTTTCTTTCCTTACCTCGTATTCAAGACATAGGACTGAGAGTGCTTTTCTCTATCTATATATAGTCGGAATCATTGATTATCCCAAACTTTAACTATATAATTTTAGAATAATCAAACTATTAACTTTAGGAGTGAATACTGCTGTGACTAAAGAAAAAATTGGTTTTATCGGAACAGGCGTTATGGGTCAAAGCATGGCCGGGCATTTAATTGACGCAGGATATGAAGTCCTTGTTTATACACGAACAAAAACTCGTGCTCAAGCACTACTTGAAAAAGGGGCCAAATGGAAAGAAACCGTTCAAGAAGTGGCCGAACAATCTGATGTTATTATCACCATGGTAGGCTATCCTCACGATGTAAAAGAGATTTATTTAGGAAAAGACGGCATTATACATAATGCAAAGAAAGGCTGCTATACAATTGATATGACGACATCAAGCCCTATACTTGCTCGTGAGATTTATCAAGCAGCAAAAGAGAAGCACATTCATGCGCTTGACGCTCCTGTTTCAGGAGGAGATATTGGGGCTCAGAAAGCAACCTTAGCGATTATGGTAGGAGGCGATTTTGAAGCATTCTCTGCCGTTACGCCTATTCTTGAAAAAATGGGGACAAATATCGTTCTTCAAGGAAGCGCCGGTGCTGGTCAACATACAAAAATGTGCAATCAAATTGCTATTGCCTCTAATATGATGGGTGTCTGCGAAGCGATACTTTATGCTGAAAAAGCCGGATTAGATCCGAATACCGTTCTAAAAAGTATTGAAACAGGCGCAGCGGGAAGCTGGTCGTTAAGCAATTTAGCTCCTCGCATGATTAAAGGAGACTTCGAACCAGGCTTTTATATTAAACACTTCATTAAAGATATGAAGATTGCCATTGAATCAGCTGAAGAAATGGAGCTGTATACACCCGGGCTAAAATTAGCAAAATCGCTTTATGAACAGCTCGAAAAACAAGGCCAGGATAATAAAGGAACACAGGCTCTGTATACCCTTTTAAAACAGCATGCCCTAACTGTATAAAGACAGGCAGCTCATTACGAGCTGCCTGTTTTTATTAATGATTTACGCTTCATTTAACGAATTCATAAAACGACTGAATGCGAGCTGCCCTTCAACAGTTTGTTTAAACACACCTGCATGCTCTAAAATAGTCGCAAAGATCAAACCGAGCTCTTGTTGAAGAATGCTTTGGACATTTTCCACTTCAATATGCGGATATTTTTTCTTGATGTGTTCAGCCCACTTCACGTGTTTTTTCACTTGATCATGCCTGCTGGCTACTTCACTCAGGTTATTCTGAACTAACCCTTTGGCCACTAGACTCATTTCGTCTTTCAAACGACCGGGTAAAACCGCAAGCCCCATTACTTCAATTAAACCTATGTTCTCTTTTTTGATATGATGAACTTCTGCATGCGGATGATAAATGCCATCTGGATGCTTGCTGTTTGTTCGATTGTTTCGCAGTACTAAATCTAATTCGTACAAATCCCCTCTTTTCCTAGCAATAGGCGTGACCGTATTGTGAGGAGTTTGATCTGTAAAAGCTAAAATACCAGCACTTTGATCACTATATGATTTCCATTTCTTCAAAATGAAATCCGCTGCTTCCACTAATGGTGCAAGGTGCGAACTTTGAAGACGAACGACCGACATTGGCCAATGAACAATTCCAGCTTTCACGTTTGGATGCGCTTCAAGAGAGAACGATTTATTTATTCTTGCTTTAGCCATAGGAAACTCATGATAGCCTCCTTGAAAGTGATCATGCGTTAAAATAGATCCTCCTACGATGGGTAAATCTGCATTTGACCCTAAAAAATAATGTGGGAATTGTTCAACGAAGGCAAGCAGCCGCTTAAACGTTTGCTTTGAAATATGCATAGGTGTATGCTCACTCGCAAAAACAATGGCATGTTCATTATAATAAACGTAAGGTGAAAACTGCATGTACCACAGCTCTTCCTGCAATTCCACAGGGATAATCCGGTGATTTTGGCGAGCTGGGTGGTTAATGCGGCCTGCATAGCCAGCATTTTCTTTACAGAGCAGGCATAGCGGGTAGTTGCTTTCTTTCAGTGATTTGCTTGCTGCAATTGCTTTTGGATCTTTTTCCGGCTTAGATAAGTTGATAGTAATTTCAAGTTCTCCAAAGTCAGTGTTTGTTATCCATCTTTCGTTTTTAGCAATTCGATCTCTGCGAATATAGTGAATGTCTTTTGACAGCTTATAATAATAGCTTGTGGCTTTTTGAGGGTTTTGCTGATAGTGATCGTAAAAGGTTCGATTAACCTCTGAAGGCATGCTTGCAAAGCATCCCATTATTTTGGTATCGAATAAATCTCTATATGTGATAGAATTATCGGCGATTCGATTGTTTTCGGCAGCCCAATCAAGCATGTTATCTAAAATAGCAGCTGGATGTTCCAAACGTTCTTCTTTAACTTCTACCGTAATACATTCGTCGAGTTCTAACACTTCCAGCAGTTTATTTCTCACCACATCTATATCCCATTTTGTTACTAGATTCTTTTGTAAACCATATTGAATAAGTCGGGTGATTTCTTCATGAATGTTGACTGACATACACTCGTTCCTTTCTCTATCTGTTTTCTCTTATACTGCTTCTAATGTGAGTTCACGCGCTCCTTCTCCAACCGTAACCACATAAAATTCAGCTTCTAAACTCGTTTGCTTATAATAAGCGTCTTTTACTTCCTCAATAAATCTATCAACCTGTGCTTTTTTTACGATACTGATTGTACAGCCGCCAAAGCCTGCACCCGTCATGCGTGATCCAATCACACCTTCTTGCAACCAGGCTGCTTCTACAAGAGCATCTAATTCTTTTCCACTTACTTCATAGTCATCTCGCAGCGAACAGTGCGACTCATTCATCAATTGACCAAATCCTTTTAAATCGCCGTTTTGCAATTTAGCAACCGCTTCTTTTGTGCGTTCATTTTCATATACCGCATGTTTAGCGCGCTTACAATCTACTTCGTTTTGTATTAAAGATTTGTGCTTTTCAAATTGTTCTTTCGTTAAATCACCAAGCGAATCAATGGAAAGTGAAGTTTGCAAATCTGATAGTGCTCTTTCACACTCCATACGGCGCTCATTATATTTTGAATCTGCCAGCCCTCTTCGCTTATTTGTGTTAGAAATAACGAGCACAGCATCTGTTAGCTGCAGCGGGCTATACTGGTATTCAAGAGTCTGGCAGTTTAACAATACGGCTTGATTTTCTTTTCCCATTCCAATTGCAAACTGATCCATAATCCCGCAGCTTACGCCGATAAATTCATTTTCAGCTTGCTGCGCCATTTTTACAAGGTCCATCATATCAATATTCAATTCAAGAATTTTATTTAAAAGTACGCATGTGACTAACTCAATTGATGCCGACGATGAAAGCCCTGCTCCGTTAGGAATATTGCCGAAAAACAAGATATCAAAACCAAAAGGAAGATCATATCCGTGCTTTTTAAAGGTGTCCATTACTCCTTTTGGATAATTAGCCCAATCATCCTCGGTTTTGTACGTTAATTGCTCTAAAGAGGATTCAATAACGCCTGCTTCAGAGAAGTTTTTAGAGTACATACGTATTTTTCGATCATGACGTTTTTGTACTACCGCATACGTTCCTATACTCAATGAACAAGGAAAAACATGCCCTCCATTATAATCAGTATGTTCTCCAATTAAATTGACACGCCCTGGTGCAAAAAAGCAGCGAATAGCTTCTGACGAATGAAATATTTGTTTGAACTCTTCGATTAATTTTTCCAGCATTTATTATCACCTATTTTAAGTAGTTTTTTGGAAACGGATTCATATGTACATTGTAAAGTCCAATTTTCCTTGCCTCAATGGTAAAATTCCTATCGATAATCGGTACTTTTTTGCTTATCAATTTAAAAATGATTCTTTTAAATTGATGATGAACTGCTCTTGCGCCAAAAAGGTGTTATCTTCATGGGAGCCTTGACTTGCAAATTATAAGAAAATAATAGATTTAGAGACATTCACTAAAAATAATCATGATATTTTCAAAAAATTATAGAAAAATGAAAGCGATTACGTTAAAGTAAGAATTAAGTACTACTTTATTTCAAAAAGAAGGTGAAAATTTGCTCTCACATTTCCAAGCTCAAGAATATTCAACGTACGCATACAGGTTTTTAGAATCCCGCACAAACGAAGTTGCGCAGCTCTGGTCGGTTGGATGGGATGAAGTTTTCTCGCCCCTTTATAACTGGAGCGGAAATCAGCGAAAAGATGTAGGAAAATATATTTTTCAATACACGGTTTCTGGGTACGGGATGATTGAAATAGATGGACAAGAATATAAAGTGGATGCTGGAAAAGCATTCATCGTCAATATACCTGGAAATTATCGCTATTACTTACCAAAGGAAAGTGAAAACTGGGAGTTTATTTTTCTTACATTATACGGAGATGAAGTACAAAAATGCTGGGATTATATTCAGTCAACCCACTCCCCTGTAATTCGATTTCACCCTGAATCAGCACCTGTTCAGCTGCTTGCTCAGATATATAAGAGGGCAAGTGAAAAACATATAGCAGATCCGTTTCATGCCTCAAGCTTATCTTACCGCTTTGTAATGGAGCTGTATCAATATATTAAAAGCATGGACAGTTTTACAGAGGATTGGCCTGAAAGTATCATTAGCTCTATTTTATTTGCCCGCAATCATTATCATGAAGAAATCGGTCCGGATGAAATGGCAGATGCAGCTCATTTATCTCGCTATCATTTTAGCCGGTTATTCAAACAAACAACAGGGATTACGCCGATTCAATATTTAACGAAGCTTCGCATTCAAAAAGCGGCCGAGCTATTGCATCAAACCAAGTATTCAATCGAAGAAATTGCTGAAAACGTTGGCTATGCAAATGCCAATTATTTAACAAAAGTATTTCGTAAAACAACCAATATGACACCCGGGCAGTATCGAAAAAGTGATGCATCCATTGATGAACACTTTGCATTACCAAAATAAAAACGACTTCCATAAAAGGAAGTCGTTTTTATTTTTTATCGGGAATTTCTACTACCACAGAACCTTTTTCGTAAATAAAAGTCAATTTTTTACCCGGGATAATCATATTTTCTAAAATATCTCGTGCAGCTTGAAGTGCAAACTCTGTCCGTTCTGCCTTTTCCTGCACTTCTTCATTTTCAGCTTGAAGATCATTTTTATCCAGCGCTCTTATTTTAGTTAATGCCTGATCTATAAAATCGTATGCTTCGTCATATATAAGCTCTATACGGTCCTTCATGTGCTCATTCATGCTCCTTTGCCCATTTTGTATTATCATAAATGAATTAGATATATTCTACAACCTAAAACTGAATAAGTTTTTACGCTTAGCTCTCACGTATTTTTTTTATTTATTTTAAAAGGGATGCTGCTCTTAATAGCAAAAAAAGACCATTAAAATTATCATGAATGGCCTTTTGAGAAAACTTATACGCTGACAACAAACTCATCATCTTTTACATCAACTGTCACTTGACTATAATCTTCAATTTGCCCTGCAATTAATTCTCTGGCAATTTTTGTTTCAATATATTTTTGAATAAACCTTTTTAAAGGGCGCGCTCCGTATACCGGATCAAACCCGGAGGCCGCAATATGATTTTTTGCTTCTTCTGTTAACATTAACGAAATATGACGATCGGATAAACGCTTTTCAAGCTGAAGCAATAGCTTATCAATAATTCCCTTTACTTCATGAACAGTTAGCGGTTTGAATAAAATCGTGTCGTCTACTCGATTTAAAAATTCTGGGCGAAAATGCTGTCTTAATTGAGCCATCACTTGCTCTCTGGCTTTTTCAGTAATCTCGCCTTCACTTGTTAAACCATCTAATAGAAATTGAGAACCAATATTTGACGTCATAATAATGACCGTATTTTTAAAATCAATGACTTTTCCTTTTGAATCTGTTGCTCTTCCATCATCTAGTATTTGAAGGAGCACGTTAAATACTTCAGGATGAGCTTTTTCAATTTCATCTAACAAAACGACTGAATAAGGCTTGCGTCTCACCGCTTCCGTTAGCTGTCCGCCTTCTTCATACCCTACATAGCCAGGAGGCGCTCCTATAAGCCTAGAGACCGCATGCTTTTCCATGTATTCAGACATATCAATACGAACCATTTGTTCTTCACTGTCAAATAACGAATGTGCCAACGTTTTGGCTAGCTCCGTTTTTCCTACTCCGGTAGGTCCTAGGAAAATAAATGATCCAATTGGGCGGTTCGGGTCTTTAATGCCTGCCCTTGCGCGAATCACAGCATCTGTAACTAAGGATACGGCTTCGTCCTGTCCAATCACACGCTGCTGTAAAATTGACTCAAGCTTCAACAGCTTTTCTCTTTCTCCTTCAACTAGTTTCGACACCGGAATTCCCGTCCATCTTCCTACAATTTCAGCAATTTCTTCTTCCGTTACTTCTTCTCTTAACAAACGGTTTTCTTGTGCTTTTTCAGCAGCTGTTTCTTCCAGCTGTTTTAGTTCTTTTTCAAGAGCTGGAATGCGTCCGTGGCGAAGTTCGGCTGCTTTATTTAAATCATATTTCCCTTCAGCTTCTTCTAGGTCTCGCTTCGCTTTTTCAAGCTGCTCCCGGACATCTTGCACCGTTTGAATCGACTGCTTTTCTTTTTCCCACTGCAGCTTCATTGTATCTGCACGTTCTTTTAAATCAGAGACTTCTTTTCGAATTGCCTCTAACCTTGTGATGCTTGCTTGATCTGTTTCTTTACTTAATGCCGCTTCTTCAATTTCAAGCTGCATGACACGTCGCGTTACTTCATCTAATTCTGATGGCATCGAATCAATTTCTGTTCGAATAGTTGCGCATGCTTCATCAATTAAATCAATTGCTTTATCAGGTAAAAAGCGATCTGAGATATAACGATCCGACATAACCGCTGCTGAAACAATCGCCCGGTCATGAATATTTACACCGTGATGAATTTCAAATCGTTCTTTTAAACCACGTAAGATAGAGATTGTATCTTCTACTGAAGGTTCTTCAACCAGCACCTGTTGAAAGCGTCTTTCAAGAGCTGGATCTTTTTCAATATACTGACGATACTCATCAAGAGTTGTAGCTCCTATACAGTGAAGTTCTCCTCTAGCAAGCATTGGTTTTAAAATATTCCCTGCATCCATCGCTCCGTCCGTACGACCTGCTCCAACGATTGTATGAAGTTCGTCAATAAATAAAAGAATTTGACCGTTGCTTTTCTTAACTTCTTGAAGAAGAGCTTTTAAACGCTCTTCAAATTCGCCTCTGAACTTCGCTCCTGCTACTAAAGCTCCCATATCTAATGAGAAGATGGTTTTATCTTTTAATCCTTCAGGCACATCTCTACGAACAATTCGCTGTGCTAGACCTTCAACAATCGCTGTTTTACCAACGCCAGGTTCTCCAATCAAAACTGGATTGTTTTTTGTTTTTCGCGATAAAATGCGGATAACGCGGCGAATTTCTCCGTCTCGTCCAATGACTGGATCAATGTTCCCTGCTCTTACTTCTGCCACTAAGTCTCTTCCATATTTAGCTAACGCTTCATATGTAACTTCCGGATTTTGACTTGTAATTCGCTGATTTCCTCGAAGGCTAGTAAGCACATCTTGCAAAGCTTTTTTTGTTATACCGTGACTTGAAAATAACTTGCCATATTCACTAGAAGACGGTTCCTGTGCTAAGGCTAAAAAGATGTGCTCAACTGAAACATAATCATCTTGCAGACGAGATGCTTCTTCTTGAGCTTTGACAAACAGCTGCTGGAGTTTATTTGTAATATAAACTTTCCCTACTTCAGCTCCACTTCCTGTAACAGCAGGTTTTTTCGCAAGCAGTTGATTTACCTGCTGCTGAAAAGATTGATGATCTATATGTAAATGATCTAATATGCGAGGAGCAATACCATCTTGCTGATGAATAAGCGTATAAAGCAAATGAGCAATATCCACTTCCTGCTGATTTCGTTTAATAGCTTCGGACTGCGCTTCCATCACGCCTTCTTGCAATTTTTGGGTCATTTTATTTATGTCCATTGAACATCCTCCTTCGATACATTTGACCTTTATTGACCTTTATTTCATTATACCCAGCAATGGGAAAACAAGTAAAGCCATTCAATTTAGAATGGCTTCTTTATTTTTTTACTATTTAAGGCTTGCGCATGTATGTCCAGTGGCGGTCATCGTTTGCCGTCTCTGGAAAACGCTCTCCTGCTTTTAATTTAACCTTTTGAGGATTATTTACGTTGCTTCCTGTTTCACCAATTTCAATATACACTCCGTTATTAGGAGCTTTTTGACCCGGTGTGAAATGACGATTTTGTCCCATTGTCCTGCCTCCTCATTCCTGAAATGAAATGTTCTCCTATACTATTCCCTTAAGATTTCCGTTTCATAATGGAGATGTTTTCATATTAGGAACAGAACAGAAAAGAGCAGACCTTTAGATCTGCCCTTTTGTATCAATGAGTAAATTTAATAGCTTGTTCAATTTCAGTTTCTCCGGCTAACATTTCAAACGTTTTTCCTATCGTAGCTTCTTCGTTTAGGCATTCTACAAGCACGGTTGCTACATCTGCTCGAGGAATCGTCTGAGATTTATCTTCAATATCATTATTGATATCAATTTTTCCAGTAGCTGAATCATTCGATAAAGTTCCTGGTCGTACAATTGTATATTGCAGATTAGACTGCTTTAAGTATTCATCCGCTATCGCTTTAGCACGCAGGTAAAGTTGTAAGCCTTCTGGTCCTTGTTCAGGTGCATCTGTTCCCATTGAACTTAACATAACAAAGCGCTTCACACCTTGATTTTTTGCTTCATCAATGATATTTTTAGCACCGTTTTGATCCACAGCGATTGTTTTTTCGTCTCCCGTATGTCCTCCAGAACCTGCTGCAAATATGACAGCATCCATACCTCTTAAAGCATCTGAAACATCTTGCTCCAAGTCACCAAGTACAACGTTAGCGCCCAGCTTTTTTAAAGCGTCTGCTTGTTTTTCGTCGCGAATCATCGCATAAGCTTCATGCTGCTTGCTGTTTGCGACTTTTTCTACCACTTGTTTTCCCGTTGTTCCGTTTGCTCCAACAACTAATACTTTCATCATAAATCACCTTTCGTTCTGTTTAGTATACAACTGGTGTTCCCACAATTAATTCCCTTTAAACAAAAAAACCTTTCTGATATTCTCAGAAAGGTTTTTTTCTTAGCCTAAAATTGCTTGAAGCAAGGCCTTTTGTACATGCATACGATTTCCAGCCTGCTGGAAAACAACCGAATTTGGTCCGTCAATAATGCTTGCTGTCACTTCTTCTTCACGATGCGCAGGCAAGCAGTGGAGAAATAAATAGTCTGACTTCGCATGGGCAGCTAGCTCTTCATTTACTTGATAAGGAGCAAATATTTTCAAGCGCTGCTGTGCTTCTTCTTCCTGTCCCATACTTGTCCACACGTCTGCATAAATAGCATCGGCATTTTTTACAGCCTCTACAGGATCTTTTGTAATCGTAACCTTCGCACCCGTTTTAGCAGCTACTTCATTAACATAAGCTGTTACAAAGTCTTTTGGCTCATATCCGTCAGGGCATCCAATTGAAATATCTATTCCCATTTTTGCACATGCAATCATTAAGGAATGCGCTACATTATTTCCGTCTCCAACATAAGCTACTTTTAGCCCATCAAATGATTTCTTGTGCTCGTAAATCGTTAATAAATCAGCTAGAGCCTGACAAGGATGATAATCATCTGTCAAACCATTAATAACGGGAATGGATGCGTAATCTGCAAGCTCTTCGATCTTGCTATGTTCAAACGTACGAATCATGATAGCATCGATGAATTCAGATAGTACGCGTGCTGTATCAGCAATCGTTTCTCCGCGTCCAATTTGTAAATCCTGGCTGCTTAAAAAGAGGGCGTTTCCTCCAAGCTGCATCATTCCCGCTTCAAATGAGACTCTTGTTCTTGTTGAAGATTTTTCAAAAATGAGCCCCAGCGTTTTTCCTTTTAACGATGTGACGATTTCACCATTTTTATGCTTTTCTTTCAGCTCAATGGCGCTTTCTAAAAGTGACATAATATCGTCTGATGATAAATCTTTAAGCGTAAGCAAATCTTTTCCCTTTAAATTCGTATTTATCGATACTGTACTCATGATACTGTCACTTCCTTTTTAGTTTTTTGAAACCATTCTTGTAGTGATGAAACGTGATATTCATCGACTTGGAACGATTGGAAAAATAGCGAAGCCGTTTCTGCCTCCGTCATAACCATTAAACCGTGTTTTAATGCTGACATACGGCTTTCTTTATCTTCAGGCTGTAAACTTACATATAATAAAGCTTCTTTCGTTTTTACCCATTCACTAACTTCTTTATCTTTAACAAGAGTTAATCCCGCGCTTTGCGCAAGTTCTTCAAGGCCCTGTGCTTCTCCGTTAATATACACTTCTGCAGCACCTTTTTTACTTAACACATACTGATGGAATACTTTTTTTGCTGCTTCTTCAATCGTTGAAGAAATCGCAATTCCTTCACCAGTTGACTTCATTTCTGGTCCAACAAGCGGATCAACTCCTGATAATTTACTTGTCGAAAACACTGGAAACTTAATAGTTGTATAAGCCGGATCCGGCAATAAACCTAGCTTCTCGCTAATTTCCGACAATGATTTCCCAAGCAATATTTGAGTTGATAGCGAAACAAGCGGCGTGTTGCACACTTTGCTTACTACAGGCACTGTACGGCTGGCACGCGGATTAACTTCCAGCATGTAGACTTCATCGTTGTAAATAACATATTGGATATTCATAATCCCTTTATACTGAAGTTTGTTTACAATTTTTTGAGCGTAGCTCACCATTTTTTCTTTATGTGCTGCTTCTACTGTTTTTGCTGGTAAAAGCGCATAGCTGTCTCCTGAATGAACGCCGGCTTTTTCAATATGTTCAACGATTGTCGGAATCAACACATCTTTTCCGTCTGCTACAACATCAATTTCTGCTTCTTTTCCAGGGAAGTAAGCATCAATAAGCATTGGGAAATGAGACGCTTTAATAGCTGGTAAACAAGCCTGCAGCTCCGTTTCATTTTGAATTGTCAGCATTCCTTTTCCGCCAATGACGTAAGAAGGACGAATAAGTAATGGGAATCCCATAGCTTTTGCTTTTTGTACAAGTTCTTGCTCATCTTTCGCCATTTCACCTGGGATATGCGGAATATCACAGTCGTCTAAGAGCTTATAAAACAGGTCGCGATCTTCAAGTGCATCAATAACATCATTTGTAATCCCTAGTAAATTGACGCCAGCTTCTTCTAGCCCTTTAACAAGCGAAATAGCCGTTTGACCTCCGTATTGAACAATTACATCCGTCACATTTTCAGCATCAAGAACGTTTAGCACATCTTCTACTGTTACAGGTTCAAAATATAAGCGGTCTGCTACTTCAAAATCCGTACTTACCGTTTCTGGATTGTTGTTAATTAAAATTGTTTCGTATCCTTCTTTTTCAAGAGCTAACACACCGTGTACAGAGCTGTAGTCAAATTCTACTCCTTGGCCGATACGAATCGGTCCAGAACCGATAATCGCAACTTTTTTATTCGTTGATGGTTCAATCTCACTCTCGCCATAATAACTAGAGTAGAAATAAGCCGTAGAGGATTCGAACTCCGCTGCACATGTATCTACCATTTTGTAGCTTGGCGTAATATGTAGTGCTTTACGTTTCGCTCTTACGTCAAGCTCTGGCACGTTCCATACGCTTGCTAGATACGCATCTGTAAAACCATGCTCCTTCACTTGCTTGAAGTGTTCAGCTGTAATGGAATCAAAACGTACTTCCTTCAAAGAGGCTTCCATTTTAATCAGCTGCGTAAAGTGTGTTAAATAGAAATAATCAATTTGCGTTACTTCATGGATATACTCAGGCGTTGTACCGCGACGTAAAAGCTCAAGGATAACAAAAATACGCTCATCGCTTTGTTCGCCAAGCTTGCTTTTTAATTCATCCGTTGAAAGTTCTTGCAGTTCTTCTACTTCCAATCCTTGTAAATCAATTTCTAAAGAAGACAGTGCCTTTTGGAAGCTACGTGTAAAGTTACGGTCAATAGCCATTACTTCTCCAGTTGCTTTCATTTGCGTGCCAAGCGTTCTCTCCGCGTAGAAAAACTTGTCAAACGGCCATCTTGGAAATTTCACTACTACATAGTCAAGAGCTGGTTCGAAGCTTGCATATGTGTCTCCTGTTACAGGATTTAATAACTCATGAAGCGTGTAGCCTACTGATAGTTTTGCAGCAATTTTAGCAATCGGATAGCCCGTTGCTTTTGATGCAAGAGCAGACGAACGGCTCACACGCGGATTTACTTCAATTAAATAGTACTGCTTGCTTTTTGGATCAAGCGCAAACTGAATGTTGCAACCTCCAATAATGCCAAGCGATGAAATAATTTTAACTGAAGCCGAACGAAGCATTTGATATTCCACGTCGGTTAACGTTTGAGAAGGAGCAACAACTACCGAATCTCCAGTATGAACACCCACGGGATCAATATTTTCCATGTTACAAATTGTAATGCACGTATTGTTCACGTCACGCATAACCTCGTACTCAACCTCTTTAAATCCAGCGATGCTTTTTTCAATTAAGCATTGAGTAATAGCACTTTCACGTAAACCTGACGCTGAAAGTTTTTCAAGTTCTTCCATAGAATAAGCAATTCCTCCGCCCGTTCCGCCTAACGTATAAGCAGGACGTACAATAACAGGAAAACCAATTTTCTCGGCAAAAGCTAATGCTTCTTCTACTTTTGTGACAACTTCACTTTCCGGCACCGGTTCATTTAGTTCATTCATTAATGCACGGAACTCTTCACGGCTTTCACCTTTTTTGATTGATTCAATCGGTGTTCCTAAAAGTTTCACATCGTATTTTGGCAAAATATTTTGTTCATGAAGCTCAAGGGCTAAGTTTAAACCCGTCTGTCCGCCTAATGTAGCTAACAAACCATCCGGCTTTTCTTTTGCAATAATTTTCTCTACGCAGTCTACTGTTAATGGTTCAAAATAGATTCGATCTGCTACGTGAGTGTCCGTCATAATCGTAGCTGGATTATTATTGATTAAGATAACTTCATAACCTTCTTCTTTTAATGACAAGCATGCCTGAGTTCCTGAATAATCAAATTCTGCTGCTTGCCCAATTACGATTGGTCCTGATCCGATTACTAAAATCTTTTTTAATGTTTGGTCTTTAGGCATATACTTTTCCGCTCCCTACTTGCTGTACTTTCGTCATAAATTCATCAAAGATATACGTGCTGTCACTTGGTCCAGGATGTGCTTCTGGATGATATTGAACCGAAATAACAGGAAGGTCTTTATGCATTAAACCTTCAACCGATCCGTCATTCACATTTTTAAATCGAACGCTTAATGGCGTAGACGTAATCGTCTGTTCATCTACGACATAGCTATGGTTTTGAGACGTCATACACACTTTGTTAGTCGTTAAATCAATTACAGGCTGATTAGCTCCTCGGTGACCGAACGCCAGCTTTTTGGTTTCTGCCCCAAAAGCAAGCCCAATTAACTGATGTCCAAAGCAAATTCCCAAAGTTGGATACGCTGAAATAATTTCTTTTAATTCATCCAGCTGACTGCTTACTTGAGTTGGATCTCCAGGTCCGTTTGATAAGACAATGCCATCCGGCTGCAGCTCTTTTACTTTTGAAGAGCTTGTAGAATAAGGAACAACCGTTACTTTGCACTCTCGATTTAGCAGCTCTTGTAAAATTGATTTTTTATAGCCAAAGTCCATTAATACAACGTGTTTTTCACCGTTTCCGTAAGTAACAGGCTCTTTTGTTGACACTTCTTTTACTACATATCCATCGCATTCAGCAGTAAATGCTGGCGGCTCAGCAGATGCCGAAAAGGCAGATTGCATCGTACCTTCTTTTCGAATTCGTTTTACGACCGCTCTCGTATCCACATGTGTAATAAGCGGAATGTTCCATTTCTTTAAATATTGTTTGAAGCTGTACATCGCTTCGTAATGGAACCCTTCATCTGAACATTCGTATACGACAACGCCTGCTACGTGAGGCTTTTTGCTTTCATAATCTTTCTCATTGATACCATAGTTCCCAATCAAAGGGTACGTAAAGACGATAATTTGATCTTTGTAAGATGGATCAGTCACAACTTCTTGATAACCAGTCATTCCAGTAAAGAAAACAATTTCTCCTTCTGCCTGGTGCGTTGCTGTATGTTCAATGTGTCCGGCGAACGAATCGCCGTTTGCTAAGTGTAAATATCCGTTCATTGTGCATCCCTCTTCGAATAATTATTTATAAAACAGAATTTTTATACAAACATATTCAAAAAAATTTGTATTATGAAGTAATTTTTGTTTGGCTAAATGCTTCTTCAATGATATGAATCGCTTGGTCTAACTCTTCTTTTGTTACAGTTAAAGGCGGCAGCAATCGTACTACATGCGGTCCTGCTCCCAGTGCTAGCAATCCTTTTTCACGCATAGCTGCAAGCAATGCCGACTGATGTTCTCCGCATTCAATTCCAATCATAAAACCTTTTCCGCGAACATCTTTTACAAATGAATAATCTGCTACGCTATTTTTCAAAGCGTTGGTAAAATAAAGGCTTTTTTCTGCAACCTCTGCTAAAAATGCTTCGTTAAAAATAATGTTTAAAGTTGCTTTGGCTGAAGCTAATGCAATTGGATTTCCTCCAAAGGTTGTTCCGTGAGTACCAGGTCCAAACGCTTCTTTGAGATAGCCTTTTCCAATCATCGCACCAACCGGCATTCCGCTTCCTAACCCTTTAGCTGCTGTAATAATATCTGGTGACACATTAAAATGCTGATAGGCAAATGGTTTTCCTGTTCTGCCGATTCCAGTTTGCACTTCATCGACTATAAACAGTGCTTCGTGCTTTTTACACAGCTCTTGAATAGTTAATAAAAATGCTTCGGTTCCTGGAATAACTCCGCCTTCTCCTTGAATGACTTCAACCATAATTGCTGCTACGCTGTCGTCCATTTCCTGTTTTAATGCTTCTTCATCATTGTATGGCACGTAAACAAACTCATTAACAAGAGGACCGAAACCATCATGAATTTTTGCCTGCCCTGTAGCTGTCATGGTAGCAAATGTACGTCCATGAAATGATTTTGTAAAGGTAATGATTTTATGTTTTTGCGTGTACTTGCGCGCTAATTTAATCGCCGCTTCGTTGGCTTCTGCACCGCTGTTACAGAAGAATACTGCATCACCGTTTGAATGTTCCACAAGCTTACCTGCTACATCTTCTTGAATCGATTGATGAAATAAATTTGACACGTGCCACACTTTATTTAACTGCTCTTCGATCGCTTTTTGAACATCAGGATGACGATGGCCTACGTTACAGACAGCGATACCTGAAATAAAATCTAAATACTCATTTCCTTTGTTATCTATTAATTTTGTTCCTTGCGCCTCTTCCACATGGATATCAAACCGTTGATATGTTGGAAACAATGAACTCATCGCTATCTTCTCCACCTTTTCCACTATATTTAATTGCTGTACCAATCAGCTTTCCTTCCTTATCTAAAAATCCATCAGTTCCGCTAATAATATGAACTTCTTCAAGTAAAGGAGATAACGCATTTACCGCTGATGTCACTTTTGGAATCATTCCGCCGTAAATTACTTTTTCTTCAATAAGTGCATCAATCTCTGACTTTGTAAGTTCAGGAAGCAATGCTCCATCCTTTAATACACCTTTTACATCCGTCACAAACATCAGCTTTTCAGCATTTACTGCTTGTGCAACGGCTCCGGCTGCCACGTCAGCATTAATATTATAGCTATTACCTTCTTCATCGGCTCCAATGGAAGAAATAACCGGAATGTACTGACTGTCAGTTAGTTGTTTTAATAATGTATCGTTTACGCCTTTTACTTCTCCAACGTAACCTAGACGTTCAACATCGATAGCCTCTGCTTTAAGCAACGATCCATCAATTCCTGATAGTCCTACTGCTTTTAAGTTCGCTTTTTGTAGTTCTTTTACAAGATGCTTATTAACTTTGCCTGCTAATACCATCGTCACAACTTCTAATGCTTCTTTGGACGTTTTTCGAAGCCCATCTACAAATTCCGTTTCAATGTGAAGCTTGGTAAGCGTATCTTGAATATCAGGCCCGCCTCCGTGCACAACAATGATCTGATATCCACTCGCTTTTAACTGCTGAATACTTTCAAAAAAAGCGCTTGTTAACTGATTGATAATGCTGCCTCCGCATTTTACAACGACGATTTTTTCACTGCTCATTTCACTCTCTCCTTACGTTCGATAACTGGCATTGATTTTCACATAATCGTAAGTCAAATCGCAGCCCCACGCCTTGCCAATTCCATTTCCCTGCTGCAAGTCAACATAGACTTCAACCGTATCATTTTCTAAATAAGCTTTTGCTTCTTCTTCACTAAATGAAACAGGCTGGCTGTTTTTTAGCATTTGGATATCACCTAACGAAACGTTCACTGCTTCTGGATTAAGCGCTACGCCGCTGTAGCCAACTGAACAAATAATTCGTCCCCAATTGGCATCGGCTCCATACATGGCCGTTTTCACTAAGTTCGAGCCTACAATTTGTTTAGCAATCACATTTGCCTCTTCGTTTGTATGAGCACCAGATACGTTTACTTCAATTAGTTTTGTTGCTCCTTCACCGTCGCGTGCAATTTGTTTGGCTAAATCTTCACACGTCAAGCGCAGTGCTTCATAAAATGACGTCCATTCAGGATGATCTGGTGTAAGCGACTGGTGATCAGCTTTTCCATTTGCTAAAACAACAACCATATCATTCGTAGACGTATCACCATCTACTGTAATTTGATTAAAGCTTTTATTTGTAATAGAACCCAGCGCATCTTGTAGTACTGAAGCTTCAACCTTAGCATCCGTTGTGATAAAGCTAAGCATCGTAGCCATATTCGGGTGAATCATACCTGATCCTTTCGCTGTGCCGCCAATCGTAACCGTTTTGCCGTCAATGGCTGTTTGATAGCAAGTTGACTTCATTACGGTATCTGTTGTTAAAATAGCCGTTTGAAATTCTTCTGCTTTTTCTTTGTTCGACGAAGGACTTAATAACCCAATGCCCTTCACGATTTTTTCCATATCTAGAAGCTCTCCAATTACCCCTGTAGAAGCTACCGCTACATGATGAGGTAGAATATTAAGCTTTTCTGCACATGTATTTCGCATTTGGTATGCATCTTTTAATCCTTGTTCTCCAGTACATGCATTTGCACATGCGCTGTTCACAACGATCGCTTGCAGCTTCTGCTCTACTGCTACACTTTCTTTTGTAACAGCTAAAGGCGCTGCTTGGAAAGCATTAAGCGTGTAAACAGCTGCGCAATTAGCTGGCACATCACTTACAATAACTCCTAAATCTTTTTTAGCATAACGTAAACCAGCGTGAACGCCATCTGCTGAAAAACCTAGCGGCGTTACAATTGTACCGTTCTCTATTTTCTTTATCTTTTCTTTCGTTTGTTTAACCGTAATCACTATACGTTCCCTCCTGCTTTTATCGTGATTAGTGATGCTGTGCTTTTATGGGAAGACAGGCAGTAGTCCAATACCCGTTTGCTGTTCAAATCCCATCATGATATTGGCATTTTGAATGGCCTGACCGGCTGCCCCTTTAACTAAGTTATCAATGACAGAAACAATCGTGACACGCTTTGTTCGTTCGTCAAATGCAATACCAATATCGCAATAATTTGATGCACTTACTTCTTTAGTAGACGGAAATTCACCAGCTTTTCGAACGCGAACGAATGGGGAGTTTTGATATGTATCTACATATAGCTGATGAAGCTCTTGTACTGAGCTCTCTTCAGAAAGTTCAGCGTATATCGTACTCATAATCCCTCGCGTCATTGGAACTAAGTGCGTACTGAACGTAACATGGCCAATTTCCTCATCCCACTTTTCTAAAATAGATTCAATTTCTGGGATATGCTGATGCTGATTAACTTTGTATATTTTCATATTTTCATTGATTTCAGCATAATGAGCCATTTGCGAAAGACCACGTCCTGCTCCTGAAATTCCGGACTTTGCATCAATGATAATAGAGTTTGATTTCACCATTTGTTTACTAACGAGAGGAGCTAGCCCAAGCAGTGTAGCTGTTGGATAACAACCCGGGTTCGCAACGAACGTACTGCTTTCAACTTCTTCTGCAAACCATTCCGCTAACCCATACACGGACTGTTGTAAAAACGCTTCGGCTGCAGCAGGCTTTTTGTACCACTTTTCATAAAGAGCTTCTGTTTTTAATCTAAAATCTCCAGATAGATCTACCACTTTTATTCCTTCTTCTATTAATTGAGGTACAAGTTTGCTAGAAACACCGGACGGAGTTGCTGTAAACACTAAGTCTAATTCTTTGGCCATGTTCTTAGGGTTTATATCTTGCAGTGTATATACAGTATTAGAAAGGTGAGGATAAACTTCTGCTAGTTCCATCCCATCCTGAGAGGATGAATAAACTGCATAAACATGAAAATGCGGGTGATTCGCTAACAAACGAATCAGTTCTACTCCTCCATACCCTGTTGCTCCAACAATTCCTACCTTGTATTCTTTCATTTTAAAACTCCTTTTTCCACGTATCTATTTGAATTATTTATCATTATAATACCGTATAAAAATAAAATCAAATGAATATTTAAAAAAACCAACACTTTATTCTATATTTTTAAACATTTTTATTTATTCATAAGTTTTTATTTTTATAACTATCTTTCTATTTTTGTTTAGAAATTGTTCACAGATAGTTTTGGAAAACACTGGTTGTTTTTGTGTATAATAAGAGTATCGATAAAAATCATCCGTATGACATTTCTTCATACGGCTAGTGGACGTACAGGATATACAGACTGTTCTAACTTAATAGATTAATAAGTAACAGTCGCAAAAATTTTGAGTAAAAGGTGATAACATGATGAACATCACAACGGATTCTTTTTCAAATGAGCTGCAGCAATTTTTTATGGACTTTGATCATAAAATTTCGTTTAAAAAAGGTGACTTTCTCTTTCAAGAAGGTTCACCTTCAACTCATTTATTTTTTATTACTTCTGGAGCTGTACAAGTAAGTAAAGTGACGCCGGAAGGACGCGAACTGACGCTTCAGCTGGCAAGTTCAGGAGACTTAATCGGGGAAGTTATGCTGTTTTGCGGATCTACTCCCCATATGCTTCAAGCAAAAGCCATTGAACCTTGTACAGCGATCAGCATTCAAAAACGGGTGTTAGAAAACGAACTAGCACAATACCCTGCTCTTTCCATGGAGTACATGAAGTGGATGGGACTTCAAATTAAGCGAATGCAGACAAAGTTTAGAGACTTAATTCTAAATGGAAAAAAAGGAGCTCTCTATTCTACTCTGATTCGCATGTCCAATAGTTTTGGGGTAATGAAGCCAAATGGTATTTTATTAAACGTAACGTTGACAAATCAAGAGATCGCTAATCTATGCGGGACATCCCGAGAAGTGGTCAATCGTATGCTCGCTGAGTTGCGAAAAAATGAAGTAATCTCAATGACAGATGGAAAAATTATCATTCATAAGCTCTCTTTTTTAAAGAAAGAAATAGACTGTGAAGACTGCCCTGTGGAATTGTGCAGAATTGAATAAGAAAAAAAGCCATCGTTGATGGCTTTTTTTCTTATTGAACACCTAATGCAATTTTAGCGTAGCGCGTCATGCGATCTTTATCCCATGGCGGGTTAAATGTGATATTCACTTCTACATTTTCTACTTCTTCAAGAGAAATTAATTGTTTTTTCACTTGTTCGCCAATCACACCCGCTAGCGGGCACCCAATAGAAGTTAACGTCATCGTCACGATAACCGTGTTGTTTTCTTCCATTTCCACCCCGTAAACTAAGCCTAAATTTACGATATCAACGCCAAGCTCTGGATCAATTACTTCTTCTAGTGATTCCATGATTTTATCTTCTAACTGTTTATCCATATTCATTCTCCTTTCTTTTACTTCCGTAATTATCTTCACGTATTAAATATACCCTTAAACAATTTATCGTAAGCAATCAATAACTATGTCTTACACCGTAACAAGACAACTTTTGCATGTCAATCGTTCTGCTTTGCTCATAAGGAAAAGTTGTGTAAAATATGGGAATACAAGCATGAATATTAGTAGAATTCAATATAATCGTATAACTACTTCAATTTAAAAGGAGCCCTATATGAGAAACGATCAACACTTAATCGCCTTAGATCTGGATGGAACATTGTTAACGAATGAAAAAACCATTTCACCTAAAACAAAACGGGCATTAGAAAAAGCCAAACAAGACGGACATATTGTAATGATTGCAACTGGAAGACCTTATCGTTCCAGTGCTATGTATTACAGCGAATTAGATTTATCCACGCCTATCGTAAACTTTAACGGAGCGCTTGTCCATCATCCCCTTCAGCCTGATTTTGGCACGCATCACGAACCTTTAAATCGCCGAACTGTTCATGACATTGTGACAGCTATGCAAGACTATCGCATCAACAATATCATGGCAGAAGTACAAGATGATGTGTATCTTCATTTTGAAGATCGAAAATTAATGGATGTACTCAGCCTAGGGGATCCTAAATTACAAACGGGTGATTTGCGTCATACGCTGCAGCACGATCCAACGTCTATTTTAATTCACGCAGATGAAGAACATGTACAAGATATACGCTCTCACCTTTCAGATGTTCATGCAGAAGTACTAGAACATAGACGCTGGGGAGCACCTTGGCATGTCGTTGAAATTGTAAAAAAAGGACTTAATAAAGCTGTAGGTCTTGAACGCGTAGCTAATCATTATCAAATTCCTCGCGAACGAATTATTGCGTTTGGAGATGAAGACAATGATTTTGAAATGATTAAATTTGCAGGACACGGTATCGCCATGGAAAATGGTATCAGCGAATTAAAGCAGCTAGCGCGTGAAGTAACAAAATCTAATGAAAATGATGGTATTGCTTATTATTTGGAAAAAACGTTAAATTTATAACTTAGCTTTTTTTGAAAAGCAAGGTAAATTTTTATCGCTATCATTTTTTTTATTTAGCACACACTATAACCGACACTTCTTAAGGTGTCGGTTTTATTTATATTACGAGGAGGAATTTATGATGGGCAGAGGCAATCGATCAAAACGTTTTGTGAAACAAGGTGCAGACGCAGTTCAAAAACATGATGAACGAATTCCTTATCATATGACTATGGCGGAGGCAGAAGCATTTCAAACTCACCAGCGCCAAACTCCTCATGGAGGACAGTAACTTATGAAAAATTCACTTTTTGGTCAAGTAAAGGATGCGATTCGAAACGCAGTATCCGGCCATTCAGAAGATCAGCTTCATCGTCAAAAGCACGGCAACGGTGAACTTGATATTTCAGAAGGCGTATTAAATAGTATTGCTTCTAACGCTTCTCCTGAGGAGCAAGAGCAGCTGAAGCAATTCCAAAACTCATTGCATCAAGCGTATGATATAGATGGAGAATCACATTCAAAAGAGAAAAGCGCAGACATTACGTCCGATACGCTGTCTCATATCGTTCAGAATGCTTCTTCCGAAGAGAAGGCACAGCTTGAACAGCTTCAAAGCACTTTAGAAGGCGGTCAGTCTCACGCTCACGGTGAAGCTCACACGTCTAGTGAAAACGTGGCAGCTGATATGCTGTCTCATGCACAGCAAAGCGCTTCTCCTGAAGAACAAGCTCAGCTTCAACAGCTTCAGAATACATTGGGAGCTGCTGGTCAAAATCATCAAACGTCTCAGGCTCATACGTCTGCAGCTTCTGATGAAAACATTGCAGCTGATATGCTGTCTCATGCGCAGCAAAATGCTTCTCCTGAAGAACAAGCTCAGCTTCAAGAACTTTCTAATGACTTAAAAGGCACACATTAATAAAAAAGAGTCCAGGTAATGAATACCTGGACTCTTTTTAATCTTTGCGAAACAAACCAAAGATTCCCGTTGTTTGAACTATATTAGTAAATGCCTTAGGATCCACCTCTTTAATTACTCGTTCCAAATCAAATAATTCATACCTAGTTAAAACAATCATTAGCATTTCTTTATCTTCGTTTGTGAAGCCTCCTTTAGCCGGTACCGCCGTAATCCCTCGCACGAGTTTGGCATGAATCGCCTTTCTTAGCTCCACTCCTTTTTTCGTTACGATCATTGCTGTGAGTTTGACATGACGCGTATGAATAACATCAATGACGCGAGTGGTCGTATAAAGCGTCACAAGCGTATAAAGTGACTTCTCAGCACCATATAAAAGACCTGCTAGCACGATAATAATTGCATTTAATATGAACATATAAGTGCCAATTGGTCGGTCTTTTACTCGGGACAAAATCAGGGCAATGATATCGAGCCCACCAGTTGAAGCTCCAAATTTTAACGTAATTCCTACCCCTACCGCTAAAATAACGCCTCCAAAAACTGCATTAAGGATGATGTCCTTAGAAAGTGCTTGAATAGGAATAATTCCAAGAAACAAAGTTGTTGCAGCAACGCTGATAAAACTGTAAACAGTAAATGACTTCCCCACTTTTTTCCACCCTAAAATAGTTACAGGAATATTTAACAACAACAGCAGCACTCCAGTGGAAATAGTAAAAGGAGTGTAATCTGTCACGATACTCGAAACAAGCTGTGCTACTCCCGTAAAGCCGCTCGAATATACATTAGCAGGTATCAAAAACAAGTTGAGCGCAAGCGCATTCAATAATGCTCCTACTAAGACGACTATCGCTTTTTTTGTTTCAAGCCACATATTCAAATGACCGACCTCCGCTTTTTAAAACTTCTTACTTCCTTATACCCATTTATAAAATGAATAAAGTCAGCATCTTTAAAATAGTTAGTACATATAGTATGTACGATTTGGCAGAATTAAAAAAACTTATTCAAAAATTGTATTTTCCTCCAAGTGCTTATACACTAATACTATGTCGTATATAACGCTTTTCAATGTTTATACATCAAACTCATTTCATATTTTATAAATGCAATTAGGAAGGTGACATTTATGTCAATTAAACTTTTAACCGATAGTGCAAGCGATTTGCCTTTATCCTTTTTTCAAGAAAATAACGTTGGCTTTTTACCGCTTCGCGTAAGCTTGGATAATCAAGAATTTTTAGATCTACAAACGATTGAACCAGCTTCTGTCTACGAAGCCATCCGTAAAGGCAAGATGCCAAAAACGTCTCAAGCGGCTCCAACTACTATGTATGAAGTCTTTGAGAACATAGCTAAATCAGGTGATTCGTGCATTTATTTAGCTTTTTCTTCGGAATTGTCCGGTACATATCAAACAGCAATGATGATTCGAGAAGAACTCCTAGAAAAGTATCCCGATTTCCAATTAGAAATAATCGATACGAAATGTGCATCTCTTGGCCAGGGAGTAGTTACTTATTATGCAGCACAATTATTACACCAAAACCTCTCGCTAGTAGAAATGACAGAAAAAATAAAGCAATACGCTCTGCATATGGAGCATATTTTTACGGTTGATGACTTGGATTTTCTTGCTCAAGGAGGCCGCGTGAGCAAAGCTTCTGCTTTTGTAGGAGGTCTGCTTAATATTAAGCCGCTGCTTCATGTGGAAGATGGAAAATTGATTCCAATCGAAAAAATCCGCGGCCGTAAAAAAGTATTTAAACGCATGCTTGACGTGATGGAAGAGCGAGGAAAAAATCTCTCTTCTCAAACCATTGGAATTAGCCATGGAGATGATTTAGAAACAGCTCTTCAGCTGAAAGAGATGATTCAAGAACGTTTTGGCACCAAACATTTTATTATTAATATTATTGGTGCAGCCATAGGTTCTCATTCTGGCCCAGGGACAATTGCAGTCTTCTTTTTGAACGAAACCATCGAATAATTTAAAGAGGTCAGGGCATTCTAAAGGTACGATCAAAAAGGGGTGTATCACAATGCCAAAAACGAGCGATAACGATAAAAAAGCAAAAGATAATAACGCAAAGCTTCACGAAAAGAATCTGCAAGCTAAGCATAACCGTGAGCTTGGAAAACATTCATTTTCTAAAAAAACTGATCACTTATAAAAAGAAGCCGCTGAGTTTTCAGCGGCTTCTCCTTTTAGTTTTCTTCTTTTTTAAAATATGTCCATCCTTCTTCTTGATAAACTTTTCCTTCTTTCATCAATTTACCAAGCGCACGTTTGAACGCAGCTTTACTCATATTAAAGCGCTCACGAATATCTTCTGGATAGCTTTTATCCCAAAATGGCATAACGCCACCGCGGCTTTCCATGTAATCGTATAGTACTTGTGCATCTTCATCCATGCTTTCTTGTTTGCGCGGAAGAAGCGATACGTTTAGCGTTCCATCTTCTTTTACATTAATGACGCGGCCAGTTACATGCGTACCAAGCTTCGGTTCTTTACGTCTTTCGCTTTCGTGAATAAATCCAACATATCCTTCATCTGTCATAATAAATGAACCTACGCGCAGGACACGGTAGATATATCCGCTCACTTCACGATTAAAAAGTTCAGGTGGAGCATCTAATGCCATTGCTTTCATCACATCGTCTGTAGCAATTTTCCCGTACATTTTACCGCGCTTTGAAATCTTCATCGTACAGTAAACTTTGTTTCCAACTTCTGGCCACAGCTCTTCTAGCGCAGGTAAGTCTGTTGAACCAATTAACATATCTTTGTTCATGCCGATATTTACAAACACGCCTAAACCCGGATTAACATCTACGACCTCAACCCACTCATAGACACCTTCTTCAACAAGAGGTAAGTGCATCGTTGCCGTTAAGCGGTCGTGCTGATCAAGGTATAAAAAAACTTCTACTTCTTCCCCTTCAGCAAGTTCTGTTGTTGTTTCATTTTTATGTAGCAAAATTTCTTCTTCACCTTCTGCTAACATATAACCAATCGGCGTTTCCCGGTTTACTGTTAAATACGCTTTCATCCCAGCTTCTACATTCATCGTTCTATCCATCCTTTATATAAATTAGTAGTGATTGTTCCTTCACCACATACCTTCTCACTTTGCATCAAACAGCATTTCAAATTTCAAATCAACTAAAATGCATGCATTGTTTAAAAAAGCTGCTTCTATAGCTTACAACAAAAAGCATAACTTGTATTGTATCAATTACCGGCTCTCTATTCAATATCAGTTGTATACAGTTTGCGTTTTATTTATAATAAAAGAACAAACTCTTTACATATGGAGGTTATTATGGCTAAAGATAGTTCATTTGACGTTGTGTCACAAGTTGATTTATCAGAGGTAACAAACGGCATTACCATGGCAACAAAAGAAATTAAAACTCGCTATGATTTTAAAGGCAGTAAAAGCGAAATCTCGCTCGAAAACGAAGAGCTTGTTCTTATTTCTGATGATGAATTTAAGCTTGAACAGTTAAAAGACGTACTGATTTCTAAGCTCATCAAACGCGGCGTACCTACACGCAATATCTCCTACGGTAAAATTGAAAATGCTTCTGGAGGAACGGTTAGACAGCGCGCTAAGTTAATTCAAGGTATCGACAAAGACAACGCTAAAAAGCTAAATACAATTATTAAAAATACCGGTTTAAAAGTAAAAAGCCAAATTCAAGATGATCAGCTTCGCGTAAGCGGTAAAAATCGTGATGACCTGCAGCAAATTATTTCAGCTATTCGCAGCGCTGATTTACCTATTGACGTACAATTTATTAATTACCGCTAAAAATGGATGCCTCCGGCATTCATTTTTTCTTTTAAAGCCTTTTTTATCCGTTTAGGCTTCCCTATGCATAGATACACTCTCTTAACAAATACTAGTATACGCTTACATACTCATATTAATTAAGGAGTGTATACTAATGAATCAAAATCAAAAACAAAACTTCCCTCCTCAGCATCAGCAAACTCAGCCAGGTATTGAGAAAGATATGCATCCAGTCCCTACCTCTATCGCTCCAGACTATAAGGCAAGCGGAAAATTACAGAATAAAGTAGCCGTTATCACCGGAGGAGACAGCGGAATTGGACGTTCTGTCGCTTATCATTACGCGAAAGAAGGCGCAAATGTTGTCGTAACCTATCTGAATGAACATGATGATGCAAATGAAACTAAAAAACAAGTTGAACGAATGGGGGCTTCTTGTTTGTTGCTTGCTGGTGACATAGGAGATGAGCATTTTTGTCAAGAAGTCGTCTCAAAGGCCATTCAGACTTTCGGAAAAATAGACATTTTAGTCAATAATGCAGCTGAACAGCATCCTCAAAAAAGCATTACGGATATCACCACTGAACAGCTTACCCGTACGTTTCAAACGAATATTTTTTCAATTTTTCATTTAACCAAAGCTGCATTGCCTCATTTAAAACAAGGAAGCGCGATTATTAACACAACTTCTGTGACAGCTTATCATGGGCATGACCAATTAATTGATTACTCTTCAACCAAGGGTGCTATCGTGGCTTTCACACGTTCTTTGTCAGCTTCACTCGCAACAAAAGGCATTCGCGTAAACGGCGTAGCTCCAGGACCTATTTGGACACCTCTTATTCCGTCTACGTTCGACGAACAGCAAGTTGCAACATTTGGGTCTAACACACCTATGAAACGAGCAGGACAGCCTTCTGAGCTCGGAGCGGCCTATGTATATTTGGCAAGCTCTGATTCTTCTTATATGTCCGGGCAAGTCCTTCACATTAATGGAGGATCCATTGTAAACGGATAACATTTCTCTTCGGTCATTCATTTATTTTTCTATGGAAACACTATCAGAATTCAGCTATTTTTGTTTAAATAGAGATATGAACACCGCTAAAGGAGAGTATTTGAATGACCGATACATTAAGCACTCTTAAACATATATATGAAACCATTTTAAATAAAGTCGATGCCGGTATCCATGCGGTCGATGAAACAGGAAAAACCATTATTTACAATGAAAAGATGACAAAGATGGAGCTGATGGATGAACAAGACGTTTTACATAAAAACTTGTTAGATGTGTTTATGTTCAAAGAAAATCAGCAAAGCACGCTTGTACAGGCGCTGCAAAAAGGAAAAGAAACGGTTAACGTCAAACAAACGTATTTCAACAATCAAGGACAAGAAATCACGACGATTAATAATACCTTCCCTATTTTAAAAAACGGTGTCATTCAAGGAGCGGTTGAAATTGCTCAAGACGTGACGAAACTAGAGCGTCTAATCCGGCAAAACATTAGGCAAAAAGGAAACACACGCTTTACGTTTGATAGCATCATCGGAAGCAGTCAAGCCGTTCACGATGTTATTGAAGACGCTAAGCGCGCCACTAGAACTCCTTCTTATGTCTTAATTATTGGAGAAACAGGCACGGGGAAAGAACTGTTTGCCCAAAGCATACATAATGGCAGCAGCCGCTCTTCCGCTCCTTTTATTTCACAAAACTGCGCTGCGCTACCGGATAATTTAATTGAAAGCCTTTTGTTCGGTACGAAACGCGGAGCTTTTACAGGTGCAATGGATAATCCTGGTCTTTTCGAACAAGCGCAAGGAGGCACATTACTGCTAGATGAAATCAACTCGTTGAATCCAAATCTGCAGGCTAAGCTTCTTCGAGTACTGCAAGAAAAAACCGTACGAAGAATTGGGGATACAGTAGACAAACCGGTGAACGTTCGAGTCATCGCGAACATGAATGAAGACCCAATCGATGCGATTGCAGAAAATCGATTACGTAAAGACTTATATTATCGACTTGGCGTCGTGACGCTTTTTATTCCTCCTCTTCGTGAACGAAAAGAAGATATTATTGAATTAACAAAGTTTTTCATCAAAAAATACAATGATTTGTTTCAGATGAATGTAAAAACCGTAGATCACCAAGTCATGTCTTCTTTTCTCTCTTATGACTGGCCAGGAAACGTACGGGAATTAGAACACATTATTGAAGGTGCAATGAACTTGGTGATGGATGAAGATGTTATTCACTATTCTCACCTTCCTTTTCAATACAGAACAAAGTTCCAGCTAAAGCAGCATGAACATTTTGAAGATAAAACAAGGGGTGAAGCACCCTCTTATCCAAGCGCTTTTCACCCTTCTCTTCCTTTAAAGGAACAGCTGTTAGCGTTTGAAGCAGAATGTATTAAACAAACGCTTGAACAACACAACCACAACATCTCAAAAAGCGCTAAGATACTAGGGCTGACTAGACAAAGCTTGCAGTATCGTATGAAACGATTAAGCATCCGATCTAAATAAAAAAGAAGTGCACTGTGCACTTCTTTTTTATTTTGCTTTATAAACCGGTGAATCCGATTGTTTTTGATTAATATTTTTCTTGATTCCTATGTGATAATACACGTAGAGTACAACAATTAAAGGAACCCCGCAGTAAAGACCAATTCGTTGATCTGGGATAAAAATTAAGCTGATTAATACAAGTCCATACAAACAAAAACCTAGAATAGGCACAAACGGATAAAGCGGCGTTTTAAATTTAAGCTCCTTTACGTCTCCTCCTTCCGCTAAAAAACGACGGCGGAACATAAATTGAGAGGCACAAATGGACATCCAAACAATAATGGTCACCATTCCTGAAATCGAAATAAACCAAAGATATACGGTTTCGGCAGCCACGACGCTTGTAATCAGCGAGCACCCTGAAATAATCATCGTCACAATTAATGCGTTAATTGGAACACCTTTTGAAGACAACTTCTTCAAAGGTTTTGGTCCCATATTATTGTTTGACAGTGACCAAAGCATACGAGAAGCAGCGTAGACCCCGGAGTTCGCCACGGATAACACAGCTGTTAAAATGACAAAGTTCATGATATCCGCTGCATATGGAATTCCAATTTGATCTAATACGGCCACAAACGGACTTTCAATAACTCCCGCTGTTTTATATGGAAGAATAGAGACTAACACAAACATAGCTAACACAAAGAAAAACAGCGTTCTCCAAATGACGTTTCGAATGGATCTCGGCAACGTTTTCTCAGGGCTTTCACTTTCTCCTGCTGCAATGCCGACAAGCTCCGTTCCTTGAAACGAAAAGTTAACCGTTACTAAAGTTAATAGAACTGCCAGTATCCCATTTGGAAAAAGACCTGCGCCTTGGGTAAAATGCGAAAGAAACGGTGCGGATTCTCCTCCTTTAAAGTCGATAAAACCAAAAACAGCAGCTCCTCCAATTAAAATAAATAGAATGATAGCGGTAACTTTAATGCTCGAAAACCAAAATTCAGTTTCAGCATAGCTTCGAGCGGAAAGAGCGTTAATTAAAAACGTAATGACGCCAAAAATTAAGCACCATGACCATACAGGTACATCAGGAAACCACCTTTGCATTAAAATTCCTGCTGACGTAAATTCAAGCCCTGTCGTATTTGCCCAGCTAAACCAGTATAGCCATCCAATCATAAAGCCAGTAGAAGGTCCTAAAAATCTTGTAGCGTATTCTTGAAAGGAACCTGAAACCGGCATGGCTACGGCTAGCTCTCCTAAACAAAGCATAACTAAGTACATGAGAAAGCCGCCTATTATATAAGCAAGAATGGCTCCTCCAGGGCCTGCCTGGCTAATAGTAAAACCCGAACCTAAAAATAGTCCTGTCCCAATCACGCCTCCTAACGCAATCATAAATAAATGTCTGCTTTTCATTGTTCTCTGTAATTGGTTTTGTTCTGTATGTCTATTCATCGGTACCTCCATTCTTCATTTTCTTATATGGTGTTTGTACAAGCATGACCACTTTTTAATATATGAAGAGTTGTTTCTTGAATCAACTTAGGAAGGACGCCGAACGAATAAGGCTTGTACACTCGCTCTGTCCACTTATGGCCGTCTTTTCCATATACCCCCATATTAATGGAGGGAATATTTAACTCTCGAATTTCACGGAAAGGAATCGCACCTGCAATACCCCACCCCGGAAAGTTACGTGTAAAAGCATCAATTTCCTCATCTGTCTCGTGAAGAGATAAAAAACTGCCATCCGCTAGATAGGGGAAGAATTTTTTAAATTGAAACGTCTCTCCCGTCTGGTTTCCAACCTTCTCCACCGCCGCTTGTAAGGTATAAAGAAGCTGCTGATCTCTGCTTTCGTCTTTCTTCAAGTGATTATGAGGCAAGTAAGGCGGTGCAAAAAAGACAATTACACGCGGACTTTGATGCGGATCTAGCTTTTGAAGTTCTTCGATTACTTTAAAGCACCTTGTTCTAAGTTCTAAATGCGCATACTGTTCGAAAGCTCGTTCAATACAACCATGAGTATTTATTCCTTTTTGATCTAATTCTTCCAGGTAATCTTCCAAACTCACAACATCCACTTTCCAAGACAAGTTTCGCTTTGGTAAATTCGTTCTTTGAACAAAAAGTTCGTAATAATCAGAAAGTTTCTCCTCTACTTTTTCACATGCTTCGATTGATAATCCAATTAATTGACTCATCACTTCTTTTGCCGTTCGTTCGTAGATGAAATAGTTAAAATACAAATGACTGCTTACAGCAGTTTGCACATTATAAGCCTCTTTGCTGTCTCGTTGATACAGGCAAGAAGGCGGCAGTACCAGCTCTCCTTCAATATTTTCAGCCAGGTTAATATTGTTATGGATGCTTCTCGTAATCTCAGATGCAATCAAATTAGGATCTATGCCAGCAAGCGTATCTCCTACATGCACTTCCCTTCCGTAAATATAAAAACATGGAAGCAGCTTCCCAGCGGCTCCTGTATAAATATAGCGCGTGGAATCTCCATCGTAAAGAGGTGTAATAAAGTCGGTATTAATCGCTGCTGTATACGAAAGATTTTTTTCTTTTTTCAAACGGTTCAGCTCAGAAACAGCAGAAATAATTCCAGCATGCTGGCTTTCCTCATCAGGATTAACCATAAAAAGCACGTTTCCTTCTAATTGATCTCGATGCTTAGTAAAATGCAGCACATTGGCTAAGTGTACAGCAATTCCACTTTGCATATCAACGCTTCCTCTTCCGAACATCCATTCACCTGATTGAGCATCTCGCTGTACATCTTCATTAATGTTATGCATAGAGAAATAGCGCTGAAGCGCTTCTGGATCTAACGCTATATCTTTTAATGAACCAAAATCTTCAATGCCAACCGTATCTAAGTGAGCGTGATAAATAATTGTTTGAGCATTTTTTTGGCTGCCTTGAATAAAAGCAAATACATTTTTTCTGCCTAGCGTATCGCCATTAATTTTCTGTTCCCAGACGTGAAGCGGATTGTCTTTGAAATAAGGAAAACTTTGAAGCGTATTTTTAATAAAATCAGCAATCTTTACTTCGCCGCTTGTCCCATTGATACTTTTGATTTTCACTAACGCTTGTGTTAAACATTCAACTTGCTCTTCAATGCTTAGCCGTGAGAGTTGGGTATACACTTCTATTCCTCCTGCCTATCAAATAAAAACTTCATTTAGCTGCATATGAATAAAAGTAGTACGATATATACATATCGTACTACTTTTATTTATTTTAAACCGATTACTCAGCAAATACTTTTTCAATTCGTTCAATTGCCCAGTCTAACTCTTCTTTTGAAATCGTTAACGGCGGAGCAAAACGAATAACCGTACTGTGCGTTTCTTTACAAAGCAAACCTTGGTCTTTTAATTTTTCACAATAAGGACGAGCCTCTTCGTGTAATTCTACCCCGATGAATAGACCGCGGCCGCGCACTTCTTTCACAACTGGATTGCTTAAGCTTTGGAGCTTCTGTTTGAAATAAGAACCTAATTCTAATGAACGCGCTGGAAGTTCCTCGTCTTCAATTACTTCCAAAGCAGCTAATGATACGGCACAAGCAAGCGGGTTTCCGCCAAACGTTGAACCATGAGAACCAGGGTTAAAGACACTTAAAATGTCTTCGTTAGCAACTACGCAAGAGATAGGGAAAACTCCTCCTCCAAGCGCTTTACCTAAAATCAGCATATCTGGTTCTACACCTTCCCAATCACAAGCAAACATTTTGCCTGTACGCGCTAAGCCGACTTGGATTTCGTCCGCAATAAATAACACATTATGTTCTTTACATAAGTCAGCTGCAGCTTTTAAGAAGCCTTCTGGAGGTAAAACGATACCTGCTTCGCCTTGAATTGGCTCAATTAAAAATGCGGCCGTATTTGGTGTAATAGCGGCTTTTAACGCTTCTAAATCACCGTAAGGAATCGTTTGAAGCCCTGGAAGCATCGGTCCAAAACCACGTTGATATTCTGCTTCGGATGATAATGAAACAGCTGTCATTGTACGACCGTGGAAGTTGCCCACACATGCGATGATTTGTGCTTGATTTTCAGCAACACCTTTCACATCGTAAGCCCAGCGGCGTGCAGCTTTAATGGCTGTTTCAACCGCTTCTGCTCCCGTATTCATTGGCAGAGCCATATTTTTATTTGTTAATTTACAAATCTTTTCATACCATGGACCAAGCTGATCATTATGAAACGCTCGTGACGTTAACGTTACTTTATCAGCTTGACGTTTTAATGCTTCAATAATTTTCGGATGACGATGTCCTTGGTTAACAGCGGAATACGCGCTTAGCATATCCATATATTTATTATTTTCTGGATCGTGTACCCATACGCCTTCTGCTTTTTCAATTACAATCGGCAGCGGATGATAGTTATGTGCCCCAAACTTTTCTGTTTGCTCAATAATTTTCACCGTTTTTTGTGTTTCAGTTGTCATATTTATTCCTCCTTATTTTCCAATTAAAATGTTTCAGATGTTGTTTTTGCTTGCATGTGAAGAACTAGATAATCCGGTCCCCCTGCTTTTGAATCCGTTCCTGACATATTAAATCCGCCAAAAGGCTGGTACCCTACAATCGCTCCTGTACATCCTCTGTTAAAATACAGGTTTCCAACATGGAACTCTTCACGGGCGCGTTCAATATGCTCGCGGTTATTTGATAATAAAGCGCCTGTTAATGCATATTCTGTATTGTTTGCAATCTCCATCATATGATCAAAATCTCGCGCTTTAGAGAATGCTACTACCGGACCAAAAATTTCTTCTTGCATGAGACGAGCTTTTTCATCTACATCCGCAAAAATAGTTGGCTGAATAAAGTATCCAGTTGAATTGTCTGCTTCTCCTCCCGCAACGAGACGCCCTTCTTCTTTTCCAATTTCAATATACGATAATACTTTATTGTACGAAGCCTCGTGAATAACAGGTCCCATATAAGTCGAAACTTCTTCCGGGTTGCCAACAGTTAATGTTTTTGTTAGCGCAACTGCTTTTTCAAGCACTTCATCATATACATCTTGATGCACAACAGCACGAGAACCTGCGGAGCACTTTTGCCCTGCAAAACCAAATGCAGAATATACGATTGAAGAAGCTGCTAAATCAAGATCAGCATCTTTGTCTACAACCACCGTGTCTTTTCCGCCCATTTCAGCTATAACACGTTTTAGCCATTTTTGCCCCGGCTGTACTTTTGCTGCTCTTTCGTAAATGCGGCAACCCACTGCACGCGAGCCGGTAAATGAAACAAAGCGTGTTTTTGGATGTTCCACTAAGTAGTCACCAATTTCAGGTGTAGCACCAGGAATAAAGTTTAATACGCCTTTTGGTAATCCTGCTTCTTCCATTACTTCTACAAATTTCGCTGCTACTACAGGAGTGGCATCAGCTGGTTTTAATAAAATCGTATTTCCGGTGACAATAGCTGCTACTGCCGTTCCAGCCATAATAGCTAACGGGAAGTTAAATGGTGAAATAATAATACCTACGCCAAGCGGAATATAATTGTACTGATTATACTCACCGTCTCGACTCTGTACTGGAGAACCGTCTTTTAACGTCAGGACTTGACGTGCATAGTACTCTAAAAAATCAATTGCTTCTGCTGTATCAGCATCTGCTTCGTTCCAAGGCTTTCCTGCTTCTTTTACAAGATAACTAGAAAATTCATGCTTTCTTCGACGAATGATGGCCGCTGCGCGGAAAAGAATATCTGCTCGGTGTTCTACTTTCCACTTTTTCCACGTTTCAAAAGCTTTTAGAGCTGACTGCATTGCTTGCTCTGCTAGATCTTTATTTACTGTAGATACATATCCAATTACTTCTTTTATGTTTGCTGGGTTAACAGACGTAATTTTCTCTTCGGTCTCCACTTTTTCACCGTTGATTACAAGTGGATACGTCTTGCCAAGCTGTGTATTCACATATGTTAATGCTTCATGAAATGCCTGTTTATTGTTTTCGTCCTTAAAATTTGTAAATGGTTCATGAGAATAAGAAACTACCATGATATATGCCTCCTAGTATGCAAATCTTTGTTTACTTTATAGTTATGCAAGTAGCGTGCCAACTTTTAATAAAACTTTACAGCCTCTTTATCATCAAGGCTTTCACTACTTATATCATTCTTTCTTTTTGATAAAAGAAAAAATAATTGGCATATGTATATTTTTTTGGCGCTTAAAATGCCAATTTTTTTTGCGTAAAGAGGATGTTGAGACATACCTAAATCAATTCAATCTAAAAACGAAAAAATCCGAACGAGTTTGATTCTCCATCAAGAATCAAACTCGTTCGGATCTTCCTTCAACTACACTACTTTTGTCTCAGCCTCTTTCTATTTGTGTATTACGTTATCTTTTCGTCATTTGAATGGTTTTGCAGGACTGTCTTTTAATCATTTTGTGAGGAACGCGCACTTGTTCTGCAACAGCATATGGCGTTTCAATCTGCTTAATCAAGCAGCTTACAGCCTGATAACCAAGTTCAAAAATATTAATATCAATTGATGTAAGAGCTGGTCTAGCCATTTCAGCGATTAAGACATTATTAAAACTGACAATAGAGATGTCTTCAGGAACCGAAATTCCCATTTCATCCAATGTATTTAAAACACCTAATGCCATTAAGTCATCTGCTACTACTAGAGCCGTTGGACGTTCTTTTAGAGATAAAAGTTCGCAAACAGCTTCTTTTCCTCCCTTCTGTAGAAATTCTTCATGAATCACATACTCATCCCGGTAAGGAATGTTTGCTTTTTGAATCGCTTTATCATAGCCTGTTAAACGGTCAATGGTAACGACTAATTCAAGACTTCCACCAATAAAAGCAATACGCTCATGACCAGATTCAATTAAATATTCCGTCGCTTCTTTTCCAGCTTTAAAATTGTCGTTATCAACAAACGTGATGCTTTCACTATGCTTAAACGGCTTTCCAATAACTACAAACGGAACGCTCTGTTCTTGCAAATAAGAAAGCACTTGATCATCAACTTTGGAGTACAGCAAAATTAATCCATCCACTCGTCTTCCCTGTACCATTTGAACAACTTCTGCAAAAATCTCTTCTTCCGTTTCTCCAGTTGACATATAAATCGCTCTTTTGTTTTCGTGAGCTCCGGTGCTGATTCCTCTTAGCACTTCTGGGAAGAATGGATTTTGAAACACCTTGTCTGCTGAGCTCGGCATCACTAGGCCGACTGCCTCTGTCGTTTGATTTGCTAGACTTCGCGCAATAATATTTGGGTGATAACCAAGTTCTTTCATAGCCGATCGCACGCGCTGTTTTGTTTTTTCACTAATTCTTGAGCTGTCTGCAATGACGCGAGATACCGTCGAAGGGGCTACATTTGCTAAATTTGCCACATCTTTTATTGTTACACCCATAATTCCACCTCTTAATTATGTTTTCTTCATTACTACTTATCCAATATAGTTTGACAACTACGACGCGCTGTCCTTTTTATGAGATTGAGAAATTTTCTTTTCTTTTCTTCTTTTTGACGATGCTTTGTACAAAAAGATGCCAAATCCCGTATAAACAGCGGCAACCGCTGCGATATATCCTATATTGAGCCCTGACTTTTTCACTACTTTATATACATTTGTCGTCTCAGGCTCCAATGAAATGTTGTATACATCGTCAACTGGTCGTATAATTCCTTCCATTATTAACCCTCTTAGTTCATTTTCTTTTCCAACTTTTTTAAGCGGGACATTAATGGCTGACGTTTCCTTTGTATTATTAATCACCACAAACGTCGTTTCGTCCTTATACCTTCTCTTGTATACGGCCACACCTTTTTGCTCAGACACAATGGTAAAGCTTCCTTTTCGAAGAGAAGGCGATTTCGCTCTAAGTTCAGCCAGTTTTTTTAAATGATCTATAATATCGGGATTAGCTAAAAAATTCATCATGCCATAATTTTCTGCTCCCTTTCCCCCATTCAGCGCAATTTCTGTTCCATAAAAAACGATCGGTACACTCGGCGAAGTATAAAGGTAGGAAAGCCCTTGCTTTGTTCGGGCTCCAGGATGGTTTTCACTCTTTAATGCTTTTGCTGTAAAACGTGTGCTATGAACATCATCTAAAAAATTGGCTAAAGGCAAATTACTTCCTTTTTCCCACTTGTCATACAACATTTTCTGCGGACGATTAGTACCGCTAAACGTAGCAGCAGTGGCTTCGGCTAGCGTTCTATCTACAAGCAAATCCATTCCTAATGAATCAGCCTGCTCACTTTTTTTTAATGAATGCCCGTTTATTTCTCCTATTAATAGAAAGGAAGGATCCATGCTTTTTAACGTCTGAGAAAAAGATGAAATAAATGCAGAAGGAGCTTGATCGATATCTTTAACGTAATATCCGTCAATATCTGTTTGTTTGCTCCACCAGGCAGCATTTTTAATAAGGTATTTCTGCACGGCGCTTTCTTTTAAGTTAAGGTGAGGCAATGCTTTAATTACTTCGTTATCCGTACCGGATTCATTACTTATCCATGTTTGTTTTCCTTTATCTGCTATCCAGGTATGATTGTTACTGATTGTCAAAGGAAATTCGACCATAATTTTTATATTGCGCTCATGTGCTTTCTTCACAAGATTTCGTAAGTCTTTTAACGTTCCAAAATGATCGTCTATTTTATAATGGTCGGTCACCGCATATCCATGATAGCCTGTCTCATCATTTTCCATAAAAGGAGTCAATAAAACAGCGGTAAATCCCATCTCTTGAATATAGTCTAACTTTTGTGCTACTCCCTGTAAATCGCCTCCATAATAGGCATCTGAGCGTTCATAGTTAACATTTCGATCATTCTGTTCACTTCCGTTATAAAAACGGTTAATCATCAATGAGTATATCACCTCATCACGTATATCTTTATGATCTTGCGCTGAGGCGCTGCTTCCAAAAAGCAATAATAGTATAAGTAGCATACTTGTCCTTTTCCATTTCATCTATTCCCCTCCTATAGACGAACTGTTTCAAACTCACTTTTGTTTCCATTATAACGTTAACGCTTACATTATTGTTAAATAAGTTGATAAAAACAAAAAAAGTGATTAAAAGTTTTTACTTTTAATCACTTTTTTCTATCTATATACTGCTATATCGTCTCATTTACGTTCGATATATGAGGTTTATCCGATACTTTACCCACTTTATTTAATCGATCAATCAATCCAACACCAAATTCAGGATGAAGATTGCCGTCTCCTGTCGCTACAAAACTTTCACGAAATTCGTATGCGGATGAACCGTGTTCAGCAAAATCTAAACCAGCAATTTCTTCTTCGCTTGATACTCGAATGGAAGAAAAACGCGTGAGAACAAATAAGAATAACCCAACCGTTCCAATTGTCCAACCCATCACAGCTATAATTCCAAGAGCTTGAATACCTAATAGCTGTACGCCGCCACCATAAAATAAACCGTTAGCTGTATCAAACAGCCCCACTGCTAACGTCCCCCAAATACCGCAAATTCCATGAACAGTAATAGCGCCAACTGGATCGTCTAACTTCATTTTGCTATCGATAAAATGCACAGCTTCTACTAGAATAATTCCTGCAATCAGCCCAATGACGATCGCACCCGGGATCGATACGTTTGCTGTTCCAGCTGTAATCCCTACAAGTCCAGCTAAGGCACCGTTTAATGTTAAGCTAGCGTCAATACGTTTGTAGCGAAACTTTGTGTATAAAGCAGAAGACAGGACTCCGCATGACCCAGACATTAATGTAGTTGCGATGATTCCTGGGACAAGAGCAGGATCGGCTGCTAATGTACTTCCTCCATTAAATCCAAACCAGCCAAACCAGAGGATAAATACACCTAATGCGCCAAGCGGAATGTTATGTCCTTGAATAGCATTGACTTTTCCATCGCTTCCATACTTTCCTAGACGTGCTCCCAGAAAAGTAACTGCTACAGCCGCACCAAGAGCCCCAGTCAAATGAACAACTGTCGATCCTGCAAAATCTACGAAGCCTAGTTTGGACAACCACCCTCCTCCCCATACCCAGTGACCTACAACTGGATAAATCACAGCTACCATCGCAATCGTGAGCATCATATAGCTGGATAGTTTCATACGTTCCGCTACCGCTCCTGAAATAATCGTAGCGCACGTTGCTGCGAAAACAATTTGGAAGACAAAAAAGCTCATTTGATCGCTTTCTCCATTTAAAAAGAAACCGCTTGAACCGATAAACCCTCCTTTTGAATTTCCAAACATAAGGGCAAAACCAATCACAAAATACAATACGGAAGATACAGCTACCGTTAGCATATTTTTCATTAAGATATTAAGCGAATTTTTCGAACGAGTGAAGCCTGTTTCAACCATCGCAAACCCTGCGTGCATTAAAAACACAAGCACTGCCCCAAACATTACCCACATCATGTCAATTGATGCACTGACTGATTCGACAGTTGGATCAGCTGCATTAACGCGTGTTGCCGTCAACAAACTAATAAACAAAACCGCACTAATTTTCTTTTTCAACGCTTAACTCCCCCTCTATTAAAATAACACTCTCTTTTTATAAAATAGCCTCTACACCTGCTTCTCCTGTTCTAATTCGTACAGCATCCTCTACCGGATAGACAAAAACCTTTCCGTCGCCTATTTGGTTCGTAGAACAAATTGATTGAATGATCTTAATGACTTCATCAACTTGTTCTGCTTCTAAAATCATTTCTACCTTGACTTTAGGTACTAGTTTGATTTCAAAACTTTGTCCCCTGAACAGTCCCTGCTCTCCTTTTTGCTGACCGCAACCTGCCACTTCTGAGACTGTTAATCCGTTTATTCCTACTTCCTCTAATTTTACGCGCAGTGCTTGAAATTTTTCTGGACGAATGATAGCTTCCACTTTTTTCATTGTAACCCCTCTTTCATGTTAGTTTTATTAACGTTTAATGTTATATATATTATCATATAGATAATTTTCTGAATATTCAAGTTAATATGTGATAAAAATGAGACTTTTTTCTTATTTACATAATAGTTAACGCTTTCATATCTCTTCAAAAAAAAGTAACGCAAAGGAAAAGTAGCTCCTTTGCGTTACCCCGTAGAAATAGATGTCATAATTTGCTTTTTCACTTGACTTGTGACAAAATGCTTTTCTGTAAATACTTCATAATGTTCTTTTCGAATTTTATCAAGAATTGCTCGGTATAAATGCGCCGCTCCTGTAAGAGGTAAACGAGAAGCCACGGGATATTTATGAATCGACTGAAGCCCTTTTATATAATACATTTCTGCTTCTTTGGCCAGGTGCTCCCACATTTCTATAAATTCAGAAGTGACCCACCGGTTCTCTAATAGCGTGCGCGTATATCCGTAAGAATTCATAAGGTCTTTCGGTAAATAAATGCGCCCTCGCTCTAAGTCTTCCCCCACGTCTCTTAAAATGTTGGTCAGCTGCATCGCAATGCCTAACGCAACTGCTTCTTCTTCTAATTCTTTATGAGTAGTTGGAGCTAAAATCGGTAAAAGCATTAACCCTACCGTACTCGCTACATGATAGGAGTATGTTTTCACTTCATCAAGCGTATCGTATTCTTTTTTTACTAAATCCATTCGCTGACCGGTAATCATATCGTCAAATGCTTGAACATTCATTTCATATTGTTCAAATACATTGCGCAGAGCTACCCACATGGCGCTTTCGTTTAATAGTTCTCCATTTTTAAACCGAGCAAATTCTCCTTCGAATTGCTGCAGCTCTATTTCAGGATTACTTCCTTCATCTACAATATCATCGACTTGACGGCAAAATGCATATACCGCCCATACTGCCTTTCTTTGTTTTGACGGCAGCATGGAAAAAGCTTTGTAAAACGTTTTTGAGTTTTCTTTAATAATTTCTTCACACTGAGTGTACGCTTTGTCTAACGAAATGTTCATCATATAGGACCCCTTTCTCTATTAAAGGATAAACCATCATTTCCTTATGGCTTCACAAGATCTTAAGAGAACTTTGCAACCGTTTGAATAGACGATTGTTCAATAAGATGATCAGCCAACATTTTTGCTCCTTGCATAACAATTGGCACGCCTCCGCCTGGATGTATAGATGCTCCCACCGCAAAAACATTTTTATATTCGTACGGCTGGTACTGAGGTCTGAATACGCCTGACTGAAACAGCTCAGGAGCAATACCAAAGCTTCCGCCTTCGTAAAGTCCAAATGCTTGAGCATCATTTGGCGTGCGTACTTTTACCCATTCTATTTCTTTACGCAGCTCCCCAAACCCTTTTTCTTCCAAAGTTCGAATGATTCCATCAACAAAATCTTGCTGATTGCTCCAATCAATGTGGCCACCTGATGGAACCGGTACAAGTGCATATAGCACACTTTTTCCTTCGGGAGCTAGGGATGGATCAATAACAGAGGGATTAAATGTATAAATAGCGGGATCTTCAGGAATCGTTTTATGCTTAAACACTGCTTCCATATGTTTAGCCAAATCATTGCCCATAAAGTATTGATGCACATTGTGATGATCATATTTTCTCTTCAAACCAAGATAAAGCAGCAGACAGCTGGACGAAGGCACATACTTCTTTTCTTTTTTTTGAGCAATTTTCGCCATATTAGGAAAGTCGCCATTTAAAATCACTTGATCAAATGGGTGAAGTTTTTCGTCAACAATAACCCCTTCTGTCTTGTCTCCTGATATAGAAAGCTCTTGAACCACCTTATTCAAATGAATGCTTACACCTTGCTCTATCAGCGCCTTTTCAAGAAGTGGCACAAGACTTGCGTATCCCCCTTTTACGTAATAGATGCCATGAGCATGCTCACTGTAAGGAACAAGGGAATAAATAGCTGGTGCCGAATAAGGATTCCCTCCAATATAGAGAGATTGCAGCGAGTAGGCATCTACTAGACGTTCATCATGGAAATACGTTGAAACAAATTTTCTCATTGATTTATTTGCATTCATTTTTTTTAATGCCTTAATGTTTTGCCATGTCCAAAAATCTCGTTTATTTACAAATGTTTTTTCCAAAAATGCATTACTTCCTAGTTCAAATCGCTTTTTTAATTCAGTCATAAAACGCCGGTAGTTTTGCTCTTCGCCTGGAAACAAACGGCTAATCTCCTCTAACTGATCTTTTTCAGTCGCTTTTTTTGTATAGGTCGTACCGTCTGGAAAATGAATATCATAAAGTGGATCACAGCGTATTAGTTCATATTGAGAAGCAGAAATGCCCGCTTCATCTAAAATACGTTCAAGCATTAAAGGCAGCAAGACAATCGTGGGACCTTCATCAATTTTATAACCGTCTTTTTCTACAAACGCCAGCCGGCCGCCCAGCTTGTTTTCTTTTTCGAAAATATCAACAGAAAAACCTCGTTTGCTTAATAACAAAGCGGTAATTAAACCGCCTATTCCGCCTCCAACAATTGCTGTTCTCATAATGCACTCTCCATTTCCTTCATGGTTTTAAACGGCTCATTCAGTAATTGTCCGTCTCTTTTTAAGATGAGCTTTGTCGTAATGCGGGATGATTCCAGAATAGTTGGTAGACCGCTCCCTGGATGAGTTCCTCCTCCAACTAGCCAGCAATTTTCTAATTCTTCAAATTTATTATGCGGACGCAGTACCATCATTTGAGTGAGCTGATGTCCAAGGTTAAATGTCGCTCCTTTATAGACCAGCACGTCTTCTTCCCACTGCTTTGGTGAAATGATTTTTTCAACTTCAATATGACTCTCTAAATCTTTGAAACCCGTTTTCTTTTCTACAATTTTTAATACTGCATCTCGAAAAGCTTTTTGTTTTTCATCCCAGTTTACACCGCTGAAATTATTTGGAACCGGCGCTAAAATATAAAGAGCAGACTTTCCTTCTGGTGCTAAAGTTGGGTCTGTTACACTTGGGTTTTGAATGTAGATGGAAGGGTCTTCTGAAAGAGCTAACGTTTTTGTGATCTCTTCTACATTTTTTTTATAATCTTCAGCGAACACAATCGTGTGATGAGGCAGATCTTTGTACTGTTTGTCTATGCCTAGATAAATCATAAAAGTGGAACAAGAGTATTTTTTCTTTTCAAGTTTTTTAACTGCATATTTTTTAAGCGTACCTTCATCTATTAAATTCGTCATGGCATGAGCAAAATCTCCATTGATAATGACGTCGTCTGCCCCCATTCGCTCTCCATTTTCTAGAATAATTCCTTTTACTCTCTTATTTTCAATCCATAGTTTTTGAACACCTTGGTTTAAGTGGATGTGCCCTTGATGTTCTTCCACTACTTTTGCCATTGCTTGAGATAGCTGATTTACTCCTCCTATCGGATGGAAGATACCGTAGGCATGTTCCATAAACGATAAAATAGAAAAGGCTCCTGGACATTCCCAAGGGGACATTCCCAAGTACTTCGATTGAAAAGTAAAAGCTAATTTCAATTTCTCATCAGTGAAATACTTGCCAAGTACATCATAGAGCGTTTTACCTAAGGATAAATGCGGCAGTGCTCGAATTGCTTCAGGCTTTAAATAGTGATGAAAACGATCCATCTGCCCTTGCAATAAAGGCAGCAAAGCCGCCATCTTTGCTTCGGTGTCTTTCATAAAGCGCTCATAGCCTTCCCCGTTTCCTGGGTATAAACGTTCGATTTCTTCTTTCATCTTTTTATGGTTATCCGTCATCTGAATCTGTGCATCATCAAAGATAAGCTCATACATGAGATTTAGACGTTTTAAGTCCATATAGTCATGCGCATTGCGATTAGCAGCTTGAAATAATTCTTCAAAAATCTGTGGCATGCTCAAAAATGTAGGACCCATATCAAACGTATAACCTGACATTTTAATCGCTGAATTTCGCCCGCCCACGTATCCTTGCTTTTCATATACATCTACTTTATAGCCATGACTTGCTAACAGCATTGCTGCCGCTAGTCCTCCTGGACCTGCTCCAATCACGATTACGTTTTTTTGCATACATACACTCCTAATCTTATACAATAGTTATACAAACATTATACAAAGCTTTATTATTAAACACAACGATAAACTGCTTGTCTTTATTCGAATCATAAAATTACCAATAACTAAACCATGAAAATATGACGTTTGTACCATTTTTCCAGGGTTTCAGTACACTTTCCCTTTATTCGGTGCTTTCAAGCTTTTATTTTATATCTATGTAAAGTTATACAAAAATAGACTGCGGTCTTCTTCTCTACTTAAACGTATAAAAAAGAGAAATGGATGACTGATTTCATAAAAAAACCCTCTGTACTGAGAGGGTCCTGTCATTCAACAATTTGAATATTATTGTGAGTAAACCAGACGTGAATTTGAGCTAGATGAGCTAGCAGCTGAGGCCCTGTCATTAATTGACCAAACCACGGCGCTTTAAATCCTTCTCCGCCTGTATCAATAATATGCTTTAACTGCTGCTTATCAAAAAATTCATAAAGAGGTGACTGTTTATCTTGTAAAAGAGATTGAAGCCATACAGTTACAGCTTTTGTATAAGCTGGGTTATGCGTTTTAGGGTAAGGGCTTTTCTTGCGATAAAGAACGTCATGAGGCAAAATTCCTTCAAGCGCTTTGCGTAAAATCCCCTTCTCTTTATTGCCCGTCATTTTCATCTCCCATGGAATATTCCATGCATATTCCACAAGGCGATGATCTGCAAAAGGTACGCGTACTTCTAAGCTCGCTCCCATGCTCATACGATCTTTACGATCTAATAAAGTTGTCATAAACCAAACCTGATTTAAATAAAACAGCTTTCTCCGCTGCGCATCTTCTAACGATTCACCTTCTAATTCAGGCACTTCCTTTAACGTTTCTTCATATCTTGCACGTACATAATCTTCTAACTGTAATTTCTTTCTCCATGAACTTTGCAGCAAATCAATTCGAGCATCTAATGAGCGCATCCACGGGAAAGTATCCGAAGACAAATCGTGTTTTCGGTGAAACCACGGATATCCTCCAAAAATTTCATCTGCACATTCTCCTGATAAGCTCACGACAAAATCTTGTTTGATTTCACGGCAAAACCAAAGCAACGATGAATCTACATCAGCCATTCCAGGAAGATCTCTCACCTCTACAGCCTCTGTTAAATGCTGCACAAGGTCCTCCGTTGAAATAATGCAGCGATGATGATTTGTTTGAAACGTATCGGACATGAGCTTGATATAAGTTCCATCAGAATTTGGCTGAAACTCATTTGCTTTAAAAAATTTATCATTGTCTTCATAGTCGATAGAATACGTATGAAGGGAGCCCTTGCCGCTTTCTTTGAACGCATTTGCAGCAATTGCTGTAATGGCGCTTGAGTCCACTCCACCTGATAAAAATGTACAAACCGGGACATCCGACACTAGCTGTCTTACAATCGCGTCTTGCACTAAAAATTTAACTTTTTCTGTTGTTTCAGCTAAATTATCTGTATGCTGCTCACTTTTTACGTTCCAGTATCGCCAAATCTTCAATCCGTTACGCGTAAGCGTGAGCGCGTGAGCCGGGCGTAATTCATTTATGTTTTTAAATACGCCGTGGCCGGGAGAACGAGAAGGTCCTAAGCCAAACACTTCTGCTAATCCATCTAATCCTACTTCTGCTTTTACCTCAGGATGAGCTAATATCGCCTTTAATTCTGATGCAAATTGAATTCCACCTTCATAAGATCGATAGAATAAGGGCTTCACTCCCATTCTGTCGCGTGCTATAAATAACTTTTCATTGGCTTCATCCCAGATCGAAAAAGCAAAGATACCGTTAAAATGATCTACGCATGATTCTTTCCATTCTATATAAGATGTTAGAAGTACTTCCGTATCTGAATGTCCCTGAAATTGATAACCTCTTTTTAGTAATTCTTTCCGAATATCTTCCGTGTTGTAAAGCTCTCCATTATAGCAAAGCGTGTAGAGCTGTTCATTTTTTTCTCGCGTCATCGGCTGTCTTCCGCCTTGAGGATCTACTACAACTAAGCGTTTGTGCCCAAAAGCAACATGCTGCTGTGTCCATACGTTGGTGTCATCAGGACCTCTTTTCGATAAAGTGTCAGCCATTTTTGTTATTGTTGCTGTTTCATTTAAAAGCGATCGCTTTAAATCGACCCAACCCGTTATACCACACATCGTTTATCATCCTTTCTTTCACGCTCTTGTTTATGAATGAAATAATGCCATTGTATGCACGCAGTAGTTACAGTTGAATTGTCCTTACATTTTATTTTTACTTTTCAGTTATAAAGAGAGCTTTTTTAGGCAATAAAAAAATATGGATAAATTTCACACGGAGGTTTGATTATGAATCATTATTCTAAACAACAAGCTATGAACAATCAGCCGCGTTCCTTCGTGATTGGTACGGTTGAATGTGTTGATTCACAGTGGATTTTCTTTGAAGATGAAAGTGACGAAGCTTCCATGCTTCATGAAGTAATGGATGAGACATTAGAACTTCTTATTGATACACGCTGGGAAAAAGCCATTATGGTTGATGACCGTCAAATAAAGCTTCACGATGGAACGTATTTATTGCGAAATGGAGATAAGCTAAGACTGACTAAAAAGCTACCTTATGCATACGAACAGCTTCTTCAATCACTACCGAAAGAGACCTTTTTATCATTCACTCAGCACTTAAATTCATTAAAATTCTCTCTTTATGATTGTATTTACTGTCACAACACATTATGTTTTTTACCGACAGACGGTGATACAAAAGGTGCTAATTTTATCATTTATGACAATGAGGAAAAAATTTGTGCCGTTCAGCATTTATTCGAACGAGGCACGCAATACCTAGACCGATTTGAATATACCGTTAACGATGGAGAACGTTCAATGAATCTTTTTTTAGATTAAAGTAAAAGAAAAGAGTTTGAGACATAACTTCATCAACCTAATCTAAAAAGAAAAAATTGGATATATGAGTTCGTATTGATTGCTTTTAAACCGCTATTGATTTCCATGCAAGGCTTCGCTTTCCGCGGGCGGCCGATGAGCCTCCTCGTCGCTTACGCTCCTGCGGGGTCTCACCTGTGCCACTTTTCCCGCAGGAGTCTTCGCCTTGCCCTCCAATCAACAGCTAGAAGCACCTACACGCATTAAATTTACTTTCACCATGACAACGAAAAAAAAACCGAAGTATTAATCAGAATTCTGATTAATACTTCGATTTTTTTGAACTAAAATACTCTTGCCCTATCCTCTTTTCTTATCCTAGTACGACATATCCGTAATAGAATACTAAGATAAGCGCAATTACAAGAACTGCCCAAGCAACGCCTGTACGTTTTCTTTTTTCAGTACGAACAAGGACCATTTCCATTCCCACAAGCACTAACACTCCGGCAATTCCTTTAATGAGCGCTGCGCCTTGAAAATGGTACCAAGCTGCTAACATATGCAGACCTGATACTAACACTAATAAGTATAGAAGTCTCGCCACCATATGTAAGATTTTTTGACCTTTAGCTTTACCTGCTCGATGTAAAATCAACGAAACCACAAACGAGATAATCAATAATGTCCAAAGCGTTACATGAATATGTAGTGGAGCCATTCATCTCACGTCCTTTCTGAAAATATCATATCATGAAAACCTTTCCTTCACCAATAATATAAGGAAGGAAAAGGATTTTTAGAGGCTGCGTCCATATGTAGCATACCGAATGAGTTTTTCAAGGGGCCCATCTAAAAATAGGCTCATCCATATCCAGCTTCCCAGCAGTTGAATAAAAATGATAATCCCCGCAATAGCCAATCCTTCTACAATTGAAATATGTCCGTAGTATCCTAACCCATATGAGTAAAAAAGGAATGTACATACAATGGACTGGACAATATAGTTAGTTAAAATCATTCTCCCCAAAAAAGCAAATGGCTGCATGATTTTTCGAATAGATACACTTCGCATAGCCAATGTGACCAACGTTACAACAAAAATTGCTCCTGCCGTTCCTCCGATTGTATCGTGGATATAGGATGTAGCTACATTGTGATCTAAAGCATACGGCAGTACGGATGATACTGTATACGCGATAAATGAAATAAGGCAAAGCCACTTTGTCTCCACTATATATTCTTCTATTCCTTCGAACCAATCGCTTTTCGCCATAAAACCGCCTAATAAAAACAGTGGAAATAGCGATAAAAACAGAAAAGGAACCGTATTTAAATTATACGCGTAGTACCAATCCAGCAAGCGCTGATGAAATATTGACGCAAAACTTCCGTGTCCATATACTTGAAGCGCTTGGTCAATAATAGGCTGGTGAATTCCCGCTGCTGTCTCTCCTTCATTAGCAAAAGCCGCTACCGTTAAAATAACAATCATAATCACAGCGTAAATACTAAATATTCCGGTTCCCCATGCTAATAACACTTCTTTCTTTGCTTCTTGGAAAAACAGCATAATCAAAGCAAAGAAACTGTATATCACAATCATATCACCGTGCCAAATAAATACAGCATGAATAGCTCCCACGAGAAGCAAAGCTGTCATTCTTCGTACATAAAAAGGAGTAAAGCTTACTTGCCTTTCGTATGTACGCTGGAACATTTTCATAAAACCAAATCCAAACAAAATAGCAAGCAGCGCGTACCCTGTCTGCCCTACTACTATATCAACTAATCCATTAGCAACATAACTCATTCTTGAACCATTCATCAAATTATTGTCGTAATAGGCAGCAGGCGAATAAAAATCAGGCATGTTCATCAGCAAAATACCAATAAGCGCGATTCCTTTTAATACATCCGCTGCTTCAATACGCTGTTCTTTATCAGTCGCGTTCATTTTGAAACGTTTCATTCTTTCACACCTTACATGCTTTCATTATTGCTTTCACATTATATCGAACATAAAAGTTTTTCTTCAATGTTTACTATTTCCATTCCTCTTTTTAATGTTTTACTTACTCTTTGCATATAGATAAGGAAAAAGCATTAATCACCTTTTTGTCTAGGCTTCATATGCTGTTACTAGACTAAATTAAAAGGGTGTTTGCCTATGCCTGCCATTGTTGGTGTTGTTAATCTTAACAGTGTTGGTTCAGCCAGCGTCTTTCATATTGGAGATGTTTATACAATAGCCCCTATTTCTACTGCTAAAACATTTGCTGGCGCAGGTTCGTTTAATACAGGCGACGGATTATATGTTGTGAATCAGCAGAGCTCAACGAATACGTCGGACAATGACGTAAATGATCAAAATGTCGCTGGAAATCTCTAATAGAAATGAAGCTCATACAGGAGGATGCTTATGAACTTTTATGTAAATCAAAGTATCTGTATTCAAAGTATGAAAATCAGTGCCGTAAGTAACTCTTCGGTACTTCAAATTGGAAGCGTAGGTGTTATTAAACCAAACTCAAATCTCTTTAATACAGGAGGGTTTACAGGCGCTGCACCTACTGAAACAAAAAAAGGCATTCTTGGATCTGTTTCTCCCTCTACCTTTACTCCCGGAACCGGTGCTGGCACTGCACCCGCTCCTTTTTCACAGTCGTTAACTCCCCCAGCTCGAGACAACGACTGACATGTTACAACCTTCATCGCCATATGTATATATATAACTATTTTCTTTATCGGGAGATAAGGGAATCGAGGTGATTGAAGGTGGATAACATGAACTATATTCAGCAGGTTCATCAGTATGTTCAGCAAATGTCTTCGTATATTCAGCAGCAAGAAGAACGCATTGCTCAGCTTGAAAAAAACGTACAAGAACTTCAGCAAAAAATAAAAGAGTTAGGTGAACAGCCACCTATTAAAATTGATAAAATTGAATATAAATTTGAACAGTTAAAAATTGATTCTTTAGATGGAACATTAAATATTGGATTAAACCCTCTTACACCCGATAATTTAGAAGATATCATTATTAATGAGAAACCAGAAGTAACATTTCCGCAAGGAGCTCAGCCACAAGGTCAGCAGCCTCAAGGTGAGCAGCCGGGACAACCCGGAGGTCCTGGACCGCAAAACCCCAGCTTAAAACCATTGGATCGCCAGCTAGAAAAGCAGTGGGTCTCTGATATTCATGAAACGATTTTAAATGAGCTTAATCAATATGGATTCTCTATGGTTCAACATGTGCTTGATGAGCGCTCGATGATGATTGATGAATCGTACTACGAGTTTATTTTAGAAGATATTAAAAAGCAGCTGCAGCAGCGGATTACTTTTTATATACAGCAAGTTCAGCCGGAGGAAATGGAACGGAATTTTGAACAAATTAAACCGCAAATTATCGGTAAACTTTATGAAGATATGAAAAAAGGAATTGACGCATTTTTAACGTATTTACCTGAATCCTTAAAGAAAGGTGGACCCCCTTCATGAACTTTAACGTTGTAAACCGTGAATTGCTTGTTGGAGACGTTAGTATTACAGGCGTATCTTCTTCTTCTCTTTTTTTAATTGGTGATGCAAATTACATCTCTCTCTCTTCAACATTTGATACACCAGCGGAATCTTTGATTATCGGTCCTTATGTTCCACTATCGTTATCATAAAGGAGCTTATGTATGCTTTCACGCACATCTTCTGTTAATTATATAGAAATTAATTCCTTGTCAGCGAGCTCTTTTTGCCAAATTGGAGATTCAACAGAAATTCACCTACTTAATAAAGCGTTAGCTGATCGGAGACAGTATCCGTTTTTCTACGGCAGAGAAGGAAATTTTGATGATTATGCTATCTTTAGTGAGCCTATTCCCCATGGTGACTACGAACCTATTCCCGTTCAAACGTGGAATGAAATACCTTTAATCCGCGTTAACAGAATTGATATAAAAGGGTGCTCATTCTCGTCAGTTATTCATGTTGGCTCGACCTGCAATGTGTATGCAGAAGCCCGCATTAAGCATATTCGTGAACTGATCAACGATGAACCTTCAAAGGAAGCTGAAACAGGAGCTTCAAAGAAAGCTGCTTCAGAAGCTAGCGGCAGTGAGTGAACCTTTTAAGAAACTGCTCATATACTAAACTAATATCACGAAAAAAAGGGTGTGAACCTCATGCCAGCAATAATCGGACCCGTTAGTATCACGAGCGTCGGGGGCGGTGTCGTAACGTTTGGAGATACGTTTTATGTTTCTCCAAAAAGCGCTGCTAAAACAGCCTCAGGCTCAGGCTCTTTAAATACAGGTAACTTTGTTAATACAAATAACGGCATTTCAGGAACAAATACGTTAGATCCAGATTTATTCGATCAAAATATAGCGGCAAATGCTTAAAAAAACCCCTTATCTTTGCTATTAAAGCGGATAAGGGGTTTGTTATTCACCTGGATTTTCGGCTGTTTGATTTTTTGGTTTTAGGTAATTTAGAAGAAGGCTGTTTACGAATCCATTTAATAAAAGAGCTAATTTTAGAATCAGCTTGTAATAAAGAAATCGTATTAAGACGAATGGCTAATTCATCATTTGTGTATAACGCATGAATTTGTTTATGACACGGAATACATAAGTTTGCCGTCGGTTCAAACGCTCCGCCCATTTCCTTTGGCGTTAAATGATGTACGGTCGTCAAGACATCCTGCCTTCCGCATAATTCGCATGTTCCTATTCGCCTGTCTTTTTTCTTCATATAGATTTCCTTCCCTATAAAGTTTCTACTCTTACACTAGTTCCTTTGCCAGAAGGCTCGGACGGCTCAACAATCAAACGTTTTGGCAGACGAGCACGAAGTTCTTGTACGTGACTGATGACTCCAATTGATAAATTATTGGACTGAAGTTTTTCAAGCGCCGTAACCACGGTATCAAGAAGCTCTCCATCAAGCGTTCCAAATCCTTCATCTAAAAAGAAAAACTGCAGTGGATATTCTCCTCTTAGCTGTATTTGTGCAGATAATGAAAGGGCCAGAGCGAGGGAAGTTAAAAATGTTTCCCCTCCCGATAAAGTTGAAACCGGACGTTTTACGCCTCCATTTGCATCATCTCTCATGATAAAGCCGCCTTGTGAATCAACTTCAATCGCATAGCGCTGACGTGTTAATATACCCAGACGCTCTGAAGCATCTCGGCTAACGGACATCAGCTGTTCTTCAGCAATATATTCGACGAAAGCATTTCCTTTAAATACTGTTTGAAGCTTTTGATACTGTTCAAATAACGCTTGTTTTTCTTCACGGTCCTGTTCAAGCACTAAAAATCGCTCATGCCGTTCTTTGACGCTTTTTAACGTTTGCTCAGCTGCTCCCTTGAGCTGAACGGCTTCTTTTACAGCGGCTTTTATATCATGAAGCAGCTGCTGAGTTTCTTCAAATTGCTGCTCTTCTATGGACTGGTGATTCAGCTGGATATTTAACTGTTCAACTGATGACTTCATCTGTTTTATGTTGTCCCAATAAGCCTGAACAGTTTCATCCAACAATTTCATCTCATCGTGTGATAACAAAGCTTGCTGAACTTCTTTTTCTTCGCTGAATAAAGAATTCCCTATCGCTTCTTCCCATTTTCCAGCTGCTTTTTTATACTGGATATGAGCTGTTTCTAGAGATTCGCTCGCTGCTTTTTCATCCATTTGCAGCGTTTGATACGCTTTTTGAACAGTCTGCCAATGTTGATACGCCTGCTGTTCATTCGTCTCTAACTCCGCAAGTAAGTGAACTGTTTTTTGCAGCGCTTGTTCAATATCCTCTTGATCTGTAAGCGTACGCAAGCGTTCAATTTGCGAGTGAACAAGAGATTGTTTATGAGACAGCATTGCTTTTAATTCTGTAAATTCTTTTTCGCCCGCATATTTTTCTTCTTTTAGACGTTCGATTTTCTTTTGCTGATTTTCAAAAAATACGCTGCTTTTTTCAATTCGAGCCTTTATTGTCTGCTCTTCTTTTTCTCGCTCGTTTAGCTGTTCATTAATTTTTTCCATCTCTTCAAATACAAAGGAAGGATAATCTTGTTGAAAAGCTTCTCTTCCTGCTTGTAACGCTTGTTTTTGCTGAGTGACTTTTCTTTCCAATTCAGCTTGTTCTTTTTGATAATGAGCAAGCTCTAATTCAATCTTTTCAAGACTTTGCTGGACCTTTTGTACCTGCCCGAGAATTGCATGCTGTTTTTCGCCTACCTGCAAATAATCCTGCTCAAGAGATTTAATTTCAACTTCTATTTTCTTAGCATACTGACCAAAGGCATCTGTACCCATTTCTCCTAAAGCAGGAACTTGGCCAGCTTCATTCATAAACCCAGCTAAATCAGGTATTTTTTCAACAAGAGGTTTAGCAAGCTGTTCAAGCTGCATTTTAAGCGACGAATAGCTAAATCGCTGTTCACGCAACTGATTGACTTGATCTTCGAACTGATCCGCTGATTCTACTGTACCATTTTCTTCTTTTTGGTTTAACACGGGGTTAGGATGATGCTCAGAGCCACAAACTGGACAAGGCTCTCCTTTAGTCAGCTGCTCAGCTAATTGATGAGCCAGACGATGTGACCATTCTTTTTCCTTGCGTCTTTTTAGATCACTCATTAAATGATCCGCTTGTTGAAAAAGCTGCTGAAACTCTTTTTCCCGCTCACATACAGTGTGATACAAGCCTTGAATATCCGAAAATAACTCTTTACTTCGTTCTATTGTTTGCTGATATCTCTCTTGGTGTGTTTGTTTTTGTGTATGCAAATGCTGAAGCTGTTCCGCTTTTTCTTTATACGTTTTTTGGCCTTCATCTAGATTTTTTTTATCATTATTCCATACTTGATAACGGTAGAATGCTTGCTGAACAGCCTGCCGATAATCAGGTTGAATCTCCACTTTTGTTAATGCTTCTTTTAACTCTTTTTGAAGGTTCAGACCCTGCTGATACCGCTTATCCGCTTCTATTAATTCATCATTTTTCGTTTGAAGTGCCTGCTGCTTTTGCTGAAGAGAAACTTCCGCTTCTTTTACTTCTTGCTGCCCATCTTTAATTTGTTTTTGAAGATCAGAAGCTTGTTGAAGCTGTTCTTTTTGAACAACTAATTTGGGCTGCTGTTCATTTTTTTGTAAGCGAGCCTGCTCATATAAGCTATTCGATCGCTTATATTCCTCACTTTGCTGAACAATTTGCACTTTTAATTTTTCTACTTTATCTTTATAAAGCTTCTGCTGTTTTTCAGCTTGTTCAAATGTTTCTAAATAAGGAAAAAGACGCTCTGCCTGCTGCGCTTTCGTCAGCAAATCTTGCTTTTGTTTAATCTCCTCTTCCTGCTTAGAAGCATGCACTAGTTTTTCTTCTAACAGTGTTTTTTCCTGCTGCGCTTTCCAAAGAGATGCCTGCTGATCGTATCGTTCCTGCAAATCAGCCGCTTCTTTTTCTCGTTTTTCCAAAAGTACAATGCTATCACTTACAAGCTGCTCGGCTTCTGTTACTTTCTCTGTTGAAGCTTCACCTAATCCCGTTTGTTCTGCCGTGATTTTATCTAGGTCTGTTTTTAGCTGCTGAACTTGATAGCGTATTTTCTTACTAAGCTGATCTCCGTACTGCTCGAGATTAAAAAGACGCTGAAGCATTTGACGACGTTCCGTCCCTTTTAACGATAAAAACTCTGCAAATTTTCCTTGTGGTAATACAACAGCTCTTGTAAAATCATCAATTGTTAAACCAAGAAGTTCCTGTACCTGCTGGTTTACATCATTTGTTTTATCCGCTAATACGTACGTTTCATCTTCGATTTCAATCAATCGACTGGAAGCTGATTTCACACGCAGCTCATCTGTCCGTTTAAAGCTTCGTTCAACAGTATAGCGTTTTTTATGACTAGCGTTTTCCAGCTCGAACGTAAACGATACTTTCAGTTCATTTTCCCCGTGATTTAAAATTCCTTGTGTATTATTGGCTGCACGCTCTACTTTTCCGTATAAAGCTAGTGTAATGGCATCCAAAATGGAGGATTTCCCGCTTCCAGTAGGACCAAATATTCCAAACACACCGCCTGAACACAGCGCTTCAAAGTCGACAGTTTGTTTTTCTCTAAAACTGTGAAGCCCCGAAACGGTCAAGTTAATAGGTTTCATTTTTCATCCTCCTTTCCCGATACTTCTTCATCGTTAATCAAGGTTAAAAACAGTTTGACTAACTCATCATCAGGTGCCCCTCCGCCGGTTTGCCTGCTGTAGAACTTTGTAAACAGTTCTTCGATCGGCACTTCGCGCTGTGAACGTGTTTCATGTGCTAGTTCTTCTGCTTTGAATACCGGACGAATATGAATAAAGCCTGGATGAAGCTTGCGAAGTCGATGGATTTCTTCTAGTGAAAGTGCATCTTCTACGTGAACTTCTAAATCAACCCATGCCTGCGCATCTTTCTGTTCATCAAGCCACGTATATACTTCTGCCAATCCGTTTTTTGCTTTCCAACGCGTCAAAGGCTTTCCGCTAGATAATGGAATTTCCGTCATTTCAACCTCTTTTCCTGGCTGAGCATCTAAAATGGTAACAGACTTTGCATATCCTGACTCTGAAAAGCTATAGGCAAGAGGTGACCCAGAATATCTTGCAAAGGTGTTGGCGCGATTGATCATTTGCGGGCGATGCAAATGTCCTAGAGCTACATATTGAGCATTAGCAGGCAAACTAGTTGCCGCCACCGTATAAGCTCCTCCTACTTCAATTGGACGTTCTGAGTCCGTTGAACTTCCGCCTGCTACGTAAATATGACTCATCGCAATATTAACGGTATCTGTTGTGAACTGCTCACTCATTTTATCGAAAATACCTTTTACTCTGGCATCGTATGAATTTCGAAGAGCCAGCTCATCATTTTCTTCTGCTAACAGTTCCTTTAACCTTGATTCAGATGGGTAAGGAAGAGCCGCAACCTTTAATATTTCATCTGATGTAGGAATGTGAATGCTTTCTACATCGGTAGTAGGCAAACCAAGAAGTGTAATATTTTGATGAACAGCTAATGGAGAAGCCGCCGACAGCCGATCTGGGTTATCATGATTACCTGCAATAACAATAATTGGACGTTTTCCATTGTTGCTCAACCTAGACATACTTTCGTAAAAGAGCTGCTCTGCCGCTGCTGGAGGGTTAACCGTATCAAAGGCATCTCCCGCCATGAGAATAGCATCTATCTTTTCTTCTTCCACAATGTCTGCCAGTTCATCTAAAAACTGTGCTTGCTCAGCTAGACGGCTTCGACCTTCTAACGTTCGCCCCAAATGCCAATCCGCTGTATGTAATAAACGCATGTTACTCTCTCCTTATTGGTGAAAAAGAAGAAGACTATCGCCTTCTTCTTTTCTTATATTTCAACAGCATGTCCACCATCTAAAAAGTAAAGATAGCGATGCTGAACAGGTTGTTTCACAATCCGCTCAATGGCCTTTGCGTAAAGCTCTAACTGAATGCGGTATCTTTCAATTAGAAATGGTTTTGCTCGTTCAAAATCCCCTTGAAAACGATCCGAAATATTATCTGTTTTAAAATCAAGTAAAACGAGGCCTTCTTCCGTTTCATATAAACAATCAATAATACCTTGTACTAAAATCGTTTCATCTTCCTGCTCCCAATGATCATAGATTTCTTTAGCGGAGACACCTAAACTAAAAGGCATCTCTCTATAAACCGTGCGAGCCGTTCGAATACCTTGTGCAATGTCACTGTCTAAAAAGTCTGCTACATCATTTGCATCAACGGCATCCGCTTGCTGTTGCGTCAACAATTCTTTAGTAACCATTGATTGAATAAAGTCTTGAACCATTTCGAGGGTATAAGCTTTATTTAATGGAAGCTGCTGCATAACGGCATGTGTAGCTGTTCCTCTTTCAGCTCCTGTGAGAGATTTCTCTTGAAGAAACAGCGGACGATTTTCAAGAGGTGCTTTAGCTCCCCGAACAAGATCATTGCTTGCACCTGCATCCGTCAGCTGCTGCTGCCTTTTTAGTTCAGAAACAGATTGCTTTGAACGATGAACGGAAGCTACACGATAATCATAAGACCAATTTAAGCGTCTATACACTTCCTCTTTATAATCGCTGGATTCTGTAACTGGCTCATGCTTTTGAAGAGCGTTCAAAAGCTCTTCATGATGCTGCTGCTCTTCAAGAGGCTGTTCGGCTAAATCACCTGCTAATAACGTTGAAAGCTTCCAGCTTGAAGCATGCTGATAAATCATCTCGGCCGGCCGGACCTCTCCTTCAACCATATGACTAACATTTTTGTGACGAATTAAAGAAGGTCCAATCCAGTCTAAATAACATTTTGCATCTCTTCTCACGTGAGCTGGAAGCGTCCAATCTTCGTGTCCCATAACGGAGCTCCATTGTCTGAGCTTTTCTGGTGCGTCTTTTACTGTTCCAACTAAAATAAGTTTTTCTTTCGCACGCGTCAAAGCTACGTATAATACCCGCATTTCCTCTGCCATGCTTTCTTTTTTCATTTTTTTCTTCATGGTCTGCTGAAGAAGAGTCGGGTACGTAATACGCAGTTTCGGATCAATATATTTAGATCCAAAACCTAGTTCTTTATCGAGTAAATAAGCTTTATTCAAGTCCATTAAGTTAAACTGACGAGCAAGACCAGCTACGAAAACAACAGGAAATTCAAGACCTTTACTGCTGTGGATCGTCATCAAACGCACCACATCTTCTTGTTCTCCCAGCGCTCGAGCAGCTCCTAAATCGTTCCCTCGATCCTGCATCCGTTCAATAAAGCGTAAAAAGCGGAACAGACCTCTAAATGAAGTCGCCTCATACTGGCGAGCGCGATCGTAAAGAGCACGTAAATTGGCTTGACGCTGTTTCCCGCCAGGAAGTCCGCCAACAAATTCAAAGAAACCCGTGTCGCGGTAAATTTGCCATACTAGTTCTGACAAAGAGCTTTGTCTAGCTTGTGTTCTCCATGCTTTTAACTGCTCATAGAAATATTTCACTTTATCGCGAAGTTCTTCATCATCTGAAGCCGCTAAGTACGTTTTTAACGCATCATAATACGTTCCTTTCTTTTGCTCTGCTCTCAGTGTAGCCAACTCTTCATCTGAAAGCCCTACTACCGGTGAGCGAAGAACAGAAGCTAACGGAATGTCTTGATGCGGGTTATCTACTACTTTTAATAAAGACATCATAATCATCACTTCAGTAGCATCAAAATAGCCTGTTGATAAATCCGCATAAATCGGCACGCCTTCTTGTTTAAATTCATCCATAATCTGCGCAGCCCAAGGCATGGAACGAAGCAAAATAACAAAGTCACGATACGTTACGTTTCTCATGATATCGAGCTTGCGATCATATATTTGAAAACGGTTTTGAACGAGTTCTTTGATTTTGCGCGCCATTGCTCTTGCCTCTAACTGAGCGGTTTCAAGCTCTGCTTCTGAAAAAGCGACGAGAGAAGAATCCGATTCTTCTTCCGCTCCTTCTTCTGCATTTTCTTTTGCAATCAGCAGAAGCTCCGTTTCCATTCCTTCCACTTTTGGATACGATGCTCCTAATTTTAAAGAAGCATCATCGTCATATGCAATTTCTCCTACTTCTTCATCCATCAGCTGGTTAAAAATAAAGTTTGTGGCGTCAAGCACTTGAGAACGACTTCGGAAGTTTTTATTTAAGTCAATACGTTTTCCAAATTGTCGTCCATCTTGCGTAAATCGCTTGTACTTCGTCAAAAACAAAAATGGCTCCGCTAAACGAAAGCGGTAAATGGATTGTTTTACATCTCCAACCATAAATAAATTCCCTTGTTCTTCACTATCTCTCGTCACTAATTTAATTAGTGTTTCTTGAACCATATTTGTATCTTGATATTCGTCAACAAGCACCTCTTCAAACTGAGTGCGATATTTTTGAGCAATGGACGAAGGCTTAAGCACCCCGTCTTCTTTTACACTCAAGATTTGCAGGCAATAATGCTCTAAATCAGAAAAGTCTACTAACCCTTTCTCTTTTTTGATGTGTTCATATCGTTCACCGAAGCGCTGAACTAAAAAGATTAGCGTTTCAATAACGGGCTTCATTTTTTCAAAATCAGCCATGTAGCCGTACAAAGGCCTAGAAAACAAATCAGCATGAAGCTTTTCAAGGCTTGTTTTCGCTTTTTTGCGAAGCTCTCCGAAATCATCTAAAAGCTGCGAGTCGTATGCATCTCCTTTACATGGCTTTAAACGAGTAAAATTCAAATTCTGCATTTCCTCATGCAAATCAGCAAAAGAATGCTTAGAAGCGCTGATCAGCCGATGAATTTGAGCCAGGTCTTCCTCTGCATTAACGGCGCGAGGAGCAGGCCCTCCCGGCAGCTTTGTTAGCTCTAAGCCCTGTTTTAAAATCGACTCAATGCCCACGAGCTGCGTTGTTACTTCTTGTAAAAGAAAAGACAAAAACGGAAGTGAATCAATAGAAGAGTTCTCTGTGACATCATATTGACTCACAATCATTTTAAGCCAGCCGTTTGGGTCGGGATTAGATCGTGCAAAGTCATATAGCTTTCTTACCATAAGCTGAATATCTAAGTCATTTCTGTCGCTTGTATAACGATCAATTAAATCAAAGAATCGCTCGTTCTGTTCAATACTGTACTGCTCTTCAAACAATTCTTCTAATACTTCTTCACGCAGAAGATCCGCTTCCGTATCATCTGCAATTCGAAAACCAGGGTCTACATCGATCAAATAATAATACGTTCGAATGACTTCTAAACAAAAAGAATGGAGCGTAGAAATCGACGCACGGTTTAATAAATTAAGCTGTCTGCGCAAGTGTAAAGAAGATGGATTCTTTTTTAACTCTTTTTCCAATGCTTCTCCAATTCGATTTCTCATTTCGGCTGCAGAAGCATTTGTAAACGTAGCAACTAGTAATCTATCAACATCGATTGGTTCCTCGCCCATCGTAATCTTTTTAATAATACGTTCGACTAAAACCGCTGTTTTTCCTGAGCCAGCCGCCGCGGCTACTAATATATCTTGACCGGATGAAACAATGGCGTTCCACTGATCATCCGTCCACTGGGAGTCGGCCGGTTTTACGTGTATATCTTCACTCATCTCGTTTGGCCTCCTCTCGAATTTTATCTAAAATAACATTTTGACTCTCTGTACTAAGCTGACGATATTCGTTGTTTTCCATTGATTCATCGAACTGACAGATTGAGCGGTATTCACAAAACGCACATGGTGTTTTATCTTTTAGCTTATAAGGCGAAATATCAATTTTTCCATTTGTAATCTCAGTACCTGCCTCTACAAACTTACCTCGCACATACTGACGGAGATGTGTAAAATCTTCTTCGCTCGCAACCGAAGAATTGGAATAAAAGCCCCCTGTCTTTTTAATACCCGCCGATATAACCTGTGAGTGCCCTGATTCTAACGTTTCGTCCATTAATCGGACTGCTTCCTCGTCCCCTAAAAGCAGTCCTTTCATTTTAAACTTCTTGAAGATTTCGGCTTCAATTTGATCGGGTTGTAATGCTTTAGTACTGTTGATCATTGGATTATGAACGTGGAAATAAAGAACGCCAGCAGGCAATGCTCCTCTATTATCATGAAGAAGCTGTTCAGCATACGTCACGACTATGTCTAAATAAGCTAAAATTTGAAGAGATAAACCATAGTACACTTCCACTAAGTTTAATGCTTTATCGCTTGATTTATAGTCGACAATACGCAGTAAAAGTCCCTTGGAGCTTTCCGCTTTATCCACTCTGTCAATTCGGCCAACAAGTTCCATCGTATGGCCATTTGGCAGTGTAAACTGCATAGAAGGCAGCTCCGCGCTAGGACCAAACCCTAATTCCAATCCAACAGGAACAAACCCGCTCACCTTAGCGTGCTCACTTAACACAAGCGACGCACGTTCAATAATTTGCTGCAGCTTATGTGTTAAATAGTGGTGGCGATTAGAGCTCAATAAAATTTCATTTTGTAAGCGCGGAGCAAGTTCGTGCACCGCAGCCGTAGAAAGCTGCTGACAGTCTTTTCTCGTTAAGTTCTTCCATTCTTTTTGACCGCCCCGTAGCTCGTCTGAAATCATCTTCAGCGCCGCGTGAAATAACTCGCCTATGTCAGGAGCTGCTAATTTGAAAACTTTTCGTTCTTTAAGCTTAAGCCCGTGAGAAGCAAAATGAGCGTACGGACAGGCTTCAAATTTCTCCATTCTCGATACGCTTGCTTGAATATGCTTTCCATACAGACGCTGACTCGTTTTCTTTGTTAACCTTTTTGCTTCGTTTTTATAAAATAAACTGCTTAGTACTTTCTCGCTGTATGAGTTCCAATCTGAATTTTCTACATAAAAATTATATACATCCCACCAAGCGGAACTCATCGGATAATGGCGTTTCCACCCTTGCAGCTGGCTGGCTAAATGCGCGATGCTCGTTAAGGGATTTGTTATATAATCAACTTGCTTTTCTTCTTCTAAATCCGTAGGCTCCGTCATTAACAGCTTTTCCTGCAGGAGCGGAAATAGCTCTTTTAATCGATTAATAACGAGTGAAGGCAGCAGAGTCTTCCCTTCCTCATTGGCAAGAGGATACGAAACATAAAGTTTTTCAGAAGAGCTGGAAAGTGCTAAATAAATGAGAAATTGTTCGTCAAACAGCTTTTGCCTTCCAGTTGGCGCAAGTAATAAGCCTGATTCAAGCAGCTGCTCTCTCTCTTTCTCAGATAACAGGCCATCGCTTTTTGGTTTAGCTGGAATCACACCGTCATTTACGCCTAGCACAAAGCTTGCTTTGATATCGGATAAACGCGAACGCTCAAAACTTGCCACAACCACTTGATCCAGTGCAGGCGGAACAAGTGCAAACTGCATGCTGTCAAGCCCTGTCTCAAATAGATCCGCGAACAAAGAAATCGATACTTTCTCTTCTCCCATCATTTCAACAAACTGATCAAATAAGTGAAGAATTGCTTTCCATACCTGCTCGTGCTCTCTTGCTTCTTGAAGCTTACCTTCTTCTTCACATCGATTGCGCAGCGCTTCTATCTTTTGTGGAATATCTAAGTTCGTTAAAAAATGATAGAGTGCTTCTGCTTTTTCTTTTCCTATTTTCGCTTGTTTTAATTTTTGCTGAAGCGAATAAATAGGAGGAACAATCATATTTTTTAATTCATTTATTTTTTGCTCAAAAGCAAGCTCTTCGTCAGTTTTCCCAAGGTTCATGTCTTCAAGCGAACGATATTTTCTGTAGGTAAATGGCTCCTTACTCGTCCACTTAGATCCTTGAATACCGTAAGCAAGTACGTAATTTTCTAATTCATCCATCTCTTCGCGAAGCTGGTGCACATCAGATGACAAAGGAAATAAAAGGTCTGTTTTCACTGCCCGAAAGATGGTTTCGTATCGCCAGGACCCGCTTACCACCTCTAAGACTGAGCGAATAAATTCAACGAGTGGATGGTGAAACATCGCTCGCTTTTGGTCAATAAAGTACGGAATTTCATAATCTCGAAAAATGGTTTGAAGCAAGTCATGATAGTCTTCTGCATTTCTAACAATCAAGGCAATATCACGATAGCGATAGCCGTGATCACGCACAAGCGACAGCACTTCTCTCGCAATCCCTTCTACCTCTGCTCTTCGGCTAACAGCAGGCAGCAGCTGAATGTGCTCGGGCTCTGACTGAAATTCCGGCGTTGGCCGTTCATCATAATATCGTTCTACATAGGCAAGCTCTGGACTGTTTTGATGCCTTTTTTGTTCATTAAATACGTTTGGCTCTTGAATCTCTATCCCGTTTTCAGCCGCCAGGCCCATTATTTCTTGATACGTTTCGCTCGTTAATCGAAACAAGTGCAGGTCATTTGGAATAAAATCTTGATATGAATAATCAGAAGTAACCGCTATTTTCACTTCTCTACAAACTTTCATCAGCTCTACTAATACCGTTAATTCTTGAGGAGTATAGTGATGAAATCCATCTACATAAATCGTTGCTTGAGCAAGGTACACAGAAGAGACTACTTTTTCACTCAGCAGCTTCAAATAATCTTCTCCATCTACATATTTTGTCATCAGCTGTTTTTCTAATTCTCCGTAAATGAGATGTAAATCATGTAATTTATCAGCAAGGACTTTCTCATCTTCTGCTTGAAGTTTTTGCTTCATCTCTTCGAGAGACGGTGCATCTACCGTGTACTGTTTAAATTCTTTAACCATTTTTTCTAGTTCTTCAATAAACCCTGCTTGTTCTGAAGAATTCGCAAACAATCGAAGCTCTTTTTTTTGATGCTCGATAATTTTTTTAAGCATCATATGAATACCTGTTTGATCCACATGATAGCGGCTAATACCTCCGACTTCTTGCAGGATACGCCACGCAAGACGTGTAAAACTATAAACTTGAGCACGCATCATGCCTTCTAACCCAGGTGTTTGAACAAGCGCATACTCCGACTGAAATGTCATCTGTTCAGGTACAATATAAATAAGTGGATGCCCAAGCGGAGCATTTAACAGCTCTTGGCGCATGCTATTTAAAAGATATTCCGTTTTCCCGCTTCCTGAACGTCCTAATAAAAACTGTAGCCCCACGTTTTCACCCCTTCATTTTTCTTCTCTATATTTTTAGTTGTTTAAGTGCAAAATGGATAAACGCCACGCAAACACGTGACGCAGTCGTCAAAATTTTATAGTGATAATCAGCTAAATCTCTCTATCTCTCTCCTTATTATTTTACTGAACTTGCAGACAAAATTCCACTTTGCACATATGTGAAATGCTGGATGCAACAAAAAAACTTTTCAGTAGCCAAATGACCACTGAAAAGTTTTAGAAAAGCGAGTTATTTTCTACTTTTACATCATGATTCCACCATCTACATGCAGTGTTGTGCCGTTAATATAGTTGGACTCATCAGAGGCTAAATAAAGATAAGCATAACCAATGTCAGAAGGCTGACCTAACCTTTGTAAAGGAATAGTGGATTTCATTTGATCAATGATTTTGTCCGGCATCGCCTTCACCATATCCGTCTCAATAAACCCGGGAGCTACAGCGTTCACATTAATTCCTTTTCGCCCAAGCTCTTTAGCCCATGTTTTTGTCATTCCCACTACCCCGGCTTTTGTCGCCGCATAGTTTGTTTGACCAACATTTCCATATACGCCGGATACCGAAGATGTGCTGATAATTTTCCCTTTACCTTGAGCAATCATATGCGGTACAACGGCTTGCGTACAGTGAAAAACGCCTGTAAGGTTTACGTTAATGACCGCTTGAAAATTTTCAACTGATAATTTAGTTAGCATTCCATCTCTGGTAATACCTGCATTATTAATTAAAATATCTATTTTAGAGAAGCGTTTCACGACTTCTTCTACCATTGCATCTACACTGTCTCGATCCGCTACGTTTACTTGAAAGAATGCTACATCTCCGCCTTCTTCTTTTAGCTGAGCTGCTCGTTCTTCTCCTACTTTTGCATCGTAGTCAACCATAGCGACCTTTGCACCCTCTTGTGCGAAAATTCGAGAAGCTTCGAACCCTAACCCATTTGCTGCACCCGTAATAATTGCCACTTTATCTTTTAATCTCATGTCACCCGCGCTATAAGACGCTTACTAACAACGATTAATCAGCAAGTCGCTTGAATCTTAGTAGCGCATTCCCCTCCTCAAAACGACGCCAAGCACGTCTTAATGATCATTCGGTGCTTTTCTAGTAATGATCCCTCTACTTACATCTTAGTAGTCAAGCTCAAAAATCATTCATATAATTTTTAAGAAAACGTTTTGAAATACATGAGGTGATAATACATGTTGAGAAAAAACATGTATATCTCTAGAAAACAAAGGGTTCATTACTTAGGTGCAACTAGGAATAGACGTCTAATTTATTCCCAGTTTTTTCTTTTATTTTAGCATATTTTTCACAATTGATAAACAAAAAACTTGTTCATTACTAGACAGATACTCTGTATGTGCATTGTTCTACCAACCGAATAAACAGACAAATAACTTCTTTAAGAAAAAGGCAAAAAACCTTTCAAAAATGCTGCTGTATTCCTATAAGAAAAGGTTTTTCCATAGTTTACAATACCCTCTTCTGCTGTATGTATAACAAAAGACTGCCTATTAAAAAGCAGTCTTTCATCACTATTTGTTATATATAAACAAACTATTTGTCATACTGTTTCACTTTAGATTTTTCATTTAATCTTCGTTCAATTTGCTTTCCGACAAGCCATAGGACAAAAATGATCACTAAAACAAGTACTGCTTTTAAAGGCTGTTTCACAAATGAAACAAAATCGGCCCCAATAAAGCTCATCATAAATATCATGACCATTTTACCCGCTAATACAGCAAGCATAAACTGAGCCATACTGACACGTGATAGTCCAGCTACTACATTAATCGCTGAAGACGGCGTAAAAGGGAAACAAAGCATAATAAACAGCGGTCCAAAACCGTGTCTTTCCACCCAAATCATAATCTTTCGAATTTGCGCATGGCGGCTGATAAAATGTAAAAACCTCGCCTGTCCGTATTTTCTAAAAATCAAAAAGACAAGCAGTGATCCAACGCAGCTCCCGATCCATGAAATTAAAAAGCCTAACCATAAGCCAAAGGCAGCAGCATTAGCCATTACAAACGCAAAAAGCGGCAAGATAGGGATAAACGCTTCTAAAATAGGCAACAGCAGTCCGGGAATGATCCCAAATGATTGATATTGTTTTAATAACTCGAGGACGCCGTCTAATGTCAAATAATGCTTTAATGTTTCAAAATCCATCGAATGTTCTCCTTATTTAAACAACTGTGCTACTTTTCACTTATTGTACTACTTTCCTTTACCAAACAAAAGTTTTACAGCGTTTTATCTTTCCTGCCCTGTTGCGCTTGCCATATAGCCAGCCCTTACTTACACGAACAGAACCTCTAGAACAACATGTGCTTTTACTTAGACTGCTGCAAATAACGTTTAAACCAGCTGGTTAAATATTTTAGTCTCGCCGTTCGTAAATTAGGCTTACCGCTTCTAGAAAGTTCATGGTTAGACTGAGGAAAACGAATAAATTCTACTTCTTTATCTTTTCTTTTTAGTGCCACATAAAGCTGTTCAGCTTGTTCAATTGGACATCTATAATCCTGTTCGCTATGCAAGATTAACAGCGGTGTTTTCACGTTCTCCGCTAAACGAAGCGGCGAGTGGTTCCAAAGTTTTTCCGGATTCTCATAAATATCAGCTTTCAATTCCCATTCGGTAAAATAATAGCCAATATCACTAACGCCGTAAAAACTCGTCCAATTTGAAATAGACCGCTGCGTCACCGCTGCTTTAAACCGATTTGTACTTCCTACAATCCAGTTTGTCATAAATCCTCCGTAGCTTCCTCCTGTTACGCCAAGTGTATCTTCATTAATATAAGAGTAGCGGTTAATTGCTTCGTCGGTTATTGCCATCAAATCCATATAATCCATGCCTCCGTAATCTCCTCGAACGGCATCTGTAAAGGCTTGACCATATCCTCTTCCGCCTCTTGGATTAGAAAAGAGGATATTGAACCCTTTTGATGCAAGCACTTGAAATTCAAACATAAATGTATGACCATACATAAGATGCGGACCTCCGTGAATTTCTAAAATGGTTGGAGATACATCGTTGGCAGCAGCCGCTTTTACGACCCAACTGTGGATATGTATACCGTCCGTGGCAGTCGCGCAAAAAGATTCTGCTTCCGTTAACTGCACATGCTTTAAAAATGAATCATTAACGTTTGTCAGCTTCACTAGTTCCTCTGTTTTTAAATTTAAAGAATAAAGATCTCCGGGATGTGTAAATGTACTGATTGCTACGATAGCTTCCTCACCGTTGGGAAGAACAGATACCCCGTATACGTGAGCATTATCCATAAGCACAGAGTCTAACTTTCCATTTACATTTCCTTTATATATGCCTACAGAACCCTTTTCACTTACGACAAAATAAAATTCTTCCTTACTGCTCCACATAATTCCCGCTGCTGTTCTTCCAAAGTGAAAATCTCCTGCTACCATATCTCCTATTTCTAAGTCTATACCTGCAGTGATACAAGCTGTTTTTTGATTGGAGACCTGATAAATATATATGTCATTCATTGAAGCCGATCCGTATGTACGTTCATTTCCAATGTAAGCTATGTATGACCCATCTGGTGACCACGAAACTTGATGAAAATATCCTGTTTCTGCTGTAATAGATGTTAACTTTTTAGTATCACGATGCAAAATAAACACGTCCATGGTTAACGATAAATCCGGATTCTCTCCTCGGCTGCTGCAAAATACAATTGAATTTGCATCAGGGGCCCAGCATCCTACAGAGTGATGATAAGGTCCATCCGTTAAAAACGTCACTTCTTTATTTTTAAGTTTAACGACCGCAACTTGCGTATATTCACCTTTTAAATAGCCGCTAGCATCAGATTTATACAACAAACGTTCCACTTCGTATGGCTGAGGATGCTCATGATTTTGTTCAACTCTTACAGCTTTTTCTTCTATTTTTGTAGAAAACATAATTTCATCACTATAAGGAGACCATACGGGATTACTAACGCCTTTTTCACAATCTGTGAGTGCTTCTGCTTCCCCGCCTGTCGCTGCTAATAGATAGAGCTGAACGGTTTGACTGCGATCTGATAAAAAAGCAATCCACCTGCCGTCAGGAGACCAGGCGGGAGAATGATTATTTCCTTTATAATACGTCAATTGCTTTGTTTTTTTTGTTTCAAGATCTAACATAAACAGCTGCGTCTCATAACCGTTTTCTATTTTTTTCGTTTCTCGAACCGTATAAACTACACTTTTTCCATCTGGAGAAATCTGAGGGTTATACACAGACTTCAATTCATACAAATCCTCTACCGTTACCGTACGCTTTTTTACATGATTCAATTTCTTCGCCCCCAAGGATTCATTTTTAAACCAAATAGCCAATCGATAAAAACGAAAGTAGCGTTTCCCTCTTACTTTATCATTTCTAAAAATAAAAATCTAAAAATTTAGAAAATTAGTTGTTTTTTCTTCTTTTAATCTATATAATAATAAAAAGGGTGCAGAGGTGATGAGGTATGAACAATGAAAAATCGTACACGGAAATGATGAAGTCCCTCGCTCGCAAGAAAAAAGTAATTGATACTGTGAGTATGTTGGATGTTTATATCGAAATGGTAATTGATGAATCGCTTTTTAAGCGTCAAAAAGAACTGTTAGAAACAAACATTAACACGGCATTAGATCAACGTGATGAAACTGCTTTTTATGAGCTATCAGCACAGTACCAATCCTTACTTCAAACATCTACTTAATATTTCAAGAAGTTCATTCATGTTAATGATTTATATGTACGTTTAACAGGCAGAACCTTTCTTCTCAGGAAGAACAGCTGTCTGTTAAATCGTGTTTACTACATAAAAAAAGATTCTTACAGATGTAAGAATCTTTTTTGTTAGGATTTTTTCTATGAGTGGAAGTAAACAACCGTTCCACTCATAGATTTTTTGTTATTTATGCGCCTGAAACTGCTCTTCTTCTGTTGAACCTTTTAAAGCTGTTGTAGAGGAAGTCCCACCGGAAACTACTTGCGCCACTTCATCAAAATAACCCGTTCCTACTTCACGCTGATGTCTTGTAGCAGTATATCCATTTATTTCACTAGCAAACTCTCTTTCTTGTAACTCTGAATAAGCTGCCATTCCTCTTGTTTTATAGCCTCGTGCCAGTTCAAACATGCTGTGATTTAAAGCGTGGAAGCCAGCAAGCGTAACAAATTGGAATTTGTAGCCCATTTTTGCGATTTCTCTTTGAAACTTTTCAATCGTTTTCTTATCTAATTTTTTCTTCCAGTTGAAAGATGGTGAACAGTTATAAGCAAGCATTTTACCTGGGAATTTTTCATGAATAGCATCTGCAAATTTTTGTGCCTGTTCCAAGTTTGGTTCAGACGTCTCACACCATACTAGATCAGCATATGGCGCATATGCTAAGCCACGAGCGATAGCTTGATCGATTCCGGCTCTCGTGCGATAAAACCCTTCAGCGGTGCGTTCACCTGTAATAAACTGGCGATCTACAGGATCAACATCACTTGTAATTAAATCAGCGGCATCAGCATCGGTACGAGCAATCAGAAGTGTTGGAACACCCATTACATCAGCAGCTAAACGAGCAGCAATCAAGTTTTTCACAGCTGTCTGAGTTGGAAGCAATACCTTGCCGCCAAGATGACCACACTTTTTCTCAGATGACAATTGATCTTCGAAGTGTACCGCAGATGCTCCTGACTCAATCATTCCTTTCATTAATTCAAATACGTTCAACTGTCCTCCGAACCCTGCTTCTGCATCTGCTACAATTGGAGCAAAGTAATCAATATCTCCTTCTCCTTCTAAATGCTGAATTTGATCGGCACGCTGCAGCGCTTGATTGATTCGTTTCACAACATGCGGCACGCTGTTTGCTGGATATAGACTTTGATCAGGATACATATTTCCTGAAAGGTTTGCATCTGCAGCTACTTGCCATCCACTGAGATAAATGGCTTTTAACCCTGCTTTTACCTGTTGTACTGCTTGATTTCCTGTTAAAGCTCCTAATGCATGAACGTATGGCTCTGTTTTTAATAAGTTCCAGAACTTTTCGGCCCCTCTTCTAGCAAGCGTGTGTTCAATATCAATGGATCCTCTCAGTCCAATGACTTTTTCTGCAGAATATGGACGTTCAATTCCTTTCCAACGCTCATCGCTTTTCCAGTTCTCTTCAAGGTTTTTTACACGAATCTCTTTCATTCTTTATACCCCCTAATGAATTTAAAATTCTATATTCATAAAAATATAAAACGCAGCAGTGAGAATATGTCTGTTTCATGATGAAGTAAATTAGCAGTTTGCCATAGTGTTAGTAAGAACGTAGATGAAATAAGTAAATAGTTGAAGGACATGTAGTAAGACTTTGCTGAGGTGAATATACGCTGATAAGTTTGACTGCTATCTTTTCAATCACAAATAACTATTCCTCCCTATTGTTATAAAACAGTTTTTATTTTACATACGTTATTATATAACAGTACTTTCGAAAATGAAACCTCCTTTTAGAATTTTTTTCCTACTCGCAAGGAGGCTTTTCTATTAATACCTACGTATAAAAGGCTTCATATATCCTTTACTTTTTCTTATATCACTTATTCATTTCTTTCATACTTCTCAACAAATGAAATTCTTTCCAATATTGTTGGATGACCATATCGAAAAATTTTCACTAAATACGGCGGATTCACCTGGGACAGTCCTGATTTTGTTAAATCCTGAAATGTTTTAATAGCAGCTTGTTTATCTCCTGTTAAGTCCATGGCGTACGTGTCAGATTGAAGTTCATGATGACGCGACTGCATATTTGTTAAAGGACTTACAGCAAATGTGAGCACAGAAAAAATAAGTAGAATAAGCGGTAATGAATTTAAATCACTAAGAGAAGTGATTTTTAATGCTTTCCCCCATCTCTTAATCACAAAGCTAGCTAAATGTTTCGTTAGCCATAAACCTACAATCGATAAAACTAAGGCTGAAGCAATCCCTACATAAATATGTTTCTTCACATAGTGACCCATTTCGTGCGCCATGATAAACAAAATTTCACGTTCCGTCAATTTATTAAGAGTAGTATCCCATAACACAATTCTTGAATTAGAACCTATTCCCGTTACATATGCATTGAGAGAGTTCGTTTTTTCAGACATGTTTACTTCATATACATGCTTAGCAGGTATATGAGCTTCATCTGCTAAATGCAAAATTTTCGTCTCCAGCTCTTTATTCTTTAATGGATAAAAATCGTTATATAACGGATCGATAACCACTGGTTGAATAAACGTCAAAAATAGCGTAAATGGAATAGATACTAGCCACGCATACAGCCACCATCTTTTTGAAAACTTACGAATGAATGCATACAACACAGCAATCACTAAAAACATCGTGGCATAGTTCACCCAAAAATCTGTAAAAAGATCTTTCATCCATCCTTGGAAAGGTTGCGTCGTAATATGGTAAGCCGTTGAAAGCTTATAGCTAATCCAGTCCATAGGAAAAGAGTAGATCAGCAGCAGAACAGATAACCAAAATACATAAATAGCAGTTTGGAGAAGACTGAAACGACTGACGTCTTTAGACCACTTATTCACTTTCTTAGACACACCTAACACTAAAATTAAAATAAACCCTAACCACTCATATGGAATTCGGATAAAAAAGAGCGCATCTCTAATCTTTGAATATTTTTCGGTTAACATAAGTTCTCTTGCATTCATAAACGTAGCCGGATCCACGCTGGTACCTTTTAATGATTGTGGAATAGAGGTGTCACTTATATAAAATAAATACACCCATATACAAGCTGCATACACAAGAAAAACTCCGATGGACCACAAAACAATTTTTTTCACGCATTCCCCTCCTTTTGTACAAACAGTATTCTGTTATTACTATTGTAGGTTTTTTTTCGAAATTTAGAACAAGCGTTTAGAGATGTGCTATAGGAAATGCAAATTGTGAAGAGAAAATCATAGAAAAACGAAAAACAGAGTTTATTCTTTTGTCTAAACTCTGTTTACAAACAAAAAAAGCAGTTTGCATATGCAAACTGCTTTTGAGATGACCCGTACGGGATTCGAACCCGTGTTACCGCCGTGAAAGGGCGGTGTCTTAACCGCTTGACCAACGGGCCA